>CAYTHW010000017.1:0-23637 GCA_964437675.1 uncultured Atopococcus sp. | reverse complement strand
CTTTTGACAAAGAAATCTGCTCGATTATAAAGGGCAGTAGAGCCGGACTGAGGACCTGAGATGATCAGCGGCGTTCTGGCCTCATCAATCAAAATAGAGTCGACCTCATCCACAACGGCATAATTCAAACCGCGGAGGGTCAGCTGGCTTTTATAAACGGCCATATTATCTCTTAAGTAATCAAAACCGATTTCATTATTGGTCGTATAAGTGATGTCGGAGGCGAAAGCTTCGCGCTTTTCATCTGCTCCCTTTGAGTTAAGGTTTAAGCCTACAGTCAAGCCCAGCCAGCGGTACAGCTCACCCATCTCTTCCGAGTCACGTGTAGCCAGGTACTCGTTGACCGTTACAACATGGACACCTTTACCAGAGATGGCATTCAGATAAACCGGCAGTGTAGCTGTCAATGTTTTACCTTCTCCAGTTTTCATCTCGGCGATATTACCTTCATGTAAGGCGATTCCACCCATAAGCTGAACCCGGTAAGGGAAAAGTCCTAAGACTCTCTTGGCAGCTTCTCTTACAGTAGCGAAGCTTTCTACCAGTAGATTATCCAGTGATTCTCCTTCAGCATAGCGTCTTTGAAATTCCGGTGTACGGGCTTTTAGTTCATCATCTGAAAGCTCCGCTATCTCATCTTCTAATGCTTCAATCCGATCGGCAATTTTTCCATAGCGCTTTAAAGTAGTTTTATTTGAATCAAATATTTTTTCAATAAGTTTAGCCATGCACTATTCTCCTCTATATCTATACAAACATTCAAAATCCTGCTGGTAAGCATACTGAATAATTATATCATTCTTTTGATAAAAAAAAAGGACTATAAGAATCCTTAATAGATTTTACACATAAAAAAAACATCCTTGAAATGTCTTCTTTACAATCGAGACTTCAAAGGATGTTTTTTAATCTTTTATTATTGGATATCCGTTTCAATCAACCCATAATCTCCATCTCGGCGACGGTAGACGATGCTTGTAGAGTCTGTATCTGCATCTTCAAAGACAAAGAAGTCATGGCCCAGCATTTCCATCTGTAAGACCGCTTCTTCATCACTCATAGGCTTTAATGATACACGTTTAGAGCGGACAATGTTAATGCCCCCATCGTTGTCATCTTCAACCTGCGCTTCATCGAATACTGAATCCGGCAGTAAACCTGTCTCACGTGAGCGACGGTTCAATTTAGTCTTGTGTTTACGGATTTGGCGTTCCAGCTTATCCACCACTAAATCGATGCTGCCATATAAGTCCTGTGAGTCTTCTTCTGCCCGCACGGTCAAGTTTTTAAGTGGGATAGTCACTTCGACAACCGCTGTATTATCTGAGTAAGTACGCAGATTCACATGGGCAGTGGCGTCGATTTCTTGATCAAAATATCTTTCTATCTTACCTACTTTCTTTTCAACATAGTCTCGAATAGCAGGGGTGACTTCAATATTTTCACCGCGAATAGTATATTTTAACATGTTAAACTCTCCTTCCAATAAAGGCTGTTTACTAATATGAACATCCTTTTGGTTTATATAATTATACGACAGCGGGGGGTGGATTACAAACATAAGCCTTTTCAATTTTTCCGCTGTCCCATTTAAGACCGGGCGATGGACCAAGTTTCTATCTTCAGCTGGCGGCAAGAAGCAAGGAGAGCATCCCGGGCGTGGTTAAGAGTCCTTCCTGTCGTATAGACATCATCTACCAGAATCACTTCTTCACCGGATAGTAAATGAAGTTGATCTAAATCGACAAGGAAGCACTGTCCACTCTCCAGTCTCTCTTCCTTGCTTTTTGCAGATTGTTTTTTACCATCTCTAAAAGATTGAAGTAAATTTGAGTAGGGAATAGATGCATCTTCCAGGATTGCTGTCACCTGATTAAAGCCCCTGGTCTCCAGGCTGGCCGGAGAGATGGGAATGGGTACTATTGTCTTATCCCGGCTGCACTTTAATAATTCTCTTTGCAGCTCAGGTCTTAAAAAGCTTTTAAGCCGATAATCCCTTAAATACTTAAAGTGAATTAACCATTCTTTGATGATCCCGTCATAATGGAAAAGACTTTGATGGTGAAAAACACGTTCAGGATAGATCTGCTGCCAGCTTTGACAATCCGCACACACCTGATCATGAGATTGTTTTCGAGAACACATCGGGCAGGATAAGTGGCCTTTTAATTCTTCCAGGCGGTGACTGCACTCCAGGCAGCGGTCGAACGGCTCGATGGACCGCAGCTGAAAAAGAGAAGACGGTGTCAGCTCATGATACAGCTGCTTCTTACACCACATACACTTCATCTACTGATCAAGCCTTTCTTTCGAGCCAAATGGTTCATCCGGCTGATTTGATGGACAGCTGATTTCATGGCCTTACTTTGGCCATAATGGAAAAATATCACATCTCCTCTGGGATAGTCAGAGCTTCTTCCCGCCCTGCCGGCTATCTGTACAAGAGCAGACTCAGTATAAATTTTTTCTTCAGATCCAATGACCAGCACATCAATGTTCTTAAAAGTCACTCCTCTTTCTAAGATTGTCGTGGTTATCAAAAAATCTAATTTGCCTTCCCGCATGGCCATCACTTTTTCTTGGCGCTGAAGATCTTGAGAGTAAACACTGGTAAAAGTACGGCCCGGGAAAATTTTTCTGCAGATCTCTTCAAACAAATGCATCCACTTTATATTAGGCACAAAAACTAAAAACCGGCGATTTTCATCCAGTTTCTCCTCCATACTTTTGATGATGGGAGACCGGGCAGGCTGTCTGAGAACTTGACGAAACCAATTGCCGGCCCAGACCAGCCGGGGCTCCGGCAGGGCATGGCCATGGTATCTGGCAGGCAGGATACTGGCTGAAAGCTTCTCTTTTCTCACAGCCTCCTGCATCTTATCGTCAGGGGTGGCTGTTAAATAAATTAAAGTTGAGCTTTTTTTACGCGCGCTTTCTGCTGCATGGTGCAGGCTTTTATTATCCCGGTAAGGAAAAGCATCGATCTCGTCGATGATGAGAACATCAAAGGCCTCTTTGAAACGCAGAAGCTGGTGTGTGGTTGAGAGAACCAGCTGAGTATAGCGGTAGTTCTCCGCCATCCCTCCATAGAGAGTGATGAAATCTAGATGAGCAAAAGCCTGCTTGAATCTCGGCCTGAGCTCCAAACACACATCTATCCGGGGAGAGGCTATACAGACACGCTTGTTTGCCGCCAGGGCAGCAGCTATTCCTTCAAAAAGCATCTCTGTTTTCCCTGCCCCGGCTACTGCCCAGATCAAGCGCGTTTCCTTATTATCTATGGAGGAGACGATAGCTTTCGAAGCTTCAGCCTGCTGGGGTGACAGACGTCCCTGCCAAGTCAGGATGGGTTGCTTAAGCTTTGGAAAATCATTCTCTTCTGCAAGATGCCATAGTTTGGTGCACAGGCGCAGCTGACCCATCTGCATGCAGGATAAACAATAGATGCAGTCCTCGCCGCAGGAACAGGGGATCTTCGAAAACTCACTTTTCTGATCATTTCCACACCTCATACATTGAATAGCAGCATCAGACTTTCTTACAGCAGCCAGGCTTTCTATACCTGATATCTCTGAAAAATTCACCCCCTCACCCTTCACTTCTTCTTCAGTCACAGCACGGCCATAGAACAATGTCTTCATCTCTTCCCTCCTCTCTACACCATACGCGATTTTATCTATATCTTTTCTTATTTATTGTATAATTACCCACGATAATGAGCTACAATATAAAAGAAGGTGATAAAATGTTAAAATCGTATCGAACAATCAAAGGTAATGGCATTCATGAGGTTGAAATAGATAAATCCCGCTTCATCTGCGAAATGAGAAGAACAGAAAAAGAAGAAGATGCCCAGGCTTTTATCAATGAAATCAAAGAAAAACATGCTGATGCCACTCATAACTGTTCCGCTTATCAAATAGGTGAGAATAATGAAATTCAGCGTGCCCATGATGATGGTGAGCCCACCGGTACCGCCGGCATCCCCATGCTGGAAATTTTAAGAAAAAGAGATCTTAAAAATGTAACGGCTGTCGTCACCCGCTATTTCGGTGGTAAATTGTTAGGAGCCGGAGGGTTGATCCGTGCTTACGGCGGAGTAGTCAATGAAACCATCAACAAACTGGGAGTCGTTGAAAGACGCTTACTCCAAGAAATGCATCTGACGAGTGGTTACTCTTCCAGCGGAAAAATAGAGAATGAAATCCGCCAGTCTCCCTATATTCTGGATGATATAAAATATTTAGAAGAAGTTACATTTATATGTTATGTGGAGATGAATCAAATAGAAGAATTTCACTCATTCGCCATGAACTTGACCTCTGGTCAGGGAGTAGTTGAAAGCCGGAAACAAGCTTATATTGAAATCGATTTAGAAAACTAATTTATGTTTTTCATCGCTTTTGATATTGAAATAGAAAGCAGACTGAGATACAGTTTAACTGCTGGATGAAAAATGAGATAAGGTGAAATATATGAGAAAAACCGGCTCTAAACAAAAGAGTCATCAATTAAGTCGGGTCAACAGAAGAATGACAGAAAAAAATAAGAATAATAAGAAAAAGAAAACTGTCCGGAAATTTGTCTTTATATTCTTTGCTTTAGCTTTCTTAATCATAGGTATCTTTAGTGGACTGGCCACACATGAAATAAATAATTTCTTTCAGCAGATAAAGCCTGAACATGAACTGTCACAAGAAGATGTCTCAGCATTTACTCAGAAATTAAATGACCAGGAGCCTTTTTCAATCTTATTAATTGGAACAGATGAACGGATTAGTGAGAATTCACGGGGGCGGGCAGACACCATCCTGGTGGCGACAGTCAATCCTACTACCAAAGACACTAAGATTGTCTCTATACCGCGGGACACCTTGATTACTCTGCCCGGCACTTCAGACTATATTCCAGATAAGATCAACTCTACTTATGCCTATGGCTATATCCCCTACTTAACGACATCGATAGAGGACTTATTAAAAATTCCTATAGACAGCTATGCCATCATGAATTTTGAGGGGCTCGTCTCTCTTGTTGACTCCGTCAATGGTGTTGAGATTGACTCTGATATGGCCTTCAGCATCAAAGACGATAACAGCGGAAAAATCCAGGAAATCGTCCAAGGAAAACAAATCCTTGACGGGCGTGAAGCCTTGGGTTACGCACGTATGAGAAAAGAGGACCCTGAAGGGGACTTCGGCCGTCAAAAGCGCCAACAGGAGATTATCGAAGCCCTCATCGACCGTCTGTTAAGATTTGAGAGCTTTAACAACTACAAAGAAATAATATCTGCTCTCGGGCAGAATATGGAAACCAGTATCACATCCAGTCAGGCACAACTTATTTTTTCTGACTACAGCCCGGCAGCCCGCGACATTGATAAACTGAGCATCCAGGGCGAGGATCAATATATTTACTTCCCTCATTACGGCCTGGAAGTCTATGTTTATGATTTAGACTTTTTCTCATTAAAAGAGCTGCGTGAAACACTACAGGAGCACCTGGGCGCTGAAGAATTTGAATATGAATTAAGTGATAATTTTGATTATTATATCGATGGTTTCCCATTCTATAAAGATAATGCCATCGAAGAATTGGGATTAGAAGAATCACTGAATACTAATTTTGATGATCAGCCGGATGAGTCTCTCAACAGCACACATAATGAGTTCCTGCTGCCTGACTCGTCAAATGAATATTATGACAGCCCCTCCTCGGAAACGAGCTGGATGGAATCTGCCCAATAAATAGTTTTGAAAATAAAAAAGACAAAATCACATTTTCGTCAAAGAAATGTGATTTTGTCTTCAGTCTGAAATGCTTTCTTCTCGAAAGCATTTTTTATTTTATCGTTTATTGCAACTTTGATGCTGCAGCTTCATCAACGATGACAAAAACGTTTGGATGATTCTGTAAAGATGATGCAGGCACTTCTTCAGTGACCGGACCCTCGACAGTTGCCGCAATAGCATCTGCCTTTGCTTCACCATATGCTATTAAGATGATGGCTTTAGCATCATTAATAGACTTAATTCCCATAGTAATGGCCGTTCGAGGCACTTCTTCGTTACTGTTAAAAAATCTGCTGTTAGCTTCAATCGTGCTGTCTGATAAGTCAGCCACATGAGTTTTACTGTCAAAACTGGTGCCCGGTTCATTAAAACCGACATGACCATTCTCTCCAATCCCTAAAATCTGGATATCAATGGGGTATTTTTCTAAAATAGCATCATATTCTTTGACGGCTTCATCTTTGTCTTTCATGCCGTCCGGAACATAAGATTCTTTGAAGGCTTTGTGGTTAAGCAGGTGCTCTTTCATAAAGTAATGATAGCTTTGCGGATGATCCTCTTCTAAGTCACAATATTCATCTAAATTAATAGAGACTTTATCTGAAAAGTCCAGTGGGCTGTTCACCATTTCTTGATAAAGAGTGATCGGTGTGGATCCTGTTGCCAAGCCAACACAATTAACTTCCTCTTCTTGCATCATTTTTTCAATAATTTCAAAGGCTTTCTTTCCACCTTGATACTTATCTTTAACGACTATGACTTGCATAGTTTTCTCCTCTCTAGTTACAAAGAAATAATACTTTACTATTCTACAACTTGAGTAAGAATATGTAAACAAATTATTTAAGTCATTATTTCCAGAAGTCATCAAACAGGGTAATTGGCAGATGGCGTTTGTGCTTAGAATTATTATAAAGCCTCTCGATCGTCTCTCGATCATCATCTTCTATTTCTTGGCCTTCAAGGTAATCATCAATCGCGTCATAAGAGACACCAAGGGCATCCTCGTCAGCTTGAAGAGGATTTTCGTCTTCCAAATCAGCTGTGGGAACTTTATAAATCAGATGGCGGGGCGCATTCAATTCTTCTAAAAGTATCCGACCCTGCCGCTTATTCAGGCGGTAGATAGGCATTAAATCTGCAGCACCGTCACCAAACTTGGTAAAGAAGCCCACCATGCTTTCTGCCGCATGATCGCTCCCGAGAACGACTCCCCGGTGGTCACCAGCCAGAGCAAACTGCACGATCATCCGTGCCCGGGCCTTGATATTGCCTTTATTAAAATCAGAAATCTCGATCTCTTTGTTCTCTTCTACAGCCTGGACCAAAGCATCGACAGAACTTTTGATATTTACATCGAGGCGGACATCCGGCTGTATCCATGACATAGCGTCTTCTACATCAGCTCTATCTTTCTGTTCCCCATAGGGTAAATTCACTGCAATAAATTTATAATCTGAATCTTCTGTCTCACGTCGCAGTTCTTCCATCGCCGTCTGAGCTAGTTTCCCCACCAGGGTTGAATCCTGTCCTCCACTGATTCCCAGAACACTTGTTTTGAGAAAAGGATGTTTCATGAAATACGCCTTAATAAAATCGATGCTCTTCCTGATTTCTTCACAAGCATCTATGGTTGGTTTAACGCCCATTTCTTTAATGATTTTTTTCTGAAGTTTGTCCAATGAAGAACCCTCCTCGATTCTTAAAAATTCACGCTGGATATATAATCAATATCTTTATACTTTTCAATCGTATTAATTTTTCGATCATAAAGCTTTTGAGAAAGATCTACAGGATACATTTCAGGATTTAAGATGCGTAAATTTTCTTCCCATAAATAGGACTGGCTGGTTTCACGGTATTTTTTAATTTCATCTAAGCTCGGCTGGTCATAAACATATTCGCCTTCTACAAAAATATCATGCAGGAGTGGCTGCGCGGTAAAATTTCGGACTGTTTTATTGATATAAGTATGCTTAGGATGGAACATGAACAGTTCTTCTTCTAAATCCGGGCGTTCATCATAAATGCAGACCTGGTCACCTTCTGATTTGTTTGTTTCGTTGTTGATGATCCGCCAGACCTGCTTTTTAGCCGGTGTGGTAATTTTATCAGCATTGGCAGTCAGCTTGAGTGTGTCGTGTAATTTACCATCTTCTCCCTCGATAGCTACCAGTTTGTAAACACCGCCCAGGGCCGGCTGATCATAAGCTGTGATCATCTTTGTTCCAACACCCCAGACATCAATTTTAGCTCCCTGCATCTTTAAGTTCATGATCGTCTCTTCATCTAAATCGTTAGAAGCTATGATAAGTGCGTCTTCATAACCGGCCTCATCAAGTTGCTTGCGGACACTTTTAGAGAGGTAGGAAAGATCCCCGCTGTCTAAACGGACACCGATGAAGTTTATTTTATCACCCATTTCCTTAACCACCTTGATGGCATTTGGGACACCTGAGCGAATCGTATCGTAGGTATCGACTAAGAAAACACAATCTTTATGAGTCTCAGCATAAGCTTTAAAAGCTTTATACTCATTCCGATAAGCTTGGATGAGAGCATGGGCATGCGTTCCGCTCGCCGGAATACCGAAGCGTTTAGCTGCCCGCACATTACTCGTTGACTGCACCCCGCCGATATAGGTCGCCCGGGCACCCCAAAGAGCGGCATCTAATTCCTGGGCACGTCTTGCTCCGAATTCTAAGACAGGATCCCCGTCGGCTACAGTAACAATCTGAGCAGCTTTCGTCGCAATCAAGGTCTGAAAATTAACCATATTTAAGAGGGCAGTTTCGATTAACTGGCAGTCCATGATGGGACCTTCTACTTGAACAAGAGGCTCATTGGCAAATGCGATCTCTCCTTCTTTAAAAGAGCGTAGTGTTCCCCTAAATTTCCAGGCAGCCAAGTAATCTAAAAAGTCTTCTTCATAACCCAAGCTGCGTAAATATTCGATATCTGATTTCGTAAATTTAAGTTCTTTAATATATTCGATGATCCTTTCGAGGCCGGCAAAAACCGTATATCCCATTCCGAAAGGTTCACTGCGGTAATATACTTCAAAAACCGCCCGTTTGTTTTCTTTTCCCTGACGCCAATAAGTCTCCATCATATTTATTTCGTATAAATCGGTATGGAGAGCTAAGCTGTCATCTGAAAATGTCATGTTTTGCATCATGTTACCTCCCAGCATGATTCATGCTATTATTTATTACCCCTGATTATACAGCTAAGTTTTCAATTATGCTATATTATCATACCAGCAAGGCCGGCAGGGCTGATAATACTTTCGCATTTAACGTTAAAATTTGCTATAATGAATCACAATAAACAAGGGGGTACTTTATGTCTAGAGAATTATTAAAAAATGCAAAACGCATAGTCATTAAAGTGGGAACAAACTCCATCATGAAAGACAGCAACCAGGTCAACTTACGACAACTTGACCGGATTGCTTTTGTTATTTCATCTTTGATGCAGGAAGGTAAAGAAGTCCTACTCGTTACTTCTGGAGCTATTGGTGTTGGGTCAAGTCTTTTAAAATTAGAAGAATACCCCGAAGAAATACCCGACCAGCAGGCTCTATCTTCTATCGGTCAGTGCTCACTCATGACCTTATACAGCCAGTTTTTCTCATCTTACGGCCAGACTGTCGGCCAGATTTTATTTACACGTGATGTAATCGATTTCCCGGTTTCATATGAGAATATGCAAAACGCTTTAAATCGCTTACTTGACCTGAAAATCCTGCCCATCATTAATGAAAATGATGCAGTTTCAGTAGACGAGATGAACCATTATACGATGTTTGGAGATAATGACACACTCTCTGCCATTGTTGCTAAAACAATCGATGCGGACCTGCTCATCATCTTAAGTGATGTCGATGGTCTGTATGACGATAACCCTGTAACTAATCCGGATGCCCGGCTGATCGACAATGTGAGTGAAATCACTCCGGAAATTCAGGAGATGGCTGCCGGAAAAGGTTCGGAATTTTCTAAAGGCGGAATGGCGACTAAATTAAATGCTGCTGAAATCATGCTCGAGTATGGAGGCCGGATGGTGATCGCCAGTTCTGAGAACCCATCTCGTATCTTCGATATCCTTGAGGGTAAACCGATCGGAACACTTTTTAGTAAAGGAGAATAATAAATGACAGAAATTAGTCAGGAAATGTTAACGTTAGGGCAAAATGCCAAAGAAGCCAGCAAGGTGCTGGCGGATGCTTCAGCCAAAGATAAAAATCAGGCCCTTTATGCCATGGCGGATGCTTTAATCGAACAGCAGGATGACATCCTTGCTGCTAATCTTAAAGACCAAGAAATTGCGCGGGAAAACGGCCTGGAAGAACATATGATTGAGCGACTCGCCTTAAATGAAGAACGTGTGGTGGGTATGGCTGACGGCATTCGCCAGATTGCTGCTTTTCCAGATCCGGTTGCAAAAACCGATGCTGAATGGGTGATCGAAAACGGCCTCCGTATTTCTAAACGCCGGGTTCCTTTAGGTGTAGTAGGTATCATCTATGAATCGCGTCCCAACGTAACTGCTGATGCTTCAGCCCTCTGTCTGAAATCGGGTAATGCCACTATTTTACGCGGAGGAAAAGAAGCTCTCAACAGTAATCTGGCTATTGAAAAAGCTTTAAAAGACGGCTTGAGCACTTCCACTATTCCAAGTGAGGCTATTCAGGTCATACCAGACAGTGACCGGAAATATTCGAATGAACTAATGCGTATGAACGGCTATTTAGACTGCTTAATCCCGCGCGGAAGTCACGGTTTAATCCAGGCAGTTGTTCAAAATGCGAATGTTCCTGTCATTCAGACAGGTGACGGGAATGACCACCTGTATATTGAAAAAACCGCAGATATTGAAATGGCTAAAAAGATTCTGGTTAATGCTAAGACCCAGCGTCCTTCCACATGTAATACGATCGAGACTCTTGTCATCGATGAAAAGCTGGCTGCCAGCCATCTATCCGAAATTTTACAACCTTTGAAAGACTTAAATGTAGAACTTCGCGGGGATAAAAAAGCGCAGTCCCTGGATGCTGATATCCTGGCAGCAACTGAAGATGACTGGGCAGAGGAATACCTGGCCCTCATTCTTGCTGTCAGAGTTGTGTCATCCTATGAGGAAGCAGTTGAGCATATCAATACCTATACCACTAACCATTCAGAGGCTGTCGTCACTTCAGACTACCAGGTGGCTCAAGATTTCATGAATGACATCGATGCGTCATCTGTCTATGTCAATGCCTCTACGCGCTTTACTGACGGTGAAGTTTTCGGCTTCGGCGGAGAAATTGGAATATCTACTCAGAAGCTGCATGCCCGTGGACCAATGGGTGTAGATGCTCTGACTTCATATAAATATACCATTCAAGGTAATGGACAGATCCGTGAATAATCTAATCAAATAACGCTGCCCTGTACGATTTTCGTACAGGGCTTTTTTATGTCCCGACTATCTTTTAAAGAAACAAAAAAGCCCCCTCAGGCAGCTGGGGGGTTATATTGATATTTTTTTGAAGATTAAAAATGAAGAATTAAATTCGGAGGTTTTTTATTGAAATATAAGAAAAAAGTTCTATTAAGCTTGACGATAAGATTAGTGGTCAGTAAATTTTTTTTCATTTAAACTCCCTTTTTTATCTTATTACCCTACCTTAGACAGAACCTCATGTTTTTTCTTTTATCTTCTCTCATTTATTTTTTGTTAATAACCGTAATGCTGGTCTGCAAGATACATATGGATCACCTCCTAATATACTAGGCAACTAGATACGATTTGAACCACATGTATCACCTCCTCTTTATTGAATTAAAACAAAAAAACGCCCAACATAACATCAGGCGTTTGTTTTATTTAATAATAAAATTCCCTCTCGTGAAGACGGACAGGTGTCTTTCAATTCAACCAAGCGAAAAGAAAGTCTTGTTTGAATAAGTTGTGACAGCATCAGAGATAAAGGTACCTTAAAAGAATTAACTTGTTTAACAAGTTGTTCCAGCAACCTTGTCACTCTTACCACTCCTTTAACTTATTCAAGCTTATTATAGCTGTGGCTTGTAGAATTGACAAGAGAAAGTGCTTATTTTTGATAGGTTATCTCTTTAAATAGAAGCTAAGCCCTGTTCTAAATCAGCAATTAAATCATCTACATTTTCAAGTCCGATAGACAGGCGGATAGTCTCCGGGTAAACTCCAGCTGCAGCATTTTCCTCTTCCGTTCCCTGGCTGTGAGTCATACTTGCAGGATGCACGATAAGAGACTTGGCGTCTCCGACATTAGCCAGCAGGGAGAATAATTCTAAAGATTCAATAAAGGTTTTGGCAGATTCAAAGCCGCCTTTAACGCCAAAAGTAAAGATAGAGCTGGCACCTTTTGGTAAGTACTTTTCTTTCAAGTCATGATAAGGGCTGGATTCAAGTCCGGCATAAGAGACCCACTCCACTTTATCATGATTTTCCAGGTACTCGGCAATTTTTTCAGCATTTTCAACATGTCTTTCCATGCGCACATGCAAAGATTCTAAACCTTGTACCAGAAGCCAGGCATTAAAAGGCGAAATAGCTGCTCCTGTATCACGTAGGAGTCCGGCACGAATATAGGTAGTGAAGGCTGCCGGTCCGAAGGCTTCAGCAAAACTCAGATCATTGTAGCTGGCATCCGGCTGCGTCAGATATGGGAATTTATCATTTTGACCCCAGTCGAACTGTCCCGATTCAACGATAACTCCACCGATCGAAGTACCATGTCCACCAATAAATTTAGTGGCAGAATGGACGACGATATCAGCGCCGTGCTCAATAGGACGCAGTAAATAAGGCGTTGGGAAAGTATTATCTACAACTAATGGAATACCTGCATTGTGTGCTATTTCAGCCAGAGCTTCAAAATCTGGAATATCTCCTTTAGGATTCCCTATGGACTCTATAAAAATCAACTTTGTTTTTTCATCAACAGCTTCTGCAACTTTATCTAGTTGATCCGTATCAACATATCTAGTAGTCACACCGTACTGGGGTAAAGTATTGGTGAATAAATTACTCGTACCTCCATAGAGATTAGTGGTTGAGATAATATTATCACCTTGTTTAGCCAGAGCCAACACGGTATAAGTGATGGCTGCCATTCCAGAAGCTACGGCCAGGCCCGCACTTCCTCCTTCAAGATCCGCTATGCGGGATTCAAATGTCCCCTGCGTAGGATTGGTGATCCGCGTATAAATATTTCCTGCACGAGTCAAGGCAAATTTTTCCGCGCCATCCTGGGTATCTTCAAAGACATAAGATGTGGTTTGATGCAGCGGCAGAGCTCTTGAACCTGTTTCGTCTACAGTTTGACCTGAATGTACTGCTTTAGTTTCAAATTGATAATTTTTTTCACTCATTATTGCTTCCTCCAAATAAATTTTATTTTTAAATAAAAAAATCTCCGCCCTTACTGTTAGTAAAGGGCGAAGACTTTTATCACGGTACCACCTTTATTCGCTGCAACATCACTACTGCAGCCTCAGAGAGTACGTTTCTTAGGAAATATACTCATTCTCTGTAACGGGAGTACCCGAATAAACCTAACCGAAGCTCAGTTTAATAATCACTCAGAGACCATTTTCACAGAGGGGCTCAACTTGCTTTCACCAAACGCAAGCTCTCTAAATGAGTCTTTTCTGTTACTTATCTCTTCATCGTTTTTCTCTATTTAAGTTATATAGATAATATCAGGGTAAATTTTCTTTGTCAAGAAACTATTTGGGAAAGAGTGTCGCTTTGGCAAGGCGCAAGTCAAAATTTTCTACCCTCGTTAGAGATAAATGCTTGATATTACGAACCAGGCCATCTACTTTTTCGTAAATTTCTTTATTCAAAGAAATCATGAAGCAGCCGCTTTTACTTGTATTACCTACATAATGGATTTTATCATGAAAAGCAGCAGGCAGAAGACCCACTCGAGTCAAGCTGTCCGGTGATAGATAAGAGCCAAACTGACCAGCTATATAAACTTTTTCAAGCTCATCTGCTTCTACGTCAGCAAAATCCAGCAGACATTCTATTCCTGTTAAGATAGCCCCTTTAGCCATTTGTAATTGACGAATATCTTTTTGAGTGATGAAAATTTCCTGGTCGCGGTCGACCCACAAAGCTTTTTGCCCTTCTACATAAAAGTGATGCAGTTCCTCACTGACCTTGTCCTGTTTCTGGATATTTCCACGAGAATTTATCAAACCGATCTTTAAGAACTCACGGATGACAGCCAAAACTCCACTCCCGCAGATCCCTATCGAAGGTTCATGATTGATATTTTGTAAAATAAGCTGATCATCCACAGCCTTCGCTTCCTCTATAGCACCGGGCTGGGCTGTCACTCCGCAGGAAATACCCATCCCTTCCAAGGCTGGTCCGGCTGCACAGGAAGTAGAATACATCTTGCCTTCATGATTTAAGATCAGCTCCCCATTGGTCCCAATATCGATCAGCAGCTCTGTGCCCCGGCTCTTATAGATTTCGGTCGAAATGATGCCGGCTGTTAAGTCTCCTCCTACAAAAGCAGTAATGTTGGGTACGGCCACCAATTTACCCTTACCAAACTCTTTCATACCAATATCAGAAAAGTCTAAAGATTTTTTGCCTGTGAATTGCAGCTGGTAGGGAGAACGGGCTAAAGGTGCCGGGGATAAACCTAAAAGAATATGATTCATGATGGCATTGGAAGCTACGAATACTGCATACAAATCCTTCAAGTTATAACTGTTTTCTTCAATCAATTCTTCAGCCAATTTTTTAATCTGTTCAAGAACTAATTTCTGTAGGATTTCCAGACCCTCCTTATTTTCGATGACGAAAGTGGTCCGGGAAATCACATCATCCCCATACTGACGTTGAGGATTAAGACCTGATTTATGAGCAATCTCCACACCTTTTTTATTATCCACCAGACTGGCTGATATGGTGGTAGAGCCGATATCGATGACCAGACTTATGAGTTTTTGATTTTTTGTCTGGATTTCCAAGAATTCGTCACCTAAGTAAATCCCACCGATATCCATAGGGTCGAAAGGATTTTTCCCGGGGCGGTGGTGAAGAACGGGGTTTATATCAAAAGCAGCCATACTTCCGTCAGATAAAATTTCAAATTCTTTATTTTCATTGACTAAATTAGTAAATTTTTCATCCGCTGCCATTCTTAATCCTCTCTATTACTGTCTAAACTCTCTAAAAAATCATATTGGCTGTATTTGCGGGCCGCATCCATGAAATAGCCTACATTTTTTATGGGTGTCGAAATTGGGAGGTTACAGCCAGGAGCAATGGTAAATCCTGCCGGAGTATCATAAGCTTTCTCGATACACAGGCGGACATTTTCTTCAATCTCTTCCCGGCTCCCATTGTAAATCACATCTACAGGCGGAATATTTCCAGTTAAAGCAATTTTATCTCCAAAGAAGCGGTTGGCCTCTCTGATGTCTACTTCATTATCTAAGCTAAAAGCTGAAATATTGAGGTCTTTCAGACTTTTCCAGATCGACTCAGTCTTCCCGCAGATATGCAGGGAAGGCCCTCTGCCTGTCTTTTCATAGATATAATCTGCTATTTCAGCTAAATAAGGTTTGGCGAACTTTTCAAACTGACGGGGAGAAATAATAGCTGGACTTGCGATAGGGTCACCTAAGGAAAAAGACACATCATATTCAAGAAAAGCATCCACACATACTTTTTGAGCCTGAACGACTCTGTCCAATAATTCTTTTGCCTGGTCAGGCTTCTTGATGAAATCTTTCATCAGCTGCGTCGTGTCTCTTAAATAAGCAGCTATCGTTAATGGGCCTCCTACACTGACCCCGACGGCTGTGATTCCTTCGGCTAAAGCTGACAGTCTTTTTGTAGCTTCCAGATAAATTTGAATGGGTTCTTGACTTATCACATCAATGGCATCCAAATCTTCTAACTGGCTGTAATCCTCAAGTACCGCTTCTTCAATCCGTGGAATATTATCTTTAGGATAGGAAACTTTTGCTCCCAACGCTTCGGCAATCCCGTAGGAATTCGGTCCGCCGGACAAGCCATCTGAACCATAAGTATTAAAAACGTACACTTCCGCTTCGACAATGCGATCGACATCTTTATAGAGATCCCTCATCTCACAGCCGATCATCCGCGCTTTAATTTCCGTTGCAAATAAGCTGACTGGAAGCCGGTCAAAAGGCTGGCCATTTTTTATAGCTTCTGACCTTTCGCGAGGTGTCAATTGATCTTCGGGGTGTTTTTTAAGTGTTAACATGTATCGCTCCTTTTTTGTTAAATGAAACAGCTTTTGTTAATTCAATCGTTCCTTTTGATTTTTGGTTGGACAGATAAATCCGACTTTTCTTGTTTTCTATCAGACCATAGCTTTTCTGTAGAGGCACAGCAATCGCTTTAGTCATACTGAGCACCGCATAACTCAACTCTTCTTCGATTGAAAAGAGAGTCAGAATAAATTCCCCGTAAAATTTTTTATAGAAATTGGATCCCAGGAGTTGATAACTTCCAAAACTGTCAAAAAAATAAATAATGTCGACCTGTTTATCATCTAATTTTTTGATAATTTTATGCATAAAACTTATCACTTGATTCATCACATCGCCATAAAGATCGGGGTACTTTCTTGCTGAAAGAACCAATTGATCAAAAGGAAGGACGGCTTCCATGATATGGAACAAATTAGGGATTTTATAGACAATTTTCTGCTCCAGATTCTTTTCCCTCACGCTATCGATCACTTCAAACAGACAGCTGAAAGCATCTTCAGAGAAGAGAAGAACAGAATTTGATTCAAGCTGATCTATATTCTTAAACAACGGTCTCTGAATTTTAATCTCTTGATTTTCCGTCACAACCAGAGGAACTTGTAGTGCTTTAAGAAAAGGCGCGTCAAAAACAGGCAGGCTGATATAATTTCTCTCTTTTTCTTTTTGATGTCTAAAGGACCAATCAATGACAGCCTGGCTCGATTGATTGATCCTTTCAAAGTCGTTATTCATTTAATCTGTCCTTATACAACTTCCAGATCTAAGAGGTCTTTAAGCATGTCGACTACTTCTGTAGCTGACTCTGTGTAGCCGTCTGCTCCGATTTGATCCGCAAATTCCTGGCTGACAGGTGCTCCGCCGACGATAACTTTATATTTATCACGCAAGTTTCTTTCTTCTAAGATTTGAATAAAACGGCGCGTTTCCGGCATAGTAGTAGACATAAGTGTAGACAGACCTATCACCTTGGCATCATGTTCTTCAGCTGCTTCGATGAATTTTTCAAGCGGAACATCCCGGCCGATATCCACCACTTTGAAATTACCAGATTCTAACATGATTTTTACCAGCCCTTTTCCGATATCGTGGGTATCTCCCTCCGGCACTCCGATGACTACCGTTCCCAGATAGCTGTCCTGGGTGCGGGCCGGTATGTAAGTCTGGAACTGATCGATACCCATCTGCATCACGTCAGCACATAAAATAAGCTCCGGAATATAATATTCCTCTTCATCATACAAATCACTGACCCGCATGATCCCATCGATTAATCCATCGATACCTTCTTGAGTATCATAGCCTGCTTCATGATATTCAATGACTAAGTCAACTATCTCTTCATCTTCCATGAAAACGACTGCATCTGATAACTCTTCCAAATATTCTTCTTTGGTCTTTGCCATTATGTCTCCCTCCAATAAATATAAGCTTAACTTATCCATTATATTACCAAATCTTTCAAGCAAAATCTTATGCCGCTGAGAACTTTATGATCTGCTGCCGTGCCTAGTGGGAAATTCATTATCCAACCCCATCATCTTGTGGCTGCTCATTTCCTCCTCCCCATTTTAGTACAATATTGTTTATAGGGTCTGTTCAATATAATGAAAAAACCACCGGATGAACTTAAAATTCACCGAGTGGTTTCACCATTTTTAAGATTTAGAAACTTTCGTCATTTATTAATTTTTCGATTTGTTTCTTTTCACGAGCTTTATTTAATTTGTAATCCGTATTTTCCAGAGCCTGGCGTCGCTGGGAAGATTCTTGGAAGAGTTCCGTCAAGAAAGCTGTGTCCTCTTCTTTAACAGCCTCTTCTAATTTTAAGAACTCCTCTTTGAACTGCTGGATGACCTTTAAGAGATAGTCCTTATTTTCCATGAATAGCTCTGTCCATAATTTTTCATTAATATTGGCGATCCGCGTTAAATCTCTATAAGAGTCTCCTACAAAGCGTATGGTTTCCTCTCCATACTGGTCACTGTTCATGAGAGCGACTGCGATTGCATGGGTCAGTTGACTCGTAAAAGCGATCATTTCATCATGAATTTCAGGCGTAGTGACCGTGACACGCCCAAAACCAATTTCATAAAGTAAATCTACGATATATTCTATGTTTTCTTTTTTATTGCTTTTAATAGGGGTCAACAGGAAATTGGCATTATCGTAAATATTACCATCTGCAAAAGCAAAGCCGCGGCTCTCACGTCCTGCCATCGGATGACCTAAAATTAAATCTGCCTGAGGCGGGAAATAGCTTTCGATATCTTTTAACAGGATTTGCTTGACACCGGAAGTATCCAGAATAATGGCATCCCTTTTAAATTCGTCCATGTGTTCTTTGAGAAATTCTTTCATTGCCTCTGGATAAAGTCCCATGATGACTAAATCTGCTTCTTGTAAAATAGTCTGATTCCTGCGTTCACCATAGGCTATATAACCACCCTCACGTGCAAAATCGAGAGTAGTCTGATCGATATCGATTGCATAGATGGAATCTTCCGGATGTTTGATACGATGAAGAGCTTTAGCAAACGATCCTCCGATGACTCCTAAACCAACTACCGCTATTTCCATAATACACCTCTCCTAATTAATGTTTGAAGTGACGCATACCTGTGAATAAAACTGAAATATCTTTTTCATTTGCTGAATCAATAACTTTTTGATCCTGAACAGATCCTCCCGGCTGGATGACAGCTTTCAGACCATATTCATGCATAGTCTCAATCGTATCCTCAAAGAAAAATCCATCTGAAGCAATAACTGCTCCTGTGACATCTTTTTCAGAACGTTCCAAGGCCTGCTCCAAAGCCCAGACCCGGCGGACTTCTCCATGCCCCAAGCCCAGCGTCGCACCGTCTTTAGCTACTACTATTCCATTGGAATTAATATGCTTAGCTACTAACCAGGCAAAATCCAGATCTTTTCTTTCTTGATCTGTGATCTGGCGCTTGGTTTTTAATTCTAATTGATTGTCATTATAAACTTGATTATCGATCTCTTGGATCAAAATGCCGTCAAGAGATTCACGAAGACTATTTCCGTCTTTTGTTTTTTCTGCCGCCTGCGGCATTTCAATGAGGCGTAAATTTTTCTTCTGAGTCAAAACAGCCAAGGCTTCTTCAGAAAAACCAGGGGCAATGATGATTTCCAGAAAGATCTCACTCATCTTTTGTGCTGTCTTTTCATCTACTTCACGGTTGAGAGCGATGATCCCGCCAAAGATGGAAGTTTGATCGGTTTCATATGCTTTAGAGTAAGCTTCAAAAATGTCCTCTCCAACCGCTACACCGCATGGATTGGCATGTTTCACTGCAACTGCAGCAGGCTGGTCGAACTCTTTCACTAAATCGACAGCAGCTTTAGCATCATTATAGTTATTATAAGATAAAGCCTTGCCGTGTAACTGCTCCATCATATATTCATTTTCCATCGGGTGACTGTAGAAAACAGCTTTTTGATGAGGGTTTTCACCGTAGCGAAGTTCTTCTTCATAACGGTAGCCTTTAACTAAGTATTCAGGATAATCCACCTGAAGCTCTTTATTGAAATACTCAGAAATCATGGAGTCATAAAAAGCCGTCAAGCCAAAAGCTTTGGCAGCTAATTTTTTTCTCTTCTTCTCATCAACACTGCCATCTTCTAAACTGTTCAATACCCGGTCGTAATCTGCAATATCAGTGATGATGATGACATCCTTATAATTCTTTGCCGCTGCACGAATCATGCTGGGACCGCCGATATCTATGTTTTCAATAATTTCCTGGCGGCTGGATTCCGGATTTAAAACTGTCTTTTCAAAAGGATATAAATTATTAACGACCATATCGATCGATTCGATATTCAGGTCGGCAATTTCTTCCTGATCCTTTTCATTATCCCGGCGGTTGAGGATGCCTCCATGAATTTTAGGATTTAATGTCTTCACCCGGCCCCCTAGAATCTCTGGAAATCCTGTCACATCATCTACAGAAATCACCTCTACATCGGATTCTCTTAACAGCTGCTCTGTTCCGCCGGTTGAAATAATCTCCCAGCCTAATCCAATCAATCGTTTAGCGAAATCAACGATTTGTGTTTTATCATATACCGAGATCAATGCTCGTTTTGCCATTCAAAGCTTCCCCCTTAAATTCTCTTTAAGATATTATACATTTCTTATTCATATTCTATCATCTTTTTCACCAACTACCTATAGCCGTATCACCCTGTCTCCTGGAACAGGAGAATCAATCCTCCCTGAGTATATCCTGCACTCTCGACTTCAAATCAGGGACAACTTCTTCTTCAAACCATGGATTTCTCCGACGCCAGCCAATATTTAATGGCGAAGGGTGGACTAAAGGAAAGTAAGTCGGCAGGTATTCCTCATAATGGCGAACCGTTTCTGTCAAGTTACGCTTCATTTCCTTACCTAAGTAATACTTCATAGCATAATTTCCGACTAAAACGATGAGTTCAAGATCCGGCATCGTGGCTAAAATACGGCTGTTCCACTTATCTGCAAACTCTTTGCGGGGAGGATTGTCTCCATGCTTGGCTTTCCCCGGGAAAAAATAATCCATGGGCACAATTCCGAATAAACCGGAATCATAGAAAGTTTCCTCAGTCACTCCCATCCATTCCCTCAATAATTTACCGCTGGGATCATAAAAAGGCTTGTTAGATTCCTGGGCCTTTTTACCGGGTGCTTGACTGGCAACTAATATCCGGGCCATCGGGGGAACTTGAATGACAGGCTGCCATCCTAATTCCTGGAACTCTTTATTATCCGGATCCTCCATCATTTCCTCGATAATTTCTTCTATAGTCTCCGGCACGTTTATTCAGCCTCCTCCTTGATGTTTTCCAAATCTTCAATTGAATAATCATATTTCTGACGGCAGAACTGGCAGATCGCTTCTGCGCCGCCGTCCTGGTCGATCATACTTTGGATTTCTTCTGTTCCCAGAGAAATCATCGCCTGGGCAAAGCGCTCTTTTGAGCAGGTACACTGAAATTGAACCGGCATCTGACCGATAACTTTAGGATCTCCGCCCCGGCCGATGAGTTTCAAAATTTCTTCCGGACTTTTTCCTTCTTTCAGCAGTTCTGTAATATGAGGGAAGTCGGCTAAGTTTTCTTCTAATTGACTGATGGTCTCTTCACTGGCACCGGGTAAAAGCTGGACCATAAAACCTCCGGCATGTTGGACACTTTCATCGGGATTGACTAATACTCCCATAGCAAAAGCAGAAGGCGTCTGTTCGGATGCAGCCATATAATAAGTAAAATCTTCGGCAATCTCTCCACTGATTAAACTGATTCTTCCTATATAAGGTTCTTTCAAACCGAGATCTTTGGTTACTATCAGGTCACCCTGCGTTCCCACCCCTCCAGCGACATCAATCTTATTAAGGTCGTTGGGATTTAAGCTGACATGGGGATTTTTAACGTAACCTTTAACATTACCTTCAGCATCAGCTTCTCCTATCATATATCCAATCGGGCCGTTCCCCTGGATACGGACCGTCACTGTATCATCACCTTTAAGTGCTGCACCTAAGAATAAGCTTCCAATAAGAGTGCGGCCGAGAGCTGCAGTAGAAGTAGACCAGGAATCATGTCTTTTTTGAGCCTCTTGAACTGTTGCAGTAGTGTCTGCTACGAATATCCGCACCTGCTTATCAAAGGCTATACCTCTGACTAAATAATCACTTGTCATCTTCTATCACTCTTTTCTAAAAATTTACATCCTTCATTATACTGTATTTAAGCTCTAAGACTAAGAAAAGCTTCTGGAATGTAAATAAAACTATCCCGGCTCTTTTCGATTTAAAATAAAAAAGAGATCTGGATAAACCAGACCTCTGGATAGATTTAATGTAGATTACATCATACCGCCCATACCGCCAGTTGGATCCATAGCTGGAGCTTCCGGCTCTGGAATCTCTACTACTGCAGCTTCAGATGTCAATAACAAAGCTGCCACAGATGCAGCATTTTGTAAGGCTGATCGTGTTACTTTAGTAGGGTCGATGATACCAGCTGAGATCATATCAGTAATCTCATTTGTAGCAGCATTATATCCGATTCCAGTTTCTCGCTCTTTTAATTGAGCAACGATAACGCTTCCTTCAACACCGGCATTCTCAGCGATTTGGCGAACAGGCTCTTCTAGAGCTCGACGTACAATAGAAACTCCTGTAGCAATGTCACCTTCAGCTTCGACAGCATCTAAAGTGTTAAGGATGTTGATGTATGCTGTTCCACCACCAGCTACGATACCTTCTTCTACTGCTGCGCGTGATGCATTCAGTGCGTCTTCGATACGCAGCTTACGTTCTTTTTGTTCTGTTTCAGTTGCTGCACCGACACGGATAACTGCAACTCCGCCTGCTAATTTAGCAATACGCTCTTGTAATTTTTCTGTGTCATAGCTTGAATCTGATTCTTCAGCTTGACGGCGTAATAATTCCACACGGTTTTTCACATCTTCAGAACTGCCTGATCCAGAAACGATCGTTGTGTCGTCTTTTGTCACTGTGATGCTTTCTGCGCGTCCTAATTGATCTAAAGTCGTACTTTCCAGCTCTAAACCAAGGTCTTCCGTGATGACTTGTCCACCTGTTAAAATGGCAATATCTTCTAACATACCTTTGCGGCGGTCTCCAAATCCAGGTGCTTTAACTGCGGCTACATTCAGCGTTCCACGGATTTTGTTCAACACTAATGTTGGTAGTGCATCCCCTTCGATGTCATCTGCGATGATCAATAGAGGACTTCCCTGCTGCATAACCTGTTCAACGACCGGTAAGATATCTTGAATGTTATTGATTTTCTTGTCAGTGATCAGGATGTATGGATTCTCTAAATTCGCTTCCATATTTTCTTCATCAGTCACCATGTATTGAGATAAGTAGCCGCGGTCAAACTGCATACCTTCTACAACTTCCATGTCTGTATCAATACCTTGAGAGTCTTCAATCGTAATAACTCCGTCAGTTCCTACTTTTTCCATGGCATCGGCTAATAATTCACCGATTTTTTGATCTCCTGAAGAAATAGCAGCAATTTGGGAAATAGCTTCCTTAGAAGCAATCTCTGTAGAAATGTCAGCCAGAGCTTTCACAGCTGTTTCAGTCGCTAATTCAATTCCGCGACGGATACCTACGGGATTTGCTCCTGCAGCAACGTTTTTAGAACCTTCACGCACGATTCCCTGAGTCAGAACTGTCGCTGTCGTCGTTCCGTCCCCTGCGATATCATTTGTTTTTGTTGCTACTTCTGCTACTAACTGAGCTCCCATATTTTCATAACGGTCTTCTAATTCAATCTCGTTGGCAATAGTAACCCCGTCATTCGTAATTTGTGGAGAACCATACGATTTGTCAAGAATAACATTGCGCCCTTTTGGACCTAAAGTTACTTTTACTGTATCTGCTAACTTATCAACACCAGCGAGCATAGCTGAACGAGCATCTTCTGAAAACTTAATATTTTTTGCCATATTAATTCTTTCACCTCATAATTTTTCTTGGTTTTAGTTTTATATAATAGTT
>CAYTHW010000016.1:9937-25154 GCA_964437675.1 uncultured Atopococcus sp. | reverse complement strand
GTGATGTCTGGATTCTTAACAAAATCTTGATCCACTAATGAAATTTCAGCTAACCATTTATTTAAGCGCCCTTCAACCATCTTTTCAACGATGTTTTCAGGTTTACCTTCTTCAAGAGCTTCTTTAACTAAAACTTCTTTTTCAGCAGCTAAATCTTCCGCTGGAACAGCGTCACGGTTTAAGTAACGAGGGTCGATTGCGGAAACGTGCATAGCTACGTCACGGGCAACATCTTCATTACCGCCGTTTAATAACGTGACAGCAGAGATTTGGTTTCCACTATGGATGTATGGTCCGAATACTTGATCATCTTCTTTAGATAATAAAGAGAAACGACGTAAAGTAATTTTTTCTCCAATTTTGTTTGTAGCTTCGTTAATTGCATCTGAAATTGTTTGACCGTTTAAGTCAGCAGCGCCAGCTTCTTCTAAGTCAGCAGGTTCAGCAGCATTGATTGCCTGAGCAATATCTTCAACCAATCGTTTGAAATCATCTGTTTTAGCTACGAAGTCTGTCTCACAGTTAATTTCCACGATTGCGGCTTTATTACCGTCGACAGCAATTGTAGAAAGTCCTTCAGCTGCGATACGGTGTGCTTTTTTATCTGAAGCTCCCATACCTTTTTCATGTAATAATTCAATCGCTGCGTCCATATCACCGTCAGTTTCAACTAATGCTTTTTTAGCATCCATCATACCGACACCTGTTTTTTCACGTAATTCTTTAACTTGTGCTGCTGGGATTTTTGCCATTCCAATTTCCTCCTAATTAATATTCACTAAATTAATATTTCACTAATCTATTTATTAAATAGCTTTTACAGCAAGTAACTGATTTATTCTTCGTTATTTCCTTCAACGATTTCAGCTAAGTCTTCTAATGAAGATGTTTTAACTTTGTCTTCCTCGGAAATTTCGATAACCTCTTCTGTTTCATTTGATGATTCTTCAGCTTGCGCTTCTAATTCTTCTTCGACATTGTCTTGTCCTTGAGAACCTTCAATGTATGCATCTGCTAAAGTTTGAGCAATTAATTTAATTGCACGGATTGCATCGTCGTTTGCAGGAATTACCAGGTCTACTTCATCAGGGTCACAGTTCGTATCGACCATAGCAATAACAGGAATACCTAATTTGTGAGCTTCGCTGATCGCGATGTATTCTTTACGCGGGTCAACCACGAATAATGCATCTGGTTTTCCAGGCATATCTTTAATCCCGCCTAAGTTACGCTCTAATTTTTCACGCTCTTTCATTAATTGTGAAACTTCGTTTTTAGGTAAAACATCAAAAGTTCCGTCTTCTTCCATTGTGTAGATGTCTTTTAAGTATTGGATACGTTTTTGGATAGTGTCCCAGTTAGTAAGCGTTCCACCTAACCATCTGTGGTTTACATAGTACTGTCCGGCACGTTCTGCTTCTTCTTTGATAGAATCTTGAGCTTGTTTTTTAGTTCCAACAAATAAGATGTTACCGCCATTTGCTGCGATGTCACGTACAAAGTTATATGCCTGGTCAATTAATTTTACAGTCTGTTGTAAATCGATGATGTAGATGCCATTTCTTTCAGTAAAGATATATGGTGCCATCTTTGGGTTCCAGCGACGTGTCTGGTGTCCAAAATGAACCCCAGCTTCTAATAATTGTTTCATTGATACATTTGCCATAATTATATTCTCCTTTGGTTTTTTAATTCTTCGTCCCTGAGCGTCATCTGAACAGACACTTCCACTTCATGAGAAGCACCATCTGCTGCATCAGCCCAAGTGTGAATTCAGTGTGTAAATTGCTACACACCGTTAGGTATTATACATTATATTTTTTGGCAACACAAGCTTATTCCCAGGCTTTTATTTAATTTCAACAAAAATATGATATAATCCAGAAGTGATTAAATCAATCGTTCGAGGTGAAGATATGTACAAATTTATTCTATATATAATCCGCTTTCTTCTTTTTATCATCAATGGGAGAATTGAAGTACAAAACAAACATTTGATCGAAGAAGAGGATAATTATGTCCTGGTGGCTCCCCACCACTCTGTAATCGACCCGGTTCCTATCGCCGTTGGCGGCTTTCCGGATGAATACAGCTTCATGGTCAAGGAAGAGTTGATGGAAAACAAATTCTTCAACTGGCTGTTCACTCAATTGAATTTTGTGCCGGTCGACCGGGAAAATCCGGGACCGAGTGTGCTGAGAGACCCCGTCCGTCTCTTAAAAGAAGGTAAAAAATCCTTCATGCTTTTCCCTACCGGTTCCCGCTATTCGGATGACATAAAAAGCGGGGCGGTGATCATCGCCCGTTTAAGCAGAAAAAACATCGTCCCAGTCGTCTATGACGGGCCGAAGACCGTTAAAGATATCTTCAAACGGCAGAAGATGATCGTCAGATTCGGATCGCCCATCCAAGTGGATCCAAAAAAAGATAAAGAATTAGAAAAGAAATACAATCAAGACATCCGCGAGGCTTTCGACCACCTCCAGAATGAAATTGAAATGTCCAAATAATCCGGCAAAAAAAGCCTCCATTTTTTACACAATGGAGGCTTTTAATCTATTCATTTATTTTTTAGATTGTTTCTTTCCTTTTTTCTGAGTTTGAGTTCTCATCATGTTAGTCATCTGACGCACACGGGCTTCGGAAGGCTTCTGCCCCATCTGTCCCATCATGGCCCGGATGAAATCTTCATCTACCGGAGGATTTTCCTGTAAGTAATTTTCCATATATCTCTTGGAAAGGAAGAAACCGATAACTATTCCTCCTAATAAAGCCAGAATAATTAAAACGACTGCTAACCAAATATTCATTAATAAAAACTCCTTCTAGTTATTCTTTATCTAAGTGACGTTCATGCAGGCGGCGCTTTTTTTGAATTTCTTTCAACTTGTCCGGCGTAATATCTTGACCTTCCTGATCAACTACTTTCATTCCTTCGATCTGGCTCTTCATACTTGACCGGAAACTTTTTAAGTAGGCCTGGTGAAGTTCTTTACGCTCTTTTTCTTCTTCGGGGGTCAACCCTTCTGTTTTTCTTTTAGCTGACAATTGGTTGATACGTGCAATTAAATCTTCATGTGTCATAGTTACCCTCTTTCCGTCAAATTCCTTCCTTATTTTACAATAGAAAGTCTTAACTTTCAATGAACTGCCTGCCGACTTTCGATACGAACATTTGTTTGACTCAGATAGACGCCTTTGGTATAATATCCCTGAAAAGTCAGGAAAGGTGTGTTAATAATGACTTCAAAAGCCAGTGCCCGGCAGAAACAGATTTTAGACTGCATTTATGAGGGAGTCAGCAGCAAGGGCTATCCCCCAACTGTGCGTGAAATCTGTGAAGCTGTCAGTTTATCATCCACTTCAACCGTCCATGGACATCTGGAAAAACTAGAAAAGAACGGCTATATCGTACGAGATCCCAGCAAGCCGCGAGCGATTGAAGTGACGAGCAAAGGTTTCGACCTGCTTAATATTTCCTCATTGACAGATAAAATTCCTATGGTGGGTGTGGTCACAGCAGGTAATCCGATCACCGCTATAGAAGAAACCAGGGATTTCTTTCCTGTCCCTGATGACCTCCTCAATGAAAACGAGTCCCTCTTCATGCTAACGATCCGGGGCAACAGCATGATAAATGCCGGTATCCTGGACGGAGACCAGGTCATCGTGCGCAAGCAGACCACCGCCACTAACGGCGAGATCGTCATCGCCATGACAGAAGAAGAAGAGGCGACCTGCAAGCGTTTCTATAAAGACAATGACTATATCCGGCTGGAGCCTGAAAATGACGAAATGGAAGCATTGATCTTTGATAATGTCTTAATTTTAGGAAAAGTCATCGGACTCTACCGCTCCAATATATACTAAGCCAATCGAAAACGCCTGATTATGTAAGATAATCAGGCGTTTTTTCCATCTCATTTTTTAAGTCATCATTAATACTTCATCAGAGAAAAAATCTCATAATCTTTTATTTTTTCTCTGCCTTTTAAGTCTTTTAACTCGATGAGAAAAGCATTGCCCACAACTTCTCCGCCCAATCTTTCGACCAGCTCTATCGTTGCTTTGACCGTTCCCCCTGTAGCCAGTAAGTCATCGACGATCAGGACCCGCTGGCCTTTTTTGATATCAGCTTGATGAACCTGGATGACATCCTCGCCATATTCAAGACCATAAGCTGCCTCCACTATCTCTCTCGGCAGTTTGCCTTTCTTGCGGGCAGGAACAAATCCTACACCCAGTGCATAGGCTACCGGGCAGCCCACGATGAAGCCCCGGGCCTCGGGACCGCAGATCACGTCAACCTGTTTGTCTTCTGCATAGTCAACGATTTGGTTGATGGCAGATTGATAGGCCTCTCCATCAGCCATCAGAGGGGTGATATCTCTAAAGCTCACACCTTCTTCAGGATAGTCTTCTATTGTCGCTATATATTTTGATAAATCCATACCATTACTCTCCTTTAGACCAGTGAATCAGTAATTCAGACAATTCCTTAGCCGAACTGTAAAGCAAGAGTTCTTCTAAGTGCAACTGCTCCTGCCGCTGGATAAATGCCTTCGTTTCCGTCAAGTCAGTCTGTTCTATATCATCCTGCTTCACGAGCACTCCATCTGAAATTGTAACATATCCAGCTTCTATAAACACAAAGATAATATGATTTAATAAATTCACAGGCATCTTGAGATGCCCGGCTAAGTCATCTCTTTTTTTATAATCTATATCTTCATGGGTGAAAATATATTTATAGACCTTGGCGAAATCTTCTCTTGAAGCCAGCCCTTCCATGTAAACATCTTCAAAGCTGTAGAAAACAGCATACACATGGCTGAAAGTATTCTGTCCCAGCAGTTTCTGAATAACTTCTTTATTAGCAGGCATATCCACAAAAACGACCCGTTCTTCAGCTATTGAAAAGTCATCCTGCGTGCCTTCATCGATCAGATAGAAATGCTGGTGGCTGGAATGCTTACTCCTGATGTATTCATAGAATCGAGGATTAAAGAACACATAAGCGGAACGGTCATCCTCAAAGGACAGTTTGGGAACATGACGGGATCTTTTGTCTATGATTTGAATATCGGCCGGCCTGAGATCTTTAGCCTGAATCTGTAATTTACGCCGGCCGTTCCATTCATTGATAGAAACTTCTCCGACGATATCCAGAGCAGGGTCATCACCTAAATAATCCGTCAGGTGGCCGAGACTGAAGGCGATACAATCCATCAGCTCTTCTCCGGCTTCTATCTGGAACTTCAGGTGGGACTGGTCACTGCCTATCCTTCTCATATTCGATGCCTGCATATTTTCAAATAAGAAGAGAGGGGCGCTGTGATCGGTCCCATACGGCTCCAGACTATTGATTTCCTTGACAGTTTCTAATGAAAAATCTTCAGGTTCCACCTTTAAGTCTATTTCGAGAAGCCGGCTGATATCTTCAGGATCATAATGGTCAGTTATATATTGGTCTAAACCCTCTGACAGTTCCTCGAGATTTTCTGCCGGCAGAGTCATCCCGGCAGCCATCTCATGGCCGCCGTATTTTGTGAAAAGACCGCCATATTGGTCTAAAGCCTTGAATAAGTTAAACTTGCCCAGGCTTCTGCCGCTCCCTTTGGCCAGCTGGCTGTCAGGATCCAGATTAAAGACGAGACTGGGTTTTCCAGTCGTTTCCACCAGGCGGCTGGCTGCGATGCCCAGAACTCCTTCATGGAAGCCTTCTCCTGCTATGACATTAACCTTGGCCTCTCTGTCTATGTGAGATTCAACTTCCCGCAGGACCTGATCCGTCACTGTCTTTCTCTCATCATTCAGCCTCTCCAGCTCCGCAGCCCCGGCTCGGGCTTCTTCGGGAGAATGGGTAGTTAAAAGCTGGACTGCCTGCTCAGCATCTGCCATCCGCCCGGAAGCATTCAGCCGCGGGGCGATTCTAAAACCTATACTAACCTCATCGATATGCTGGTGGTCTGTCTGGCTCTCCTCATAGATGGCACGTAAACCCGGCCGGGCAGTCTCACTTAAAGCCTGCATTCCATACTTAACCATGATATGATTTTCGTCAGTCAAAGAGACCAGATCGGCTACTGTACCCAGCGCCACTAAGTCTAAGCTTTCTAAAGGAAGTTCTTCCATGAGAGCATGGGCCAGCTTAAAAGAAACACCCACACCTGCCAATTCTTTAAATGGATAGCTGCCCTCCGGGTGGTCAGGATGGATGATGGTATAAGCCTCGGGCAGCACTTCCGGCAGCTCATGGTGGTCTGTGACTATGACATCTACACCCTGACTGCCGGCCAGTTCGACAGCCTCATGACCCTGCACTCCGTTATCACAAGTGATGATAAGCCGGCTTCCTTGGTCAATAACTTTCTGGAAAGCTTCTGGATTAGGACCGTAACCTTCTGTAAAGCGGTCTGGGATATAGTAATCCACCGAAGCGCCCAGCATTTCCAAAGTTTCCAGCAGCAGGGCTGTACTCGTGATGCCGTCTGCATCATAATCACCATAGATAGTGATGTGCTGACCTTCCATGACAGCTTCCGTGATCCGCTCGACCGTCTTTTCCATCCCAAAGAAAAGAAAAGGATCATGTAATAAAGAAAGATCCGGCTCGGTCATTTTTTTTAAGTCTAAAAGATTTTTGATTCCTCTCTGGACACAGAGTGAAGCAAAAACTTCGGACGAACCGCTCTCTGCCATGAAAGCTCTCACTTCTTTTTCATCAGGCTGTTCTTTTATCTTCCATTTGCTGCGATTTACCAAGAAAACCACTCCTTTAATTCTGTCATTATATCAAACTATCCTGCGCCCAAATAAATAAAAGCGCCCAGATTGTAGAATATCATCTCGGCGCTTCCCTTTAAAAATCTATTTTTTGTATGGTGGCTCCTATGAGACCCGGCCCTGTGTGCACCCCTAAAGCGGGGCTCACCTGACCAAAGTAAGAGTGATGGATATTTCCTAAGCTTTCTCTCAGCTCTTCCAAGAAGTTTTCTGCTTCTTCTCTGGCTTCTCTTCCCCCATAGGCGACGCCGATACTATATTTATTGAAGGACTGAGCCTGCTGGATAATCATCTCTTTCAGTTTGGCCAGACTTCTCTTTTTTCCTCTCGCTTTGGCCGCTGTGTAGTAAATCCCATGCTCATCACAGGAAATGATGATATTAAGATTCATCATACTGCCCAGCAAAGAAGTCACCCGCCCTACCCGGCCGCCTGCTTCTAAATATTTTAAGGTTGGAATATTAAAGTAAACTTTAGAATCATGAACGACAGCTTCGGCCTTTTCAATGATTGTTTCAAAAGGGAGTCCTTTTTCGATTAATTCTCCCACATAGCCTGCAAACATACCGGAGCCTATTCCTATACTTTTCGTGTCAATCACTGCTACTTCCAGTCCCTCTACTTCTTCAGCCATCAGGCGGAAAATATTGCTGGTCCCGCTCAATCCGGATGAAATGGCGATAGCTATGACCTTTTCATAGCCCTCCGCCTTAATTTTTTCATAGAGAGCTTTTACGGTTTCACCGCTTGGAAGAGAAGTCGAAGGTATTTCTTCCCCGCTCTTCAACTTCTCGTAAACCTCTTCATTAGAAATGTCCACACCATCAAGATATTCTTTTCCTTGATAGACAACCTGTAAGGGAGCTGTCCACACCTGGTATTTTTCAATTATTTCAATCGGAACATCTGATCCTGAATCGGCTGCTATAGCTATTTTATGCTTGTTCATTCTCCTGCCTCCTTAGTTATTTCATCTAAAAAAGAAACCTGCAGCAAAATTTAACTGCCCTCTGATTCAACAGGGAAGAGAGCGTATAGATGCTTACAGGTTCATCAATTAATTAATTTCTACTTCAAACAGATCATGGGCCAGTTGAGTATTTGGAAAGACAGCCCGGGCTTCTTTTTCTAACTGCTTAGCCAGAGGACCTGCATATCTCGAACTGATGTGGGTCAGGAGCAGTTGCTTCACCTCGGCTTTTTCAGCCAGACGGGCAGCATCCAGTGAGGTGGAGTGATTATAAGCTTTGGCTAAATCCGCCTCTTCCGCTGAAAAGGTACTTTCATGAACGAGCAGGTCTGCCTGATGGGCCAGTTTTTCTCTGGAAGCGCAGGGTTTAGTATCCGAAAGAATAGTCACAATACGCCCTTCAACAGGTTCACCGATGTAATCCTTCCCATGGATGATGCGGCCGTCATCCAGCTGGACACTCTCACCATTCTTGAGCCGCCCATAGAGAGGACCGGACGGGACTTGATCCTCCTGCAGCTTATCTACGAGCAGAGTGCCCGGCTTGCTTTTTTCCTCTATCCTGAAACCATAGCAAGGCACCCCGTGGTTGAGACGTCCGTAACTGACACTCAGCTGGTCGTCTTCAAAAATCTGGCCGGATTCCCCGTCAAGCTCAACAAAATGGATGAAGTAACTTAAATGGGTGTGAGACAACTTCAAGTTGGTCATCACATATTGTTTGATGCCTTTGGGACCGTAGATTGTCAGATTCTCATCTCCGCCCTGAAAAGAGCGGCTGCTTAAAAAGCCCGGCAGACCATAGATATGATCTCCATGCATATGCGTAATAAAAATTTTAGATATTTTTCTCGGCTTGAGATTCGTTTTCAATATTTGATGCTGGGTTGCTTCACCGCAGTCAAACATCCACACTTCATTCCGCTCATTCAGCATCTTCAAGGCCATGCTCTGTGTGTTTCTTTCTTTTGCCGGAACACCTGACCCGGTACCTAAAAATAACAATTCCATATTTACTTCCTTCTATTCTGTAAACTCAAAGATAATATTATCTAATATAACAGTATCTCCATCCTTCGCGCCTCTTTCTCTGAGGTCACCTTCGATACCCATCTGTCTGAGCTGTCTTGAAAAACGACGAATAGATTCTTCATGCTCGAAATTGGTCATTTTAACCAGTCGGGCTAATTCCTCGCCTTTGACCACCCATGTGCCATCAGGTTCACGGCTGATCTCATAAGCAGCTGTATCATCATCTAATTCGTAAGTGATATGCTGGATTTCTTCCTCGTAGGAAAGCGGCTCCGGTGCATCCAGAAGAGCTTGTTCTGTCGCCAGCATCAGCTCATTGACACCCTGGGTGGTGGCTGCCGAAATCTCATAGACTTGAGGCTCTTCTCCGTACTTCTCTCTGTATTCCATCTTAAACAATTCAAGATTATCAGCTGCATCGGGCATATCCATCTTATTGGCTACGATCAATTGAGGTTTTTCTCTCAAAGTCTCGTCATAGGAAAATAACTCTTCATTGATCGTCTCAAAGTCTGTAAAGGGATCTCTACCTTCTTCCGCGCTCATATCGATCAGATGCAGTAAGACCCGGGTCCGGCGGATATGACGTAAAAAGTCATGGCCTAGTCCCACACCCTCACTCGCTCCTTCAATCAATCCGGGTACATCTGCCACGACAAAGCTTCGGTCATAGCCCAGACTCACCACACCAATATTAGGTGTCAAGGTTGTAAATGGATAGTTGGCAATTTTTGGCTTAGCAGCGGAAATGACCGATAAGAGAGTCGATTTTCCTACGGATGGATAACCAAGTAAACCGACATCTGCCAACAGCTGCAATTCCAGGCGGATTGTTTTGATCTCGCCGGGCTCGCCGTTTTCGGCTATTTCAGGGGCAGGGTTTTTATTGGTGGCGAAACGAGTATTTCCTCTTCCGCCGCGTCCTCCTTTAGCCACCCGCATCGTCTGACCTTCTTCAGTTAAATCGCCGATCAGAATATTACTTTCAGCGTCATAAACCAGCGTTCCAGGAGGTACAGTGATGATCAGATCTTCTGCACCGCGTCCATTCATATTTTTAGACATCCCATTCTCGCCTTTTTTCGCTTTAAAATGGCGCCTGTAACGGAAATCAATCAAAGTATTCAGACCTTCATCAACCTTTAATATGACATCCCCGCCGCGGCCGCCGTCTCCTCCCGCAGGCCCTCCAGCCGGAACATATTTTTCACGTCTAAAAGCTACCATACCGTTTCCACCGTCGCCGGCAAAAACTTCAATCGTTGCTTCATCTATAAAAGTGCTCATTGACATCCTCCTTTCTTTTATATCTTTTATCTGATATAAAATTAAAGTCACGTATACTATTATATGCTAAAAAGAAAAAGAGCGAAACAATAATATTGGGAATTATCTTTCGGTCTCAGTGTTTATTCATCATGTTCAATTATATTTCTTTCGAATAGTTCTTGTAGCTGGCGAATAGTTTTTCTGTTGCAAGCTCTGCCTGGCGCTCAAAATAACCTCTTGCAGCTTCCAGCTCCGGCTGAATCGTCAGTGTCGCTTCGTCATCAGTATCCGGATTGATATAGTAAAACTGCTGATCCATGTTGTCACAGCCCATTTCACCACTGCCTGGATTTAAGATAAAGACACACTGCTTTTTCTTATTGTGTCTGAGCGTCTCAACCCGCTGCAGGGAGTGGGTGAACTGCTCATACAGCCGCCTCTCATCCCAGTCCGGATCTTGAGTGTTCTTTTCGATGATGATACCATCGGCTGAAGACAGATAATACAGCTGCGCATTCTTATTATCCGGTGTGTAAAAGTTTTTCTTCACGGGCCTGCTTGAAAGACTCCCGACCCACTTGTTGAGAGTCCGGGCCATCTCTTCATCACCCGCCTGATCAATAGAAGATACAGTGATATGACGGGCTCCATTCCGATAGAGCATTTTACCCAGGGCAGTGATATACTCTTCACTGCCGAAGAGGTAAAAACGTTTAAAATACAGACGTCTGAAGCAAGCAATGATCTGCTGCAAGACCATGTCAGTCTTGGATTGAAAGATATCATATAATTCAGGCGAAGTATGCAGTTCGCTGACAAACTGGATAGCCTGTGTAAACAGCTGGTTCAAGAAAATGTTTTCCAGGACTCCTTCACTCGCCAGCAGAGCCTGCTCAGCATCTGAGATGAAGGCCACACTGTCCCTGTCAAAACCTATACCCACAAGCACAGTCAAAAGATGCGTGATCAGGTCATCGTTAAATTTACTATAAGTATCCAGTATGACCTCATCAATTTCTTTTTCTGTATGAGCAGAAAGATAGGTTAAAAAATCTCCATGCTGAAAAAGAGTTTCATCCACCAGAAAATAGTATTCGGTAAACCACTCATTATTATAGATAATGAGTTCCTCTACACCATCTAATTTTTTCAGATCATTCAATTGTGCTGCAGCTTCTTCATCACTCAAGAGATATTTTTGAATATCATCATGGCTCGTTGAGTTTTGATTGGCACCATACAATAATAATTTCATTGGTTACCCCTTACAATTAAAGCAATAGCTCTCTTTAGAGATAGTCATTAATATACTTCCAAACTTCATTTCTGCCTTCCAATTTTTCAGAAGAGTATAAAATAACTTCATCTCCAGACTCTACATCTAATCCTTCTTTGATTGCCTTCAGGTGTCTCGGTCTTTTTGAAGGTTTAACTTTGTCACTTTTGGTAGCAACTACCAGTGTAGGAAGACCATAATGCTTCAAAAAGTCATACATCTGGATGTCTAAGGCTGAGGGTTCGTGTCTGGAATCAACCAGCAGGACCGTCAGTTTCAAAGTTTCACGCTGGGTGAAATACTCATCCATCATCCGTCCCCATTTATTTCTTTCTTGTTTGGAGACTTTGGCATACCCGTAACCCGGAACATCCACCAGATAGAATTGGTCATCAATCAAAAAGAAGTTAATCGTTCGTGTCTTCCCCGGTTTAGAAGAAGTCCGTGCCAGCCCTTTACGGTTGAGCAGCGAATTGATGAAGGATGATTTTCCAACATTACTTCGTCCGGCTACGGCAATTTCAGGTAACATATCTTTCGGGTACTGTTCTTGACTGACAGCACTCATAACTATTTCTGCCTTTTGAATCTGCTTCATCATTAACTCCTCCTCAAACTCTAAATATTATACCACAAACAAAAAAAATCAGGAAAAATAAAACAAAGTCAAGCATTGTGCCGACTTTGTGATATTTGTTACTGATTATTAAATTATGACACCATTCTGTTATCTTCGTCATAATAATTTTTTTCACCATTTTTAACAGTGGATTCTGTGATGACTACTTTCTTGACATCAGTACGACTCGGAACCTCATACATGATGTCCAGCATCACATTTTCGATGATGGATCTTAAGCCCCGAGCCCCTGTTTCTCTTTCGATGGCCAGCTCGGCAACCGCCTTTAAGGCTGACTCTTCGAATTCAAGAGTCACGTCATCCAGGTCCATTAACCGGACATACTGTTTGACGAGTGAGTTTTTCGGCTCTGACAGGATGCGGATTAAATCCTCTTCATCCAGAGGGTTCAGAGTAGCTATGATCGGCAGACGGCCGATAAATTCAGGGATTAAACCGAATTTCTGCAGGTCTTCAGGTATAACTTGAGCTAAGATATCCTGATTCTCATCTACTTTAGAAGAAGCATTCTGGCCGAAACCGATGACTTTTTCACCTAGACGGTTTTTGACGATATCTTCAATGCCTGAAAAAGCCCCGCCGACGATAAAGAGGATATTGGAAGTATCAATCTGAATCATCTCTTGGTTCGGATGCTTTCTTCCCCCTTGTGGAGGAACATTGGAGACAGTTCCTTCAATGATTTTCAGCAGGGACTGCTGGACACCTTCTCCGGAGACATCACGGGTGATCGAAACATTCTCACTCTTTTTAGCTATCTTATCGATCTCATCGACATAAATGATTCCTCTTTGGGCTGCTTCGACATCATAATCTGCACTTTGAAGTAGTTTCTGCAAGATATTCTCGACGTCCTCGCCTACATAACCAGCCTCGGTTAAATTAGTGGCATCAGCAATGGCAAAAGGTACATCGATGATTCTGGCCAGAGTCTGAGCCAGATAAGTTTTCCCTGAACCTGTCGGCCCGATTAAAAGGATATTACTTTTCTGTACTTCGATGTTTTCTTCATCCTCTGGCAAATCTCTGTCCAGCTGATTGATTCTTTTATAGTGGTTATATACTGCCACTGACAAGGTTTTCTTTGCCAAATCTTGTCCGATGACATATTCGTCTAAGGCCTGACGTATTTCCTGCGGTGTAGGTACATCACCGACTTCATATTCCTTGCGGCCTTCCGACAACTGTTCCTCGATGATATGCTGCGAAAGCTCCACACATTCGTCGCATATATAAACGCCTGGTCCTGCAATGATTTTTTTCACTTGATCTTGTGACTTACCACAAAAAGAACATGAGATAAGACCGTTGCGATTATCATCACTATACATATGTAGCTTCACTTCCTTTCTTAATAGTCTTTCTTTATTTTAACATATGATTTTAGCTATCCCTATTTTAAACAGCATAGAAAAGCAAAAACATCCAGAGCGATCCTTTGACCGTTCTGGATATTTAATTACCTATTTTCGTTTAAAATTTCTTAATCTTCTTCTGTTTCAGCTTCTAAAGTTTCATTTGCTGAAGAGACGATGATGTCGATTGCTTTCTTAAGTTTGATGTCATGGTCCAGCATGTCAGCAGTTAAAGCCTCTTTAACTGTTTCTACATCAAGACCATACTCTTTTGATAAGTTTTCGATTTCCGTATCGCGTTCTTCTTCCGAAATCTCAATGTTTTCCTGGGCAACAATTTCTTCTAAAACTAAGTTTGTACGTACACGTAATTCAGCATCTTCTTCCATTGAATCGTGTAGGTCCTGCTCAGTTGTATTAGAAATCTGGTAGTACATTTCCGGTGAAATTCCCTGAGACTGCAAGTTGTTTAAGAAGATTTCCATTTGACGGTGAACTTCTTCATGAGACATAGCATATGGGATTTCTTCGATTTCAGCATTTTCTACCGCTTTGCGGATAGCTTCGTCTTCGATGGCTGCTTTAGCTTGAGCTTCTTTAGCCTCTTTTAACTCTTCTAAGCGTTTTTCACGTAATTCTGCTAAATTTTCAACATCATCATCGATGTCCTGAGCAAAATCATCGTCTAATTCCGGCACTTGGCGCTCTTTAACTTCATGAACAGTTACTTCAAAGACTGCTTCTTCACCAGCTAAAGATTCTTCAGCATAATCTTCAGGGAATGTCACTTCTACATCCACTTGATCTTCTGCTTTAGTTCCTACTAACTGCTCTTCGAAACCAGGAATAAATGAATTCGATCCTAATTCCAATGGGTAGTTGTTACCGGCTCCGCCATCAAAAGCTTCGCCGTCTTTTTTACCTAAGAAATCGATGACAACTGTGTCGCCTTCTTTTGCTTCACGGTCAACGACAACTAATTCCGCATGCTGCTCGCGCTCTTGTTCTAACTGCGCATCCACTTCGCTCTCTTCAACATCGCGGTCTTGTTTAGTAACATCTAAGTTTTTGTAGTCACCTAATTTAACTTCAGGCTTGAGTGTAAGGATTGCTTTGATAACCCAATCTGAGTTTTTTTCCATTTTTTCAGGTTGGAATTCAGGCTGGTCTACAGGCTCAACATCCGCTTCACTTAAAGCCGCCATATATGCTTCTGGTAAAATTGCATTCAATGCATCTTCATATAAAGCTTCTTCACCATACATTTGGTTGAACATCTTGCGTGGAACTTTCCCTTTACGGAATCCTGGAACTGTTAATTGGTTTTTAACACGTTTAAAAGCAATGTCCAGTCCTTCCTTTACTTTTTCTTCATCAATAGTAAAAGTTAATTCACCTGTTGTAGCACCTGTTTTTTCATAGTTAACTGACATGAAATATTACCTCCAACTTATTTTCTTTTATCTAGGAAATTGCATACCTAAACATAATACATGAATTTCCAGTTTTTGTAAACTTAATTTAGGGGGTTACAAGGCCGGCTGAGGTCCAGAATCAACCACCAAATAAGAAAGGCAGGGACAGTTATCCCGGCCTTGGTCGATTTATATATTCTGGGTCAATTTTCTAAACCATTCCAGCATATCTCTTTCTTCCCCACTTTCAGCAGGATTCTCTGCTGAAGAATGGATATAGCGGTCGATGTACAGTTCCAGCCAAAAACAGCTGTCCTGGATCACTTCTTCGATAAAAGGATAAAGCTGCATGAGATGAAAGTTCAGCTCCTGATGAATCATCTCCATCTGCTGGGGAGCCTTGTACAGCTTTTCTTGAAGCAGATTGTGTAATTCGACTACACGTGGGTGCTTCTCAAAAGGCTGCAGGCAGCT
>CAYTHW010000016.1:0-9837 GCA_964437675.1 uncultured Atopococcus sp. | reverse complement strand
GTTTTGTCTTCAAGGAGTTCCTGCATACCTTTTTCAGAGCGGTCCCAGTCAATCTTGACGACAGAACTGTTATCTAATAAGCTCTCGATAGTGCCGACCATTTTTTCATCACGGAAAGTAAATTCGATGACCTGGCCGACTTCCGGGCGGATGATTTCTTTGATGTAATCGATAATTTCGACTGCTTCTTCATAATCTTTCTCTAAAAGTTTAGCAATTCTCGAATTACTGGACCCTTTACGTAATTCAGTCTTGACTAATTCTTTCATCTTAGTTGAAACTTTAGGTGCTTTTTTCTCTTCCGACATAATCTGTCCTCCTATAAATTCAATCTTCATCAATATAGCATAATTGAGCGGACTTCACTACCTGCTGAGGCAGTGTTGAAGACTCTTCATTAAATAAAAAACGCCTAATATTAATATTAGACGTTGAATGACGATCGTGGAGGGATTCGAACCCCCGACATTTCGCTTAGAAGGCGAATGCTCTATCCAGCTGAGCTACACGACCTATAAATTACGTAACGTCCAATATCATACTCTGTATTTTAACTTTTGTCAACTGTTTTACAGTAAATATTTCGACGCCTAATTTACCCACTTAGAAGATGGTTTAGCATAGCCTTCTACCGTATATTCATTTGTTTCATCATCAAAGGTCCATTGAGTGACCAGGCTTTCTTTCTGCATCTGTGCCAGATCAGAAGCTTCATCTCCCGGAAGAACGCGGCGGTAAGGAACGAGGATTTCCTTGATCTGCCCGCGGATCGCTTCATGCAGACGGTCAATATCTTCCTCATTTTTGGCAGATATGATGATATGAGGATGGAGCTGGGGCACGAAGTCTGACTTCGCCAGATCTGCTTTATTGTAGACAGCTAACCGGGGGATATCATGACTGTCCATGTCTTCCAGCAACTCGACCACTGTTTCTTCCTGAATCTCTATATAAGCGGCTGAAGCATCGATCACATGTAAGAGCAGGTCCATATTGCGCGTTTCTTCCAAGGTGGACTGGAAGGCAGCTACCAGCTCAGTAGGCAGGTCCTGAATGAAGCCTACTGTATCCGTCAAAGTCACTTCCATGCCTGTCCCCAGGTCATACTTGCGGGTGAGCGGGTCCAGCGTCGCAAACAAGGTGTCTTCTTCAAATGTCCCTGCCTTTGTCAATGCATTCAGCAGAGTCGATTTGCCGGCATTCGTATAACCGACCAGGCCGATTTGAAAGACCTGCTTATCCTGTCTCCGCTGGCGGTTACGTTCCCGGTGGGCTGTCACTTTCTTCAGCTCATTTTTGATGTCTGTAATTCTTCCCTGAATATAGCGTCTGTCACTTTCCAGCTGGGTCTCTCCCGGTCCACGTGTCCCGATCCCCCCACCCAGACGGGACAGATTCGTTCCCTGTCCTACTAAACGGGGAAGGAGGTACTCCTGCTGGGCAAGTTCTACCTGCAGGCGGCCTTCCCGGCTGTTGGCCCGCATGGCAAAGATATCCAAGATCAGCTGCATCCTGTCGATGATCTTAGCATCTACTATGTCCTGAATATTTCTCACCTGACGCGGCGACAGCGCCTGGTTAAAGACCACTGTCTGAGCTTGCATTTCCTCGACCGCGTGACTGATTTCCTGGATTTTTCCTTTTCCTACGAAAGTCCGCGGATCGATGGCATCTCTTTTCTGTATGAAAGTTCCGACGACTTCTCCGCCGGCGGTATCAACCAGCTGGGCTAATTCTTCCATCGAGTATGTGAAATGATCAGTTTCTTCATCGGTCTGTAAACCGACCAGTATTACCTTTTCTTCATGCATAAAAACAAGCTCCTTATCTCTTTAAAAACGTTTCAATTTTATTTTTGATTTCTTTGATAGGACAAGGCTCCTGCGCCACATCCACCCATAAGTCCACGGGAGTCCGGTTTCTGAACCAAGTCAGCTGTCTTTTGGCATAGCGTCTTGAATTCTGCTTTAACTGCCCGACTGCCTGCTCCAGACTTTCCCTGCCTTCAAAATAAGGGAAGAATTCCTTGTAGCCGATTCCTCTGCGGGCCTGCGCATCCGGCTTGCTCTCCTCGTATAATTTGCGGGCCTCTTCCAGCAGTCCCTGCTCCATCATCTGGTCGACCCGGCGGTTGATCCGTTCATAGAGGACCTGCCTGTCAGTATCCAGGGCTATGATAAAGCTGTCATAGGCTAAATCTTTTTCTTCTCTTTCGGATTGAAAATCTGAGAATTTCCGCCCTGTTTCATGAATGACCTCCAAAGCTCTGATGACCCGGTGCTGGTTATTAGGATGAATTTTTTCAGCAGCCTGGAGATCCTGCTCTTTGAGTTTTTCCCATAAAGCAGTCTTTCCGTGGTCTGAAGCAAAATCTTCCATTTCTTGACGGAAACGATCATTTTTGGGGCTGGATCCTCCATGGCTGACATCGTAGATCAGAGATTCGATATAGAGACCCGTACCTCCTGCTACGACAGGCAGCTTCCCTCTTTGACTGATTTCCTGAATCAAAAGCTGCGCCTGCTTTTGGAAATCCGAGGCCGAATATTCGTCGTCTATATCTAAAATATCGATAAGATGGTGGGGAATCCCCTGCATCTCATCGACAGTCACCTTGGCTGTTCCAATATCTAAATGTTTATAGACCTGCATAGAATCCCCGCTGATGATTTCGCCGGAAAATTCTTCAGCCAGCTCAATACTTAAAGCAGTCTTTCCAACAGCTGTCGGCCCCACGATGATCAGTATTTTTTCTTTTGGCATGAGCCCGCTTCTTCCTTTCAAACTTTGATATCTAATTTTTATTAGAATACCACAAGAAGCCGGTGCTTATCAAAAGAATGCCCTGGCGGCGCCTTTTGATAAGGTCTCTCGTGATCTTAAAACAAAAAACCTTCAACCGGGCCAAAGAGCGGGTCGAAAGGTTTTCATTTCTTTATTTATTTCTTTTGATGCGGCCTTCCCAGTCCTTATATCCACCTTTGAGGCGGTATATTTTGGAAAAACCTTCTTTTTGAAGAATGAGGGCCGCACGGCGGGTCAGTGCTTCGCCATTTTCATAAAGATAAACCGGCTTATCCCGGCGCATTTCTTCAATCCGCATTTTCAATTGAGTCAGCGGGATATTTCTGGCGCCTAAGATATGTCCTCTGTCATAATCATCCTTTTCACGGAGGTCTATGACTTGTACGCGCCTCATATCTTTAGAAAATTCATCGGCATCCAGTTTGACGGCTGCTTTACTTCCCCGGTAGAACTGCACGCCAAAATAAATGAGTGCGCCGACAGCAGCGATAAGCAATAAAATAATGATGATTTGGTTGATATCCACGAGATTCCTCCCTTATTAAAAAGTAAACCCGGCTCTGAACAAGCCGTAGGATAAGATCAAAAAGGCCAGGACCAGACCGGCGATTCCATGACCTATCCGCATGTTCCGGCTCGGATGTGTCAAGGCGGATGCGACAAAATAGCCGCCGGCCAAACCACCCAGGTGGCCTGCCAGGTCGATACCCGGACTAAATAAGTTAAAGATGATATTGATGATGATTAAGGTGCGGTAAGACCGGGCAGCAGCCTGCAGATAACTGTTGTCGGGCCGGGCTTTGGCCATCACGATGATGGTAGAAAAAAGACCAAAAACAGCTGTTGAAGCACCTGCTGAAACGGCGTTATTGAAAGCAAAAGAAAAAATATTGCCCATGATTCCGCTGAATAAAAATATTAAAAGGAAGCGGAAATGGCCGTAGATGGCTTCCAGATCTCTGCCTAAAAAATAAATAGCGACCCCGTTCATGACAAGGTGCAGAAGGCCGATATGTAAAAAGACAGGCGTGATCAGCCGCCAGTATTGGCCTGCAGCAATCAGAGGGTTAAATTTCGCTCCAAACAGGATGAGAATACCGGTATTCTGGCTGCCCCCCGCAAACTCCATCAAGAGATACAGGACTACCATCAGAGCCAGTGCAAGATATGTTATAACTGGTTTTTTTCTGTACGCATAGTAACTCATAGTAATCCTTTCGATATTATAAATAAAAGCTAACTACAAGATAGTTAGCTTTCAAATTTAATTATTTTTTCGTTTCGCGGTGAACCGTTCTTTTACGTTCACGAGGACAATACTTTGTCATTTCAATACGGTCCGGCTGGTTGTTTTTATTTTTAGTTGTGATGTAGTTCAGCTCATTGCATTCCGTACACTCTAATGTAATATTAACGCGCATGATAATCCCCCTATTCCCTATATGATAGCTAGACGCTAGTCTATAACATAGATATATTACCACAGCTTAATTAATAACTCTAGTAGTTTTTTTGTTTTTTCATGTTTTAATTAGCCAGTGCTGTGATAAAATGAGGGATATATGAAAGAAAGGGACTGACCAATGAGTACATGGAATATAGCTGTCATATTATTTATCATCGCCGTTGCTTTATTGATTTTATCCTATTATAAAAAAGAAACATCGACGACTTTCCAGGAAAAAACCGAAGAAAATTTTCTTGACCTCTATCAGGAAAATGTCCAGCTCAAAAAAAGATTAGATCAGATAGAAGAAAAATTAAACCTTCAAGTAACTGAAGATGACGCCGGCCCAATCCTTCTTCCCCGGATATCCAGCCAGATCATCGCCCTCTATACAGATGGGAAAACTGAAGCTCAAATTGCCCAGGCTCTCGATTTAACCAAAGATGAGGTCGAAGCTGCCATTGGAAATTATATTGATCAGGGAACGAATTAAGGAGGCCGGGATGCGGAAATTTAATATTACAAAGAGTAATTTACGAACAGCCGGCATTTCCTTTTTGACCGCCGGCATGATTGCCTCTTTTGCTGCCTTATTTTCTCCTGACTCCTCTCCAATCCTGCCGGAATCCGGCGAAAATCAAAGCCAGGAAGCGGCTTCCCAAGACATCATGAGCTTAGAAGTGAGCGAAAATTCCACAGCTGAAGGAATCGGTCAGGCCTTAAGAGATGAAGGGATGATAGAAGATACAACGGCTTTCCAGGACTTCATGAGGCAAAATGGCTATCATGAAAGTCTCCAGCCGGGAGAATACCAGATTAACAGTGATATGACGATGAAGGATATCGCCCAAGTGATCACCGGCTCGGCTGGAACTGAGAATTCCGGAGACACAGAATGATAGTGACCAGTAAAAAAGACAAGTTTTCTCAATGAGCGGCTGTCCGCTTGAAAGAGGAAACTCGTCTTTTTTAATTTTCCTTCTTTTCGATATCTCTAGCCGCCGTTCTCTGGATGATCCCTTTCAGCCGTTGCTTCTTCTGCTGCTGGATCTTCTCCGGCGGCCTCAGCGTACTCGCCTGTCTGGAAGTAGGCATCAAACACTCTCTTGGAGACATTATTGATCTCATAGTTACTGTTGCCTAAAGGTAAATAAGGCACGACGACTGTGATGGCAATCTCAGGGTTATCATAGGGGGCATAGCCTACGAAGAGGCGGTTAATAATCTCATCCCCGCGGTTCTTTTCGCTGTCGCCGTAATAGACAGCCTCGGCTGTTCCCGTTTTACCGGCTGCTTCGAATTCTGCATCGGTAAAGAAGTTACTTGCTGTCCCGCGCGATCCGTGGACCACCTGATACATTCCCTGCTGGACCCTCTCTATTTGAGCCGGGTCGGCATCGATGGTATTCAAGATCCGGGATTCATTCTGCGCTTCCAGGGCACCTACACTTCCATCTTCTGCTGTCCCCCGGATCTCTGAGACAACATTCGGCGCATAGCGGATTCCCCCATTGGCAATCGTTGAAATATATTGGGAAAGCTGGAGGGGGGTGTAGCTGTCAAACTGTCCGAAACTGAAATAAACAGCCTGACCCGGGTGGTCGATCGGTCCTTTATAGCCGACCTGCTCACCTGGTAAATCTATCCCTGTTTCTGCCCCCAGACCAAACTGTTCGAAGTAACGTCTCATTTTTTCTATCGTGGCTACTTCATCCAGCACTAAAGCGTCCCCGTTTTCAAAGTCGAACACGCCGCCCATTCTCATCGCTAATTTACCCATATAAATGTTGGATGAAACTTCCAGAGCCGTAATATCATTCAGCGCTTCTGACCCGCTGGGATTGTAAAGTGAGCGGACCGGCGGTGTGCCCGCCATGTAAAGTGGTTCATCAACGATGATATTATTGTTACTGTCGAGGACCCCGTCCATGGAAGCCGCTAAGATGGTCGCTCCCTTGATGGCCGACCCTGCCTCGAAGTTCTGGGTAAAGGTACCCAGGGCATCGTCTTCGATCTCTCCCGTTTTCAGGTTGATTTTTTTACCGACCAGAGCTTTGACATCTCCGTTCATCGGGTCCTGGGCTACGATATAGATCTGGTTGTTCAGCCCCTGCTGGTGGTTGGTCAAGTATTCCACCGCCAGATCCTCGACCCGTGCCTGGAAGTCGATATCCATATTTAAGATCAGATTACTCCCTTTTTTACCAGCATAGTCTTCTATCTGATTCGTTATCTCACCATTCTGGTTCGTTTCAGTGACATGGCGGGATTTCGTCCCCTTCAAGACCGGTTCGTATTCTTTTTCCAGATAAGACTGTCCCACCCGGTCATTTCTTAAATAACCCTGGGCCAGATAAATATTGGAAGCCTGTTCAGGAATACCCTGCTCTTCTGTAGAAACAGACCCCAAAACACTTCTCAGCATGTCTTCATGGGGATAAGTTCTCTCCCAGTCGGTGCCTGTACTGACAACCGGTAGTTCTGCCAGATGCTCATTGACATCAGCAATTTCCTTATCTGTGACATCTTCATTTTTAATCGTCTGATTACTTAAGGCGTAACCGGAATTCATCCTCTTAAAAATAACAGCAGCTACCAGATCCTGGTCTTCCATAGTCTTCAGGTCATCAGTCGTGACATTTTCCAGCTGGATATTGTAAAATTCAGACCCGTCCAGCTGCTTTTCTTCATCTGTCAGGCGGTTATTGACTTCATCGGCATGCACCGCTATGTAATAGTCTTTTAAGTCACGGATGCTTAAATCAAAATCTTTATCCTGATCCAGTTCGGTCTCATGCGGCATCGAGATGAACTCAGCCAGCCTTCCTGCGACCCCTGCCATTTCGGGAACTCCCACATCTTTTCCTCTCATATACATAATGGTCTGCTTGGCTTCATTCCTCACGAGAGGCTGGTGGTTGGCGTCATAGATTTCTCCACGGGGCACATTCCCTGCCACGATCGTTTTTTCTGTCCGCTGCACCTCGGCAGCAAACTCTTCTCCCTGAATGATCTGTAGATAGGCTAAACGGAAGATCAGGGTAACGAAGAGCACAAAGACGATAAAAAACATCAAGTTTAACCGCGCGGGAATATGAGAACGACTCATCTGCTGGTTATTTTTTTTATTTTTAATCGGATATTTCATTTTGAGCCTTCTCTCTGCTTTGTATTCTGTCGATTGAATGTGGATAGTTTTACTCGTCATTAATATTCTAGCATTATTATCTAAACTTATAAGAAGAATATCAAATTTTTCTTAATCTATTTAGTAGACAATAGCCCATAATGCTTAAAATTTATTAAAATAACCATTATGATAAACTGAACTAAATATCAGAAAAAGGACTTATAAAATGAAAGAGATTTTTTATAAATACCGTTACCCTTTAACTACATTTTTACTGCCCGCTCTGATCATGGGCATCATTTTTATCTTTATGGGAGTCTTTCCTTTTGGTGACAAAACTCTCTTCACTATCGATCTAGGCCAGCAGTATATCGACTTTTATGCCGAATACAAGCATACCTGGGCCGGGCATCTGGAGAGATTCATCTACAGCTTCAATAAAAGTATCGGCGGCGAGATGACAGGAATCTGGGCCTATTATTTGATGAGCCCGCTGAATATTATCTTTCTCTTCACGCCCTTCCGCTATTTAGACCTGGCTGTCACCCTTCTGATCTTGATCCGCTACGGTCTGGCGGGCTGGTCGATGGGCTTTTATCTGAGAAATATGCAAGATTCCTCCTTGGGGCGGCTTCTTATTTTTTCTACCAGCTATGCCTTGAGCGGCTATCTGGTCAACTATCAATTCAACTTGATGTGGATGGACGGCTTCATTCTCTTACCCCTCATCTGTCTGGGGCTGGAGAGGATACTCCAGGGGAAATCCCCTGTTCTCTATATCATTACACTGGCTCTGTGCCTCATATCTAACTATTACATCGCTTTCATGGTCTGCCTCTTTATGATTCTTTACTTTTTCTACCGCCTCCCTGCTCATGTGGAGCGAGAAAATTGGAAGAAAGAATTTTTTCAGCTGGCGGTACGTTTTGCCGGCAGCTCTCTCCTGGCGGCGGGCATCGGAGCCTTCATACTCATACCGACCTTCGTGCAGTTGATGCAGAGTAAAGCAGCGGCCTCTAACTTCAGCTGGGATTTTTCATCGAAATTCCCTCTCGTCGATTTATTGAGTAAGCTTACTATAGGTTCTTTTAATTTCGATCAAATTCCGGATGGGCTGCCGAATATTTTCGTCTCTGCCCTCATCCTGATCCAGGTGCTCAGATACTTTTTTAACCCTTCTTTCAGCTGGCAGGAAAAAACAGCGACAGCTCTTTTCATAGCCGTCTTGAGTTTGTCTTTTAATTTAGAAGTCATCAATAAAATATGGCACGGCTTTCAAAACCCTAACTGGTTCCCTTACCGTTACAGCTTTGTTTTTATTTTTCTGTTCATCTACATTGCTTACCGGCAGAGTTCGCATCAAAGTGAGATAACACTCAGAGAAGTTCTGCATGGCCTCATCCTGTCAGTCCTCATCTCTGTCTATCTCCTGCATCAGGATTTCGATTACTTGAGCCCCTATAAGGTCCTGTTCACTCTGACCCTGGTTGCCCTCTATTTTACCTTTTTAACCTTTTATGCCAAAAAAACCGGACTGAGGACCCTCCTGCTGCTGGGTCTGGTGACACTGGAGCTCACCGCTAATGCCAGCCTGTCTGTCAACGAATTAAACTACGTCGACCGCAGCCGCTTTATCGAAGCTCAAAGTATTCTAAATCAAATGACTGAGACGATCCATAGCCATGTTGACCCGTCAGACAGCTTCTACAGGATTGAGAAGACCTTTCAAAGAACGAAGAATGACAGCCATCAGGCCAATTTTAAAAGTGCCTCACATTTTGGCTCTACCTACGAAGCGCGCTCCTATGAAGGTTTTACGGGGCTGGGTTTTCCAGGCGGCAGCGGCTTTTCCGCTTATTCCAACGGGACCCTTTTAACCGACGCTCTTTTTTCCATCAAATATTATGTGGGAGATAACGAAATCAATGTCTATGAACATACACCCTATCATAATGTAAGCCTGGACAAGGCTTTACCCATGTCGATCATTCAAAGCAAATCTGACCTGATTTACTATGATCCGCTATTCTTTACCGACCAGTACACTATTTATGAAAATCCTTATGCTCTGCCTTTGGGATTAAAAGTAGATGACGAGTTGATGCAACTTAACTTAGTCAACAACCACCCCATCTATTACCAAAATCAGATCGCCCGCTATTTGATTCCAGGCCGGGAGCAGGCAGATTTATTTGAGCCGGTCGAGGTGGAAAATACATATGAAAATATCGAATTGGAATTCTACGGCTTGGAAACAAGGGCCAGAGCCATCGACCCGGATTCTCCTGCTTATATTCGAGCAGAGCTGACGGCAGAAGAAGGTAATTCCTATTACTATATCCTGAACGGCCAGAATGACTGGGATAATTTTGAAATCAAAGTCAACGGCGAGCCGCAGTATCAATACAATACTTTTTATGATGATGTGGTGGTCAATTTAGCAGCAGATGAAGAT
>CAYTHW010000015.1:22381-25584 GCA_964437675.1 uncultured Atopococcus sp. | reverse complement strand
ACGGTCATCAAGAGCTCCTGGATATCGATAGGAAAGAGCGGGATGATATTGGCCAGCACCAACAGCAGGGGAAACAAAGACAGCAGAGCATAGTAAGTCGTCTGGGCAGCACTTTGCGGTATAGTAGACCGGCCCCAATTCGCAATAAAGATTTTTATGAATCTGAGCCATTTACCAGTCTTTTTTTCTTCAGCCTGTGTCACCATAACTTTTCCCTTCTTTCTTTTTATTATGTCTACTATATCATATCAGCCCCTTCAAGCTGAGGCCCTGGAATTTATTTTTTCCTATTTGACAATAGCCGGGACAAAGATTATAATTATATTTCATTCCCGTTCCCGGTCATGGCGGAATGGTAGACGCGCCAGCTTGAGGGGCTGGTGGGGCTGAGCCCCGTGGAAGTTCGACTCTTCTTGACCGGATAATCAATAAAAAGCAGCCTGGAATTTTTCCGGGCTGCTTTTTTATGCCTCTGCATCTGATTCAAAAGTGACTACTCACTTTCTGTTGAGTCTGAAAAACTCGTCCAGATATTTGTAAAGAAATCTCTAATCGAACGCCAGATTCTTTCAAACCAGCCGCTGTCTCTGGCTTCTTCATAGGCATCTGAAATAGTTGCCCCCAATTCATTCAGCTGCTGGCGGACCTGCTCAGAATCTATAGCAGATGTCTGCTGGTAATTCTGAAAGAAAATAACCAGCTGGTTGATTTGCTCTTCAGTAATGATCTGGCCTAAATCAGCATTTTGAATTTCTTCTCGAATGATACGTCTTAATTCTTCTGCATCTATCGTCGTATTATTTTCCTGATAATAGTTATTGATGGTCTGCTTGATGTTAATGATGATCTGATTGAAACGTCCAGATTGATTCTCATCTAAATTCTCTTCGATATCCGTCGTGGTCTCCAGCTCTTCCTGGGCTACGATCATGCGGTCCTGCTCTAAATCTTCCCCATTCACTTCAAAAGCTTTATAAACTCCTGTCAAGGCACTTTCCCCTGTCACAGGTTTAACTGAAGCGACTCGAATCTGAACATCTTCCACACCCGCTGTTATCGCAGCATTAGCGTACTGCTGTTCTGTTACCTTAGTGATATTTTCAGGTGTGACAATATCAACATGAACTCCATTACCCTGGCGTTCCACCAAAACCGATGAAATCATAGCGGAAGTACTGACCTGACTTAAATTTAAATATTTTTCAATATCTGCACCTGTTACTGGAAATTCTTCAATCGTTTGATTCTGAATACCTAATTCACCCTTAGTCTGAGTAATCTCATCCTGGCTCAGTCCCCCGCCATAAATAAATGTAGGCGCTCCCCAAGCTTCTTCCACCTGGATAGCCTGAACCTGCTGTCCTGCAAACAAGCTGATAAATAAAATACTTGCTAACCCAATTATGCCTCTCATTAATTTTTTCCCCATGGATATCCCTCCTCGTGTCACATCTGTCTTATTTTCATTTCCGCTGACTCTATTATATCAATTCAACAGCTGTTGAAGTTCTTTTTTCTATAAATTTAACCTTTTTATAATAATTGAAACCTGGTCGAAGCTGGTCCTAAAGCGGAATCATGGACAATTGGATACGCTGTCTGTCAAGATCGACATCCTCTACCCAAACATCAACAATGTCCCCTACTGCAACCATATCTGACGGATGCGTGACGAACTGCGGACTTAACTTTGAAATATGGACCAGACCATCCTGGCCGACCCCGATATCCACAAAGGCACCAAAGTCCACCACATTGCGGACCACACCTTCCAGCTGCATTCCTGCCTGGATGTCTTCGATACTCAGCACGTCTGTTCTCAATGCCGGCCCTTCCATCTCATCCCGCATATCCCGGCCCGGGTTGATCAGGGAAGTAATAATATCCTTCATCGTCTCGGATCCCAGCTCTGTTTCTTCTTTTACCTCTTCTGGATTCAAGTCTAAGATAGAGCTTTTAACTTCTTCTGTTCCGATATCATCCATAGAAATACCAGCCATCTCCATGATCTGCCGTGCTTCTTTATAAGTCTCCGGATGGATTCCTGTATTGTCCAGAGGATTATCTCCATTCGGTATTCTTAAAAATCCTACGGCCTGCTCATAAGTCTTGGCCCCTACTCGAGCGACCTGCTTGAACTGCTTACGGTTGGTAAAAACTCCCTGCTCCTCCCGGTGGTCAATAAAGTTCTGGGCTGTGGTTTTATTGAGCCCCGATACATGCTGAAGCAGAGCCCGGCTGGCTGTGTTTACATTTACGCCTACCCGGTTCACACTCGTTTCGATGACGAAATCGAGGGCCTGCGTCAATTCTTTCTGTGATACATCATGCTGGTACTGGCCGACGCCTAAAGACTGAGGATCGATCTTTACCAATTCAGCTAAAGGATCCTGCAGACGGCGGGCGATGCTGACGGCAGAACGTTCTTCTACCTGTAGATCCGGGAATTCGCGGCGGGCTTCTTCACTGGCTGAATAGACCGATGCCCCCGCCTCATTGACGATGACATAAGCTACCTGGCGGTCCAAGGATTGAATGGTCTCTGCCACAAATTGTTCAGATTCACGACTGGCTGTCCCATTCCCAATAGCGATCGTATCGACCTTAAATTCTTCAATCATCTCTAATAAACGAGAGCCTGCTGCCTTTTGAGCAGGATGACCCTTGGCATGTGGATAAATGATATCGACAGCTAAGAGTTTACCCGTGCGGTCAATCACCGCCAGCTTGCAGCCGGATCGGAAAGCCGGGTCAAATCCTAAGATAACCTGGTCTTTTAGAGGAGCCTGCAGCAATAAGTGTGTCAGATTTTCTGCAAAGACAGCGATGGCCTGCTCTTCCGCTGCTTCCGTCAATTGATTTCTAATCTCCCGTTCGACAGCCGGCTTGATGAAACGCTTATAACCATCGATGATGGCTTTTTCCACCCACTCAGCTGCCGGAAGGGTCCGCTTACTTGCAGGTATCGAGCGGTTGACCAATTGATCGATGATGGCCTCATCATCTGTTTGAACAGAAACTGACAAGACACCTTCCTTTTCTCCCCGGTTCATCGCCAGCACACGGTGGGAGCGGATATGCGAAATCTTGTCTTCATTTTCATAATATTCTTTGTAAACATTTCTTTCATCCACGGCATCCTTTTTCAACTTCGAGGCCAGCTTTCCATCTTTAACCGTGCGCTGACGGGCTGTTTCTCGAAA
>CAYTHW010000015.1:15854-22281 GCA_964437675.1 uncultured Atopococcus sp. | reverse complement strand
TGGCTGTCTTGAATCTCCTTGATCTGAACCTCATCTAAGGCGCCGGTTGCTTCCTTACGGTAACGGGCAATAAAAGGGACGGTATTCCCCTCCTCGAGCATGTCGAGGACTTTTTCTATCTGCCAGTTTTTGAATTCTTTTAATTCACCTTGAAGTTTCGTCAGAACTCTGTCTTTTATTTCAGTCATTTTTCTCTTCCTTTTTTAGTTGATATGAAAGCTCATAAGAGTATTTTCAATTTCAGTCTTTGGATCCAGGCGGTTCATCCACTGCTTACGGGTCCCCAGGCAGGCCATCATATGCTTGACCCGGCGGGAGATGAGCGTCTGCTGCCAGTGGACATGCCCCATGATATTATAACGAACATCATAGTCCCGGTAGAGACTTTCATAAGAACGGGCACCTAAAAAAGCATTCACATAATCATAAAGTTTATGGGGCAGGGGGACGACGAAGCGGGGATGAGTGGCTACATGAGTCATGAGGATGATTTTTTTATCTTTAACGCTTTCCAGATCTGCGATCAGCTGCTCTTTCATCCAGCGGCTGACTTCCCGGTCTGACTGCCGCCAATGGACAAATCTTTTGTCATTCCAATGAGCAAAGCGGTACTTTTTCCTCTCAAAATCCTCCAGAGAGAATTGTTCATGGTTACCGTAGCCATAATCATACCAGCCGGGACTGCCGACTAAAGCCCAGTCTTCGTTCAAGTGGCGGACCTGTCCCACCAGATTCTCCTCCTGCTTGAGAAAATAATTGAAAATATCGTGGGCATCGGTGCTGGATTCAGGGGGCTGCCAAAACTCATGATTGCCGGGCACGAAGAAGGCCGGCCTGCCGCTCTGATCCTGTAATTCTTTTAAGAAGTCATGAGACAGTTGATAGTCGCTGGAAATATCACCGGCGATCAGCATCACATCTAAATGTCTATCGGCCATCATCTCGCTCAGCATAGGAACATATTTATAGTCATGCTGCAGCCGACGGTTGTTGCTGTCAATATGTAGATCTGAAATAATTCCTATTTTCACAACAAAGCCCCTTCTATTTATTAAATATATATAACTTACTGAATATATAATTCAAGACGACAACGATGAACTGCGTAAGAATTTTAGAAAAGTCGGTATCTTGGCCCAGCCCATCGACTAAGAGCCACATGGCCAGCATATCAATGACTCCGGAAAGAAGCCGGAAACTGATGAATCGAAGAAACTCCAGAAAAACGGCCCAGACAGTGTTTGTTTTCGATTCGAAAACAAACAGCTTGTTAGTGATATAAGCGAACAGAACAGCTGCCACGATAGCGATGCCGTTAGCCCATAAATAAGGCCAAGATAAGCCGCTCTCTAAAAGAAAAAATACAACGATATTAACTACCGTTGTGAGACCGCCGAAAATAATATAATGGATGACTTCTTTGTATCGATTATACAAATTTTTCATTCTCTTAAACATAGCTACCTGTCTTTCCTTTTAATTTTCTCCAGGTATTCATCAGCGAAACTGGACTCTTTCAGGATCTCGACCAGGCGGTAGGTCAGACTGGCTGTATAACCCCATAAAAAGTAATCTTTCAGAGGATAATATAAAATTTCTTCTCTCGAGGGGGAGCGGATTTCATGAGCGTACTGCAGGCGCTCACGCGGAAAATCGGGATCCAGATGATGGGTAAAAGACATCCCATATCTCTCAGGTTCCTCCTCCAGGAGATAGGAAAGGGGCAGACTGTAAACCTCTTCGACCTCCATGGGATCCGGCTGAATCTCATCAACAGCCACCCCTTCAATGAGTCCGATATAAGCATGTATGACTGCATTGTTGCCGATGATATAATCAAACTCTCCGAGGATGTGAAGGGAATCCCTTTCCACCTGTAATTCCTCTATTGTTTCTCTGATGGCAGCTTCCTCCGGCAATTCAGCTTCTTCAATTTTTCCACCGGGAAAACTAGAGTCGCCTGCCTGGGAAATGTGCCGGCTCCTCACTTGATAAAGCAAATGCCACTCACCGTCATCCCCTTTGATAAAAGGAATGAGCACAGCAGACTCGCGTATCTTGAACAGGGATCGCGCTTCATAATTATTGAAAAAATCTCTCAGCTCTTTCCTCATGGATAACCTCACTTTTTAAAATTTACGGATTAAAATTTTATCGATATAGTGATTATAACTTTTATGGATGATCATTTCAGCCCGTGACCGGGTAGGCATGATAAATTCATACAGATTTTTAAGGTTTATTTTTTCCCAGATATAGTGGGCATACTCCATCGCTTCCTCTTTATCCATTTTCGTCATCGTGTGATAATAATCATCGGGCTGGTCTTCGGCCAGGCTTAAGAACATTCTAAACCTTTCTAAATACCAACGCTTGATATTTTCAGGCTCTGCGTCGATGTAGAAAGAAAAGTCAAAGAAATCACTGGCAAAAATCAGATCGCTGCCCTGCAGCTGCAAGACATTGATTCCCTCCACGATTAAAATATCAGGCCGGTCGATCGTATAAAATTCATCAGGGAGGATGTCATATTTCTGATGGGAGTATTTTGGCACGGCTATATCGGGCTCTCCATTTTTAACATCGGCTAAAAAGCGGACGAGCCGGTCCATATCATAACTTTCAGGGAAACCTTTTCTTTCCGTCAGGCCCTTTTCTTTGAGCACTGGATTCGGATATAGAAAACCGTCGGTAGTGATGAGCTGGACTTTTAAATGACCGTAAATCTGCGACAGTAATTCTTTCAGCAGACGTGAGAAAGTACTTTTACCCACAGCCACGCTCCCTGATACTCCTATGATATAAGGCGTCCGCCCATTGGTCCGGTTTAATTTTACTTTCAGCTCCTGCTGTCTTTCCTGATAGTGTCTCAAATAGATACTTAACACTTGAATGATGGGTAAATAAATTTCTTTCACGTCCCGCATACGCAGGACATCATTCACAGACACTACCCTTTCAATATCTTCTTCTGTAATCTGGACATCGAAGGGGATGGTCTGCATCTCCCGCCATTCTTCACGATTATAAATATAATAATTTTTTGCTTCTTTCATAGACCTGCCTCTGTTCCTCACAGTAAAGATATATTACTACTTTATATGTGTTATTTTGAATACATGTTAAAATGATAAAAAATCCTTGTATTTAAGGAATGTCTATAAAAATATAACATTTTTTCTTAAAAATTACTTAAATTAAAAAAGTTATATTAAAATGAACCGTGATTTTTGTCAATGAGTTAGTTAAAGGAGTGTGTTTGATGCCTAGAAGTGCAAAAGGTCATTCTCATGGTAAAATTATTTTGATGGGCGAGCATTCCGTCGTTTATGGAGAACCGGCGATTGCTTTGCCCTTTACAGCAGTGGAAATCGTGGCAACCACCACAGAATCTGCAGGCGAGGTGACTATTTCTTCCGACTTCCATACAGGTGACCTTGCCGGCGGACCACCTTCGATTGAAAACTTAAGGGTACTGATCAAGAAAATCTGCGAAAATTTAGAGCAGCCGCTCGCCGATTTCCATATCGATATTCAAAGCACGATTCCTGCAGGGCGGGGACTGGGCTCAAGTGCTGCTGTAGCAGGTGCGGTCATTCGTTCGCTGTATAATTACTTTGAGGCCCCCCTTAGTGAGGAGCTTTTATTGGAGCTGATGGATGTCAGTGAGCGCATTTCTCATGGTAACCCCAGCGGTCTGGACGCTCGGATTGCCAGCTCATTTCTGCCCGTTTACTTTGAAAAAGACGCCGGCATGGCGAACCTGCCTGTCGAATTAAGTGCCTTCCTCATCGTAGGAGATACGGGTAAGGTGGGAGATACTTTATCTGCTGTCAGCAATGTCAGCCGCTTGATTAAAAAAGTCCCCTCCAAGAGCAAAAAAGCGATTAAAAAATTGGGGACATTGGCCCAGGAGACCAAAGAAGCTCTCATCAATAATGACCCTTCTTTAATCGGAAGATACATGACCAAGGCTCACAGCTACCTCTCTCAACTGCAGGTCTCCAGTCCTTCTTTAGACCGCTTAGTCACTGCCGCTCTTGATTCCGGTGCCCTGGGTGCCAAGTTGACCGGCGGGGGACACGGGGGCTGTATGATAGCACTGGCGGATACAGAAAAAAATGCTCTTCATATTGCCCAGGCACTCAGAGAAGCCGGGGCCTTAAATACATGGATATATTCATTAGAGACAGGAGAAAAAAATGTTTAAAAAACGCAAAGTAAGAGCTCATACAAATATTGCTTTAATTAAATATTGGGGCAAGGCCGATGAAGACTACATCCTCCCTTTGAATTCTTCTCTTTCCTTAACCTTGAATGACCTCTACGCCGAAACCAGTGTCCTCTTCGACGAGGATCTCAACCAGGATATTTTTTACCTGGACGGCGAAAAACAGGCCGGGTCTTCCCTGGAAAAAGTTCAGCATATCTTAAACCTGGTCCGGGAGCAGGCAGGAATCGAGGCCAAGGCCCATGTAGACAGCCGGAATTTTGTTCCGACTGCGGCCGGGCTGGCTTCTTCTGCTTCGGGTATGGCTGCGCTGGCAGCCTCCGCCAGTCTGGCAGCCGGCCTGAACTTAGATAAAAAAGATCTTTCCCGCTTAGCCCGTCGAGGGTCGGGGTCAGCCTCCCGGAGTATCTACGGCGGCCTCGTCCAGTGGCAGAAAGGCAGCAGTGATGCGGACAGCTATGCAGTGCCCATTGATCCGGCTGACTGGGGCTTAGGTATGTATTTCATCCTGATCAATAAGGAGCAGAAAAAGGTCTCCAGCCGCTCGGGAATGAAGCATACAGTTGAAACTTCCCCCTATATCGAACCATGGGCTCGAGCAGCCGATGAAGATGTAGAGAAAATGAAAGAAGCCATTGCCCAAAGAGACTTCACACAGATGGGTCTTCTCATGGAGCGCTCAGCAGCGAAAATGCATGCCACCACTTTAGGCGCTGTAGAACCTTTTACTTATCTGCTTCCGGAAAGCCTTCATGCCATTCAATTCATCCAGGACCTGCGTGAAAAAGGGTTCGACTGTTATTTTACGATGGATGCCGGGCCCAATGTCAAAGTACTCATCAAGGAAGAACAAAAAGAAGTCATCGGCCAGCTGCTTCAAGAGGAGTTTGGATCCGATAAAATTTTATATTCAGGTGTCGGACCGGATATTCAAGATATTACCAGCGAATTAGACTAAGAAAGGACATTCAGATGGCCAGCCATGTAAAGGTTCCAGGTAAACTGTACTTAGCGGGTGAATACGCTGTTACTTACCCTTATCATTCTGCTCTTGTCTTTGCTGTCAATCGTTTCTTAACCGTCGAAATCACTCCTTCCGATGAGGAAAAAGGCAGCTTCCAGTCACTTTCCTATCAGGATGAGCCGCTGGACTGGCATCGTCCCCAGGGTCTTTTCAGCTTCGAGGGCGACCAGAATCATCTCAAGCTGGCGGAGTCGGCTGTTTTGACAACCGAAGAATATCTGGCAGAACGGGGGAGACCATTAACTTATTATCATATCCGTATAGAGAGCCAATTAGACAGTAAAAGCGGCAAGAAATATGGGCTGGGGTCGAGTGGAGCGGTGACTGTGGGTCTGGTCCAGGCCTTGCTCGATTTCTATCAGGTGGATTATGATAAAGATCTGGTCTTTAAGCTGAGTGTCTTATCTCAGCTCAAAATAGGAAAAGAAGGCTCATTTGGTGATATTGCCGCTTCGACTTACACGGGCTGTATCCACTACACCTGCTTCGACAAAGATTTCATCCAAGAAAAACTCTCAGACACCAGCCTTTCCGATCTGATTCAAGAAAAATGGCCGGGTCTTAAGATCCGCCCGGTAGAACTGGAAGACTATCTCCAAATAGGTGTCGGATGGACAGGTTCCCCAGCTTCCACGGATGAACTTATCGAGAAGATGCATCAAGAAAAAGACTCTACCTTTGTCCTGGAAGATTTCCTAAGAAGAAATGAAGAAAATAATGAAGACCTCGTTTATCACTTGGAAAAGGGCCCATTTGAAGCTATCGGCGAAAACATACGGACCAGCCGGCAGCTGCTGAAAGAGCTGGGCCGGGCCCGTCAGATTACTATCGAAACCCCTCTGCTGACTCGATTCATCGAAATAACCGAAAAGTACCGCGCCTACGCCAAAACTTCCGGGGCAGGAGGCGGAGACTGCGGAGTAGCCCTCTTTGACTGCATACTCTGCAGACAATTGGTTGAGAATGAATGGGCAGCTAACGGAATAGAGCCCCTTGATTTGACTATATATACTAATCATTAGGAGAGTTAATATGACTACTGAACAGCAGAATAGAAAAAATGAGCACGTTTCAATTGCAGAAAGCTTCTACCGCAAAGAAGCAGAATCACCATTCAGCGACTTAAGATTCGTCCACCACAGCTTCCCCAATATGGCCGTCAGCGATGTCGA
>CAYTHW010000015.1:3233-15754 GCA_964437675.1 uncultured Atopococcus sp. | reverse complement strand
GCGACTTAAGATTCGTCCACCACAGCTTCCCCAATATGGCCGTCAGCGATGTCGATTTATCTACTTCGGTTGGAGGGATGAAGCTGGACTATCCTTTTTACATCAATGCCATGACAGGCGGGAGCGAATGGACGAAAAAACTCAACGCCGGCCTCTCCCGGGTGGCAGCCCGGACCGGTATCCCTATGGCGGTCGGTTCGCAGAGTGTAGCAGTCAGAGAGCCTGAAATGATAGAGACTTTCTCAGTAGCCCGGGAAGAAAATCCTGATGGCTTAATCTTTGCCAATGTCGGTGCGAATCACGATGCCCAGGCAGGACTAAAAGCTATCGAAATGCTTCGGGCTGATGCCCTGCAGGTCCATATCAATGCCCCTCAAGAGATCGTCATGCCGGAAGGAGACCGCGATTTCTCTATGTGGCCGGATCATTTCCGAGATTTCATTGAGAATATCCAGCTCCCGATCATTTTCAAAGAGGTAGGCTTTGGATTTTCTAAAGAGGCTGTTCAGCAGTTAAAATCATCAGGAGCAAGAATCATTGATCTTGGCGGACGAGGAGGAACTAACTTTGCCCAGATCGAAAATTTCAGACGTAAAGAATATAAATATGATGATCTATTAAACTGGGGACAAACGACTCCCGAATCTTTATTGGAGGCCCAGGACTATGTGTCATCACTCGATATTCTAGCTTCCGGAGGTGTCAAGACGGCTATGGATATCACTAAATCTTTAGCGTTGGGTGCCAAGGCCGTAGGTATTGCCGGAGAGTTCCTTCATACCCTGATTAAAGAAGATGAAGCGGCTCTCATCGATAAAATCGAGGGTCTCAAACAAGAATTAGCAGGAATATATACTTTGCTGGGCGCGCGAACTACTCAGGAATTGACTCAAACGGACATCATCGTATCCGGACAAACGAAAGACTACTGCGAGGCCAGGGGCATCGACTTTCAACGCCTGGCCCGCCGCAGCCAATAATAGATACAAAAAAAACAGGACAAATTTTTATTTGTCCTGTTTTAGTCTTTATTTATTCAGCAAACTTCTCTAAATAGATGTTAGCAACATTTTCTGGAGTAAAGCCGAAGCTTTCAACGACTTCTGAGCCAGGTGCAGATTTACCAAAGCGGTCGATACCCAGGATGGCACCTGAGTCTCCGGCATATCTTTCCCAACCGTAAGTAGCACCCATTTCGATAGTTACACGATTAGTCAGTGCACTCGGAAGAATGCTTTCTTTATAAGCTTCATCCTGCTCTTCGAAAAGCTCCATCGAAGGTATAGATACTACATTCACCTGACGGCCTTTTTCTTTTAGTAAAGCCTGAGCTTCAACAGCCAGAGAAACTTCAGACCCTGTGGCAATCAATATTCCTTCTGCCTCACCTTCCGCTTCAGAAACGATATATGCTCCCTTAGCTACTCCTTCTTCTGCTAAATCCTGGGTATTTTCTAATACGGGAACCCCCTGGCGGGTCAAGACAAGCATCGTCGGCTGATCTTTACTGTTCACAGCTAATTTCCATGCAGCTAGAGTCTCATTATAATCCGCCGGGCGGATGACATTGAGATTAGGGGTTGCCCGGAAAGTTGCTAATTGTTCGATAGGCTCGTGAGTCGGTCCATCTTCTCCAACTGCTACGGAATCATGGGTTAAGACGTAAGTGACCGGCAGCTGGGAGATAGCGGCTATACGAACAGCCGGCTTTAAGTAATCGGAGAAGATAAAGAATGTTCCACCGTAGATTTTAGTTCCACCATGTAAAGCAATACCATTCATCATAGCTGCCATGGCATGCTCACGAACACCAAACCAGATATTACGTCCTACACGATTATCCGGCATAAAATCATCTTCTACCTTAATATTTGTTTTGTTAGAGCTGGCCAGGTCAGCAGATCCTCCCCATAGATAAGGGATTCCTTCAGCTAAATCTTGGATGATAGAACTGCTGGATTCGCGAGTAGCTGCTGCTTTAGTATCGGACGATACATACTCTAATTGAGAGTCATAGTCTTCAGGCAGGCCGTTTTCTTCATAAGCAATCATCAGCTCTTCAGCCAACTCTTTATTACTTTCTTGATAGTGTCCGAAGAGTTCTGCCCACTCTGTATAAGCCTTTTGGCCACGCTCTTTCACTTTTTCACTGAAAGTTTGTTTGACTTCTTCAGGAACTTCAAAAGCCTCTGATTTCCATCCATAAACCTCTTTAACCTGCTCCCAGTCTTCTGAGCCTAATGGCGCACCATGGACACTGTGTGTGCCTTCATTTGCTGATCCATATCCGATGACTGTTTTAACTTCAATCAGTGACGGCTGACTTGTATTTTCTTTAGCTGCCTGAATAGCATCTGAAACAGCATTCAAGTCATTACCGTCTTCTACACGCTGGTAGTGCCAGTTCTGGGCTTCAAAACGGCCTTGGATATCCTCGACAAAAGAAAGTTCCAAATCACCGTCTAGAGAGATATCATTCGAGTCATAAAGCACGACAAGTTTACCTAATTCATGCTTACCGGCAAATGAAGCGGCTTCATAAGAGATACCTTCCATCAAATCACCGTCACTGGCTAATACATAAGTATAGTGATCGATGATATTTTGATCTTCTTTATTATATAAAGCAGCCAGATGCTCTTCAGCCATGGCCATACCCACTGCAGTCGCAAAACCTTGCCCCAGTGGACCTGTAGTCGCTTCTACACCATCTGTGAAATGAACTTCCGGGTGGCCCGGCGTTCTGGAATCCATCTGGCGGAAGTTTTTAAGATCTTCAGTAGTGACATCGAAACCGGATAAGTGAAGTAAAGAATATAATAAAGCTGATCCATGCCCCGCTGATAAAACGAAGCGGTCACGGTTAATCCAGTTGGAATCTTCCGGATTAACATTCAAATGGCCTGCCCATAAAGCATAGGCCATCGGCGCAGCACCCATAGGCAAGCCCGGGTGGCCTGAATTAGCTTTTTCGATTTGTTCAATAGATAAAGCACGTAAAGCATTGACTGCCAGTTGATCTTTTTCGTTAAACATAGTGTCCCCCTTATTTGTCACGATTCTGGTAAACCTTCCAATCTGCCATGAAGCCTTCGATTCCTTTATCTGTTAATGGATGTGACCATAATTTAGGGAAAAGTGAACCTGGTACAGTAGCAATGTCTGCTCCTGCCTCAGCGGTTTCTTCAAAGTGGCCGATATGGCGGATGGAAGCAGCAATGATTTCTGTATCCAAGTCATAGTTATCTAAGACTAGACGCAGATCGTAGATCAGGTTCATACCGTCTTCTCCAATATCATCGATACGGCCGATGAATGGTGAGATGTAAGTGGCACCTGCTTTTGCTGCCAGGAGACCTTGAGCAACCGAGAAAATTAATGTAACGTTCGTTTTGATTCCTTCTTGAGATAGAGTGTTTACTGCTTTCAGACCTTCTTCAGTCATCGGTATTTTAACAACTACATTATCCGCCCAAGCTGCAACTTCACGGGCTTCTTTGACCATGCCGTCATAATCTAGAGCAACAACCTCTGCTGAAACAGGGCCGTCAACTACTGAAGTAATTTCTTTGATCACTGTTTCAAAATCTTTACCTTCTTTAGCGATTAAAGTCGGGTTGGTTGTTACACCGTCAACCAGGCCTAAGTCGTTAACACGTTTGATTTCATCAATATTTGCTGTGTCTAAAAAGAATTTCATTTAAGGAACCTCCAGGTTTATTAATAATTTAATTATACCAATGTTTCAATCTTTTACAACGTTACCTTTGTACCGGCTGAGCATCCAATTCAGCTAAAATATCCTTGGTGCGGCTGGCCCCGATGCGGTCAGCACCTGCTTCGAGCATCTTCAGACAATCTTCTAAGCTGCGGATACCTCCAGAGGCTTTCACTTGAACCGCCTCGGAAACAGTTTCCCTCATGAGCTCTACATCCTCGACTGTTGCCCCTCCGCCGGAATAGCCTGTCGATGTTTTAACAAAGTCAGCACCTGCTTCTTCAGCTAACCGGCAGGCCCTTACTTTTTCGTCATCGGTCAAGACAGAAGCTTCAATGATGACCTTGACTACTTTATCTGCCGCTTCGACCACTGCTTGAATTTCTTCTTTGACATAGTCATCATTGCCGTCTTTCAAATGGCCGACATTGATGACCATATCTAATTCATCCGCCCCGTTTTCCACCGCTTCCACTGCTTCAGCTACTTTAGCCACTGTCGTCTGGGTCCCGTGCGGAAAACCGATTACCGTACAGGCCAGAACTGAAGAGTTTTTTAACATTTCAGAGACGAGCCGCAGACGGTCGGGGGAAACGCAGACAGAAGCTGTCTCATATTCCAGAGCAAATTCGACGACTTCTTTAACCTTCTCAAGAGTAGCTTCCTGACCTAATAAGGTATGGTCGATCTTACCGGCCAATTCTTTTTTTGTAATCATAACAGTCTCCTTTGTCATCTAAAACAAGACACTTAATACAGCGATAGAAATGACTCCAACTAACATCGATACAAATAAATTCCGGAACTTAAAAGAGACAAAAAGAACAATGATAGAAGGAATCAACTTAATATTCGTCAACAAATCCAGAGAAAAAGAGCCCTCCCAAAAGAAAATATCTGCACTGACCAGGGCTGTAAAGATAGCGACAGGGATATAGTTCAAAAAGCGCTGGACAGCAGGGGAAATTTCCCGGTCTTTCAAGATGAAGATAGGAAATGTCCTGGGAATGAAGGAGGCCAGAAACATGCCTAATATAAACAACCATCGATTCATCAGTCATCCTCCCTCTCTTGCTTCTCCAGACTTTTATTTTCTATAAAATAGCCCAGTAAAGAAGCTAAAAGTGTCGCCAGCACGATGGACAGGCTGTTTTGAAGCACAATTTGAAAGATCACTGTAAAGATAACAGTCGCCAGAATGACGACAGCATGGATACGTGAAACCAGCTGATCAACCATCATACTGATGAACATAGCGATCAAGACATAATTGACCACAGTGGTCGGTATCTCTACACTACTCCCAATATAAGCACCGGCATAGACACTAGAGCCCCAGGTCAGCCAGGCTAAAACACTGGCAATCAAAGCTTTTCTCAAATTCCACTGATCATTATTATTAAATTCATAAATATTGATTCCATAGGACTCATCTGTCGTTACCTGGGAAAAGCTCAGAATAAAGGGCAGAGACCGGTGTTTGATATAAGGCAGTAAACTGGATGTCTGCAAGGACATACGGAGATTAAGGAAAAAAACAGTTATCAAAATACTCGTCGTCGCTGCACCTTGAGCTGCCATAGAAGCAGCTGCAAACTGCCCTGCTCCTGTATAAGCGGTCAAGCTCATGATCAAACTCATCCCCGGCGTAAAGCCTGCCTCCTGTAAGGCAATACCGCAGGCCAGGCCTAATGGAATATAAGAGAGCATCACGAAAATAATTTTACGTAAAGCGGACAAAAAATCTTCTCTCAACATAGATTCCACCTGACTAGCGGGCATTCAGTGTTTCAACTTGACCGTTTCTGCCCACCAGGACGATGTCGACCATATCTAGAAAGAGACCATGCTCGACTACACCTGGTAACTGGCTGAGTTCCTGGGCCAGAGGGTGGGGATCCTTGATGCTTCCCAGATGCAGGTCGATTACCAGATTGTCATTATCTGTTCTAAACAACTGTCCTGCTTCTGTTTGGCGGATTTCAGGCTGATAGCCTTTTTCCCGTAAGATTTTTTCTAATTTTTTATGGCCAAATGGAATGACCTCAAGCGGCAGGGGGAAAGTTCCCAGTTCATCTACCATCTTAGATTCATCCACAATCCAGATGACCTGATCAGAATAGGAAGCGACGATTTTCTCGATTAAATGCGCACCGCCGCCGCCTTTTATCCCTTGAAACTCCGGGTCTATCTCATCGGCACCATCGATAGTCACATCGATCCAATCAACTTCATCCAAGTCTTTTAAGGGAATACCTAAAGATTCCGCCTGCTCAGCTGTTTTCTTGGATGTCGTCACTGCTGTGATGTTTAAATTCCCCTCTTGAATCTCCTGACCTAATTTTTCCACCATGTAATAGGCTGTCGAACCTGTTCCCAGCCCTACAGTCATGCCGTCTTTAATATACTCTACCGATGCATAACCTACTTGTTTCTTTAATGATTCCATTTGGCCACCTCTTTTTTCATTAGTTTAACATGCTTTACCGCATCTGTCATGACGAGCTGCAAACTCTTCCGTAAGGGGAGCAGATCCAGTAAAAATTAAAAAAGACTCAAAATAAGACTTTCGTTATCATCTTATTTTGGGTCTTTTTAATCTATTTTTCTTCACCGATAACTTTAACTTCAGTTTCTAAAATAACATCAAATTTTTCTTTAACCGTTGCTTGAACAAACTGAATCAATTCGATGTAATCTGTCGCTGTTCCTTGGTCCACATTAACCATAAAGCCAGCATGTTTCAGCGAGACTTGAACGCCGCCGATCTGTTTACCTTGCAGCTCGCAATCTTGAATCAATTTACCAGCAAAATGGCCGGGCGGCCTTTTAAACACGCTGCCGCAGGATGGATATTCTAAAGGCTGCTTGGATTGACGTAAAGCCATCAATTCCTCCATTTTCGCCCAGATTTCCTCCTTTTTTCCCGGCTCCAGCAAGAAAATAGTTTCTAATATAATATCATGACTATCTTGAATCTTGCTGTAACGGTAATCAAAATTCATTTCTTCATTCGTGTAAGTTTTTAATTCCCCCTCGCGTGTCAGAACAGTCACTGTCTCGATGACTTCCCGCACTTCCCCGCCGTAGGCTCCGGCATTCATATAGACTGCTCCGCCGACACTGCCGGGAATTCCATAAGAGAATTCAAGACCCTTTAGACCTGCCTCATAAGCAGCTTTAGAGGTATCGATGATACTCGCTCCGCTTTCAGCGGTGACCCTCTTGCCGTCAATCCTGATGTCATTCATATCGGTCAGTATGAGAACTGCATCTCGAACCCCGCCGTCACGAATGATCAGATTGCTGGCATTTCCTATGATAGTTAACCCTATTTTATTATCCCTGAGCCATTTAACCATAGCTGCTGCTTCTTCTTTATTTTTCGGAAAAATGACAGCATCTGCCGGTCCGCCTGTCTTTGTGTAAGTGTAATTGGACAAAGGCTCATTCAACTTAATATCGGCATCCGGAAACGCCTGCTTAATATCTTCTATTTTCATATCATCCCTCAAATTTTTGTAATCTCAAACACAACAATTTTAACATTAAACAGGAAATAATGGTAGTTCTATAGTAATAAGACTATCATCATCACTTTTACTCATTAAACAGCCGCAGCACAGAAGGCCCGGTCGTTAAATATCCAGTTTCTCTAAAAGTTCCTGGTACACCTGTCCCTTGGCCTCCATATCTATCTCGCGCTGGTCGGGATCATCTAAAGGCTTTAATTTAACCATTAAATATTCTTCAGGCATTTCTTCTTCAGCAACCGATCCCCATTCAATAACGGTGACACCCTCGCCGTAAAGATATTCGTCTAAGCCCAGATCTTCCGTTCCCCCGTCTTCCAGACGGTACAAGTCGATGTGATACAAAGGAAGGTCTCCCTGGGTATATTCACGGATGATTGTATAAGTGGGGCTCTTGATGACTCTTTGAATATTCAGCCCCCGGGCCAGTCCCTTGGTAAAAGTCGTCTTGCCGGCACCCAGCGTACCTTCCAGACGGACGACAGACGAAGGGTGTAACTGTCGGGCCAGAGACTCGGCCAAAGTTAAAGTTTCTTCTTCATTATTTACTTTAATTTTCATAAATCTCAAATCCTTAGGATTCTTGATTCATCAATGCGAACTGGGCGGTAACGATGGCAATTTGGTAGACATCTTCTTCGCTGCAGCCGCGGGACAAGTCATTGACCGGCTTGTTTAATCCCTGCAGTAAAGGTCCTATGGCAGTAAAACCGCCAAAACGCTGGGCAATCTTGTAGCCTATATTTCCTGACTGCAAGTCAGGGAAGATGAAAACATTAGCCTGCCCGGCAACTTTCGAATCAGGAGCTTTTGACTTTCCAACCGACTCAACTAAAGCAGCATCAAATTGCAATTCACCATCGATATCAAATTCAGGCGCTGACTCCTGGGCGATCTTTGTGGCTTTCACTACTTTTTCCACAGAAGGTCCACCGGCTGAGCCGTGGGTAGAATAGCTCAACATAGCGACTTTAGCCGGCTTGATGTCAAAAGCCTCAGCCACTCGGGCACTTTCAACAGCTATTTCTGCCAGTTCCTGCTCATTAGGATCGGGGTTGATGCCACAGTCAGCAAAAACATAGCGCTCATCTCCGCGCGTCATAATGAAAGAGCCGCTCACGACACTGACTCCTTCACGGGCCTTGATGATTTGGAAGGCCGGTCTTACTGTGTCGCTCGTAGAATGGATGGCGCCGCTGACCATACCATCTGCTTTATCCATGTAAACCAGCATGGTCCCGAAATAATTCATATCTCTCAAAATTTCCCGGGCCTCTTCTGCATCCACCTTCCCATTGCGGCGCTCGACGAAAGCATCCACCATAGCATCAATTTCTTCATAATCATCTGGATCTATAGAGGTTATTCTTTCGATGTCAAGATCATTTTCTTCTGCCGTTTTTTCAATCTCCTGTCTGTTTCCAATAAGAACAGGTGTCAAGATTTCTTCAGCGTGCAGGCGGCTGGCCGCACCCAGGACACGCTCATCAATGGCTTCGGGAAAAACAATAGTTTGTTTATTTTTTTGAATCGAGGTGATTAATTCTTTAATTAAGGTCATAAACTTGTTCTCCTTTATGTCTGATAATGAGGTTAATTTTACCATAGTTTAATATGAAAGAGTAAGCTTTACTGCCCGCTGAGAGCCTGGACCGGATCCTTCTTGGAGGCAATCCGGGCCGGAATGATTCCGCCGATCAAGGTCAGAATAACACTTACAGCAAGGAGTGAGACGACATGAAGAGGGTGAAGCTGGGCTACATTTTCTAATTCGGCTATCTGGTAGATGATTCGATTGATGGGAATCGTTAATAAGTAAGCAAACAAGATACCTAATAAACCTGAAGATAAACCGATGATAAAGGTTTCGGCATTAAAGACACGTGAAATATCTTTCTCCCTGGCACCTAGAGCCCTGAGGATCCCGATTTCGCCCGTTCTTTCCAGAACCGAAACATAGATGATGATCCCTATCATGATCATAGAAACGATCAAAGAAATACTGGCAAAAGATATGAGGGCGATTGTTATAGCATTCATCAGACCGCCGGATAAGTCAGTAATCAAAGCCGCCATATCCGTCACCATCACCTGCTCTTCTTCAGGGACATCTTCGTTCCAGGCTTCTAAGTAGTCAACGATCACAGCTTTATTATCGAATGTGCTGGGATAGATGGCTATATAGGATGGTCTACTTTCATCCCCCAGATAGGCCAGCCATTCTTCTTTCGTCATATTGGCTTGTGTCATTGCATAAGCCTCACTTGGTGTGGTTATTTCCACCTCCGCGTTTGGAAAGCCGGGAGAACCGCCTTCTGCTTCAGGCTCCATCTGAGCCGGAGCCTGAAAATCGTCAGATTCTGCTTCTTCACCATCATCCGAGGCAAAAGTCTGCCCCGTCAATAGATGATAGTCTGCCTCCTTTTGATCCTGGACGATATCGGATTCTCGAGCATCCTCGATAAAATCTGTTTTCAACTGGGCGGAATACATCAAGCCGCCCAGCAGAATCTCAATGTTACTGTCTTCTTTGGGCCTGATCACACCGGCAATAGATAAATCTAAATTATCTCCACTTTCATAGAGCTCTTCATAATCTGTTTGACTGGAAGGAGCTCTATAAAGGTCACCTTCTTTTTGGTAAAAGGTATCCTGGTAAACCATTTGATATTCTTTATTCAGGACGTCATCAAAATCTATTCCTTCATCATCAGAGTATTCGATTCCCAGAGAGTTTAAGACTGTCGTATCGATCTGATTATACGCATCTACTACAAGGAGCAGGCCGCTTTCATCGGCAGGCCATTCTCCCTCCAGCAGGTCATACTTACTTTTTACGAAAGCAAGCGGCTCATTCTCATCCTTCACCGGCAGGACCTGCATTCCTCCTGTTGAACTGTCGACCGGCTGGACTTCATCACCGGACTGGGTCAGCAGATTTAAGACCACAGGATAATCATAGTTAACAGCCTGCACATACTCGCTTGGAATATCTTCAAGATAGTCCAGATACTCGTCTGTGATCGCATTTTGGATTTCCATCTCTTCCATGTCTTCCAAGAAGGTCTTCGGCAGGAGAGTCTGCTCATCCGGATACTCCTCCCGTCCCTCGCCTCTGGCTTCACCCATAGACATCATAGCTTCTACAGAGATAGTCTCAGACTGTATCTCTAAAGGATAAGAAGCGAGAGAATCTCTTTCAAAATTGACAATCTGATTATTTATGCCGTTGGAAAGGGCCAGGATGACAGCTACCCCAAAAATTCCGATGGAAGCCGCAAAAGCGGTAATCAATGTCCGGCCTTTCTTAGTCATGATATTCTGCCAGGATAATTTCAAGGCATTCCAAAAACTCATCCCCGTCCGGTTCAGCTGATAGCCTGTCTCCAAGGGCTGAGCCTGGTAAGGGTTGGTATCTTGTATTACCCGGCCGTCTTTCAATTCAATGATCCGGCTGGCATATCTTTCAGCCTGCTCCCGGCTGTGAGTAACCATCACGATCAGCTTATCATGTGAGATTTCAGTGAGTAAGTTCATGATTTCTTCACTCGTCTCACTGTCCAGTGCTCCAGTCGGCTCATCAGCCAGGATGATATCGGGATCATTAGCTAAAGCACGCGCAATGGCTACGCGCTGCATCTGTCCCCCTGACAATTGGTTGGGCTTTTTAGTCTTATGTTCTTCCAGTCCGACTCTGTCCAGCAGCTCACCGGCTCTTTGACGCCGCGTCTTCTTGTCGACTCCTGACAGGGTCAGGCCCATCTCGACATTACTGAGAACAGACAGATGAGGAATCAATTGGTAATTTTGAAAGATAAAACCAACGGAGTTATTGCGGTAGGCATCCCAGTCTGTCTTCTTAAAACTGCGGGTCGAGCGGTCGTGGACCAGCATCTCACCTTCATCGTAACTTAAGAGACCCCCGATAACATTCAGCAAGGTCGTTTTACCTGAGCCGCTCTCTCCAACCACTGCCACAAATTCGTTCGGTCTGAAAGCCAGTGAAACGTCATCGATCGCCTGAGTAGTATAATCTCCTGCTCGATAGGTTTTTCTTACATTTTTTAATTCAATCATTTCAAACTCCTTTCTTCTTGATAATTCCTGATGCTTTTAATTAAATGCCAGTTTTCCTGAAGATCAGCTGCGCCTTCTTAGGTGACGCTCTATTAAATGTTCGGCAGAGCGGCGGCCCTGTTTCATATTGAGCTGGACATTATTATTCCCGTATTGAGTCAGATGGACAAAGAGGCCCATCAGATAAACCTGGTCCAGCAGGCCGAATCTTTGGTTGATCAGGCGGCATTCCGGCCAAGTAACATCGACTCCCTGCCCATTTTTACTGTCAGCTGGTGTAATATATCCTTTTTGATATAAGTTATGGATCAGGCGGTTGAACGCACCTGCTTCTTTGATGCGGAATTCCATACCGGTCGCATTGATTAAAACATCACAGGATTCATGGATACGGCCGTTGATATAGATATCAAACGCTTGATCTGCTTCATTCCACTGAATATCAGTTAAAGCCGGGACGATACGCAGTTTGTCTTCTTTTAAAGAAGCGATGACTTTGCCCATCGTTTCATAAGGAATAGTATGTCTCAGATGCTCTACTTGCGGCCGGTAAACACTATCATATTCCTGCCGGTCTCTCATGGATAAGGCATTATATAAATCCGGCAGATAATGAGTCAGGGAGGAGAGATAATCCTGGAGGACTCCCAGTTCCCGCGGCCGGCTGTAATACTGCCTGATGTTCTCACTGAGATCTCCTATAGAGAACTGCTCGACGATAGAGGCCCACTCCACTCCCTGCTCTCGCAGGTCCTCTTGAACCTGGTCAAAAATATCATCTAAGGCGATCTGGCCCGTCTCTGGATGGCGGTGTTCCTCTATCCATTTTTCATCGATCCGAGAGGGCTTAAGATTCTCATCTACTTCAATATGAGTGGGAGTAAAGGGCGTCGTCCGGATATAGAGAGGAAGAGGATAGTCAAAATCAAAGTGTCTCTCGAAATAACGCAGGATATCAAAACAGCTGGCACCGCTGCCTATGATTCCCACTTTTTGATTTTCTCTGATTCCTTCTAATTTCCGAGAGACAGGATAGGGGTCCCGTATAAAGGCAGGATATTCGGACAGATCATAATAATCTGCATAGGGCGGGTGGTCGATTGTAAGAAAGACAACATCATAGAAGGGCGTCCAGCTGCCATCTTTTAACTGCAGCCGGTAGCGTTTCCGTGAGTCTGAGCGCTGATAGACAG
>CAYTHW010000015.1:0-3133 GCA_964437675.1 uncultured Atopococcus sp. | reverse complement strand
CCATCTTTTAACTGCAGCCGGTAGCGTTTCCGTGAGTCTGAGCGCTGATAGACAGCTTCTTCTTCGTCATTACAGACGAGCAGGTCAACTACTTCACTTTGATGCAGCTGCACTTTTTCGTGATCAAAATAAGATTTGAACCGTTCATGGAGGTACCTGCCGTAATGGCGGCGCTGGACCATTCCTTCCTGGGTGGCCTGCTCTAAATTTTTTTCTCTCAGCCATTCCACAAAATCGTCAGACTTATCCGGATATACACTGATGCGGTCTGCAGCTATATTGAGCAGGAGGGCGGGGTCATCTTCTTGATAAGGCAGACCCCGGCTCGTTTCTTTGCGGTAGTCGAAGACATCCACCTGGTCGATCATTCTCTCCGGACTTTTCTCAATCAGGGTCCTCAAAACACTTGAACCAGCGACACCAGCCCCTACAATTGCTATTTTCATAGAACGCTTCCTCACTTTTCTTCTACTTCTTCGGGTAACTGCCAGTCAATTTCATCTTGCCCGCTTTCTCTCAACACCTCATTTGTTTTAGAAAAAGGGCGTGAACCAAAGAAACTAATGCGGGCAGAAAAAGGGCTGGGGTGAGATGAAGTGATGACGACATGCCTGCTTTCATCGATCAATTCCCTTTTTTGAATCGATGGATTCCCCCATAAAATAAAAATAACAGGTTTCTCTTTTTGATTTAGGGAGCGGATGACATGATCCGTCAGCTCTTCCCACCCTTTACCTTTATGAGAGTGAGCCTGGCCCGCCCGAACCGTTAAAACAGTATTAAGAAGAAGCACACCCTGGTCCGCCCACTTTTTCAGATAGCCATGGTTAACCGGCGGATAGCCCAGATCATCTTCCAATTCTTTATAGATATTCTTTAAGGAAGGAGGTACCGGCACATCAGGCTGAACGGAAAAGCTCAAGCCGTGCGCCTGATTCGGTCCATGATAAGGATCCTGTCCTAAAATCACCACCTTCGTATCCGAAAAAGATGTCCACTGGAAAGCTGTCCATATCTCGTGCATATCCGGAAAGACTTGATGATTTTTATACTCCTCTTTCAAGAACTCTCTTAATTCCTGATAAGAATCATTCCTCATTGCTTCTTCCAAGATGGGCAGCCAGTCATTTTTTACCGGTATCATTTTAATCATTCCTCTTTTCCTCTCCATTATTTCGACAATGACTCTCTCATCAATACATATATTTTCTTAATCAGCTGGTCAATTTTCTCTAAAGGTATTGATGAAAAACTTAGAAATAAACTTTTCTCATCCTGCCTGGAAGGCTGACTTGTGTAATTGGATAATAGATTCAAACGGATATCCTCCTTCAGGCAGAGCTGCTGCAATCTTAAGCCGTCAAAAGAATGACTGGGCTTGACTAGAAGACTCAGGCCTGCTTCTTCTCCATAAAAGACAGCTTGTGGATCTATTTTTTGAATACTCCGGATCAAAAGGTCTCTTTTCTTTTTATATAGACGGCGCGATCGATTCAGGTGGCTCGTAAAATGACCATCCTTGATAAATCTATAAACCGCATGCTGGGTAAAGGAACTGAGGGAAGAAGAAAGATGGGTATAAGATTTATTAAATCTTTTCATCATTTTCTCAGGTAAGACCAGATAAGACAAGCGGATACTTGGAGATAACACTCGGGTGAAACTTCCTAAATAGACGACTTGCTGGTGATGGTCCAGCTGAATCAAAGGTGGGACTGGAATCCCTGAATATTTGAACTCGCTGTCGTAATCATCTTCTATGATAATTCTGCCTGGTTTTTCCTGAGCCCACAGAAGCAGCTGCTGGCGTCTTTCCAAGGGCATGATAGAGCCGGTCGGAAATTGGTGGTTAGGTGTGACAAAGACCGTATCCACCCCTGACTTGTCTAATTCATCAATCATGATACCCTCGCGGTCCAGCGGCACCGCTTCTTCTTCTATCTGACGCACTTTAAATAAGGAGTGGTAACCGGAATAGCCCGGGTCTTCCATTCCAATCCGCTTGATTTCTGGATAAAGGTTAAAAAGAATCTCTAATAACAACTGTGAGTTGGGTGCCAAAATTAACTGGTCGGTTTGACAGGGAACTCCTCTGGACTGATTTAAATAGGCAGCTATCGCATGGCGCAGCTCGATTGAACCCTGCCCCTGGCTCGCCCGCAGCAAGCTCTCGTCCTGACTGTTTAACAGATTAGTATAGATTTTAGAAAAGACTGAGAAAGGAAAGAGACTGGGATCGGGGTTAGAGCGGGTTAAATCTAAAACAGAAGACTCGCTTGCTTCTTTTTCCCAATCAAAATCTTCGGGACTCCTCTTACTTTGGAGCGGCATCTGTAGAAAATCAATATCTTCCACGAAATAGCCTCTCCGCTCTTCTGAACGAATGTATCCTTCAATCAAAAGCTGGTCATAAGCTTTGATGACTGTATTTTGCGAGACACCGTTCGCTGCAGCCAGCTGGCGTTTGCTCGGCAATTTCTGCCCCTGCTGCAGTTCCGATTGATTAATTTTATCCTTAATTTTTTCATAGATTTGAATATATAAAGGCGTTTTATCTTCCGGGTTAATATTGAGCATCATAGAATCACCCTCCATCTGGTTCTGCCAAAGACTTTCAATCTGACACTTTCAATGGTATCAGTTTTCTTTTAAAATATCATTAAGATCTCCAGCTGAGAGAAGATTTAAAAAATAAGAGATTGATAAACTAAAAAATAAAGGACTTGATGATATGACTAAAAAATATGTAACTTACGCGATGATGACGGCTTTAACTCTTGCTATTTCCATGTGGGTCATCATACCCATACCTGGAAGTAACGGCTTTGTATCTTTAATCGATGCCGGTATCTTTACATCCGCCCTTTTATTCGGGCCGGTCGGCGGCTTCTTTGTCGGCGCCCTCAGCGGCGGGCTCATCGACTTAATTTCAGGTTATTTCCAGTGGACACTTTTTTCTTTCGTCATCCATGGTGTCCAAGGCTGGGTGGCCGGTAAATTTTCGACCCGCCCGGGCTGGGGAGAAATTATAGGGCTGATTCTTGCCTCCCTCATCATGGTATCCGGCTATTTCCTGTCTTCCTGGTTCATGTACGGACTCCCGGCCGCTTTGGCTGCTGTGCCGAGCGACTCC
>CAYTHW010000014.1:19892-26913 GCA_964437675.1 uncultured Atopococcus sp. | reverse complement strand
AGCTGTGTGGGCCGTCTGCCCGATGGAATCAGAAATAATGTGGATGGTCACATCTGTAGAACTCATGTTTGCATGCCTCTTTCTTCTATAATAAGATTGTCATTATGCCTATTTTATCGAAAAAAAGGCCGAGTTGCGATATAATTAATAAGTTGAAGGAGGTCGAATGATGGCTGAAATACGTGAAGCTTTAGAAGTTTTGAAGAATGAAGGATATAAGCTGACTGATAAAAGAGAAAAGCTGCTTAAGATTTTATCCAAAGAAGACCGCTATTTATCTGCACGGCAGGTTTATGAAGAAATGTTAGAGAAATATCCCTCGATCAGTTTAGATACCATCTACCGTAATCTACAGACCTATTCAGAATTAGGCCTATTGGAAGAGACCGAATGGGACAATGAACGTGTTTACCGCTTCCGATGCGGCATTGATGAGCATCATCACCATTTTATCTGTACCCGCTGCGGTAAAACCAAAGAACTGTTAGCCTGCCCCATGGAGATCTATGAAAACCAACTGCCCGGCTATCAAATAATGGAGCACCGCTTTGAAATTTTCGGCTTATGTGATGAATGCAGAGCATGATTTTATTTTTAAAAAATAAGAATATCCTCCAATTTAGGATTGACGACAAAAAGTGATAGTGCTACAATATTAAAGATGTGTCTTTCAAACACATTAGTTTGATAAGACGGGAGGAGGGAACGAAATGACTAAAACAGAGGTAGGAAAAAATGAATCTCTAGAAGATGCTCTTCGTCGTTTCAAACGTAATGTATCAAAAACGGGTACGTTAAAAGAGGCTCGTAAGCGTGAGTTTTATGAAAAGCCAAGCGTGAAACGCAAAAAGAAATCAGAGGCTGCCCGCAAACGTAAATACTAAAATTACCTATATCTTTAAATAAGAAATTTGGAGACGTTATTTAGATAAGCTAAATAACGTCTTTTTATTTTATATACAGGAGGGGTCCAGACTATAATCCCGTCTATTTTTGTGTTAAAATTCATTGTAATTATACAAGTATCCAACAAAAAAAATAAGAAGGGGCGTTATCAAATTTGACAAGTAGCTATAGACAATCCATCGATTTTGAAAACCAGGAACTCGCTATGACTTTGTTTGGTGTTCAAAACAGCTTTTTAAGTTTAATAGAAAGTGAAATGGATGTAGAAGTCGGCAGTCGCGGTACGCAGATTGAAATTGCAGGAGAAAAAGAGACGGTCAATCTGATTGTAGAGATATTTTCTAACCTGGAAGCTCTGGTAAGAGCCGGTATCTCTATTTCTGAATCTGATGTGGTTAATGCCATCCGGATGGGGCAGAACGGCACCCTCGCTCGTTTTCAAGATATCTATCAAGTTGAAATCACTAAAGACTATAATAAGAAGCCCATCCGCACAAAGAATATGGGCCAGTTTAATTATGTCAATGGAGTAAAGAATAATGATATCGTCTTCGGTATCGGGCCGGCTGGAACAGGGAAGACTTTTTTAGCCGTCGCTATGGCTGTTGAAGCCTTGAGAAGAGCTGAAGTGAAACGTATCGTCCTGACTCGTCCTGCAGTTGAAGCCGGAGAAAGCTTGGGATTCCTGCCGGGAGACTTGAAAGAAAAGGTAGACCCTTATCTGCGGCCTCTCTATGACTCTCTCTATGCTATTTTTGGTGTGGAACACACCAACCGTCTGATGGAAAGAGAGACGATCGAAGTAGCCCCTCTTGCTTACATGCGCGGACGGACGCTGGATGATGCTTTCGTCATCCTGGATGAGGCTCAAAATACGACTGTCCCTCAGATGAAGATGTTTTTAACTCGTCTGGGCTTCGGTTCCAAAATGATCGTCAACGGCGATACGACACAGATCGACTTACCAAGAGGAACGAGCAGCGGTCTCATCAACGCCAGAGATACCCTGGAAAAAATTGAAGGCATCAAGATGGTCCGTTTCTCAGCAAGCGATGTCGTCCGCCATCCTCTTGTCTCCCGTATCATCCAGGCTTATGAAGAGGAGTAGGTGATTCTATGCAGGTGGAATTATATGATGACAAAGAGTTCTTAGATGCTTCTCAGGAAAAATTAATCCTGGATATTCTGCAATATTCAGGTGAAAGATTAGAGATAGAAGATTCAGCAGAGATGTCTGTGACTCTCGTTGATAATGATGAAATTCAAACGATCAATAAAGAGTACCGGGGAAAAGATCAGCCGACTGATGTGATCAGTTTTGCCATTGAAGATGAAGCAGAAGAGGATGTTTTTGATTTAGATCTGAGCCAGTTCGATATCCCCCGGCAGCTGGGAGATATCGTCATCTCATTTGACCGGCTGCAGGAACAGGCTCAATCCTACGGTCATTCCATCGAGAGAGAATTAGGCTTTTTATGTGTCCACGGCTTTCTGCACCTCAACGGCTATGACCACCAGAATGAAGCAGATGAAAAGGAAATGTTCAGCTTGCAGGAATCTATTTTGGAGGAGTTTGGACTTGAAAGGTAACAAAGACCGGCGCTATTACAAAAATAAAAACTTTATCCAGTCATTGAAAAATGCTTTGACTGGTCTTAAAACAGCTGTCCTTGCAGAGCGTAATATGCGGACCCATCTTTTATTTACTGGACTGGCATTACTGGCCGGTTCTTTTTTTCAGTTGAGACCGGCCGAATGGTTATGGATCCTGTCGGCTGTGTTTTTAGTTTTAATCTGCGAACTGCTGAATACGGCGATAGAAACGATCGTTGATTTGATCGTCGGTGACCGGATTCACCCTTTGGCCCGTGATGCTAAAGATATCGGAGCAGCCATCGTGATCATGGCCAGCCTGTTTGCGGTCATCGTTGGATTGATCATATTTGGACCCAAGTTGTGGAATATATTTTAAAGGTGAGATAATGGAAAATAAAGAAAAATTAATTAAAACTGCTAATCAGATGCTTGAGCGTGCCTACACCCCTTATTCAAAGTTCCCGGTAGGCGCCGCTTTACTGACAAAAGAGGGAAAAATCTACGGCGGCTGTAATATTGAAAATGCTGCTTATCCTGTCACTATCTGTGCAGAAAGAACTGCCCTGTTTAAAGCTATTTCTGAAGGGGATTATGACTTTGCCGGCCTGGTCGTAACCAGCCGGTCCCATAATGCGACTGCTCCCTGCGGATCCTGCCGCCAGGTCATTTCAGAGTTCTGCTCAAGCGATATGCCAGTTCTCATGACTCATGAATCAGGTGAAATAAAAATCATAAAAACAGTCGGGGAGCTGCTGCCTGCTGCTTTTTCAGAAGGTGATATGTAATGATGGATCAAACAGGATATAAATCAGGATTTATTTCTTTAATCGGCCGGCCAAATGTAGGTAAATCAACCTTAATCAATCAAATCATCGGCGAGAAGATATCGATCATCTCGGATAAAGCTCAAACCACACGCAACAGAATCTCTGGTATCTATACGACCGAATCAGAACAGATGGTCTTTATTGATACCCCGGGTGTCCATAAGCCGAAGCACAGACTGGGTGATTTCATGAATGATCAGGCCCTCACGACCTTAAACGAAGTCGATGTGGTCCTCTTTCTGGTCAATGCCAGTCAAAAAAGAGGCCCCGGGGATACTTTCATCATGGAGCGTCTGGAACAGGTCAGACAGCCTGTTTTTCTAGTCATCAATCAGATCGATAAGGTCCACCCGGATGATCTGCCGGCTATCGCAGAAAGTTATACGCAGGATTATGAGTTTGCAGAAGTCATGCCGATCTCAGCTGCCAACGGGAATAATGTGAAGAATTTACTCGAGACGGTTGCCGGCTATTTACCGGAAGGACCTCAATATTATCCTGAAGACCAGGTCACGGACCATCCGGAATCCTTCATCATCAAAGAAATCATCAGGGAGAAGGTTTTAGAATTAACCCGTGAAGAAATTCCCCACAGTACGGCGATAGTCATCGATGATATATTCCGCAACGACGATGATAAACTGGAGATCCGCGCCAATATCGTCATCGAGAGATCCTCGCAAAAAGGCATCATCATCGGGAAGAAGGGTTCTATGCTGAAAGAGATCGGCAAGAGAGCCCGACGTGAACTAGAAGGTCTTTTAGGAGAAAAAATCTATCTGGACCTGTGGGTTCGAGTCAAGTCGGACTGGCGGGACAGAGACAATTATTTAACAGACTTTGGCTATAATCGGGATGATTATTAAAAAGGAGCACTGAGGTGAGTCTTCAAGAAGTAAAGGGTGTCGTTTTATTTAACCGCAGGCATCGCGAGAGAGATTACTTAGTCAAAATATTTACCGATCAATTCGGAAAACTGATGTTCTTTGTGCGAGGTTCCAAGAAAAGCAGACTTTCTCTGGAGCAGGCAATCCAGCCTTTTGCCAATGCGACTTATATAGCCGACATCCGCAGCCAGGGCCTGAGTTTTTTGAGGGACACCAAGGAATTAAATGTGATGAATCACATCTACGGCGATTTGTTTAACCAGGCCTATGCGACCTATCTCACGAATCTGGCTGATGCGGCTCTGGAAGACAGAGTGGTCAATTCCTCCATCATGATGGAATTGAAATCAGCCCTTGAAGCCATCAATGCAGGCAAAGATCCGGAGATCATCACCAATATCTATGAAATTCATATGATGAGATGGTTCGGGGTAGAGCAGAAGTGGGATGCCTGTGTCATCTGCGGGGAGCAGGAGGGAGCTTTTGACTATTCCAGCAAATACAACGGCCTCTTGTGCAGCAGGCACTGGTATCTGGATGAGCGGCGTTACCATTTAACTCCGCGAACCCTGTACTTTATCCGTCTCTTTTCCCGTACTTCTTTCTCTCAGATAGCTGATATCTCTGTAGGTGAGGAGACGAAAAAGGAACTGCGGGCCTTTATAGACAGTCTTTACGAAGAGAATGTCGGTCTGCATTTGAAAAGCAAATCCTTTATCGACCACATGCATGACTTTGAAAATCTGCATGTGGACTGGTCCAAGAGAAAAAAAGACAAGGATGAAAAGGATGCCTCCCGGTAGATTAAGCCCGGGCTCAGTTGACTTTTTTTTCAAAGTCTGCTAATTTTAATTAAAATAATGACAGTGATAAAGAAGGATAAAAGGACATTCATCAAAGAGAGCCCCGGCTGGTGGAAAGGGGTATGAAAACTTTTAGTGGCGCTTTGGAGTCATAAAGAGTGGGATTAAAGTACTCAATTAGGGTGGAACCGCGTTCAAGACGCCCCTATACCAATCTGGTATAGGGGTGTTTATTTTTTTAGGAGGAGGATTATATGTCTGAGAAAAAGATGAATTTACAAGATATGATATTCAAGTTGGAGAAGTACTGGGCAGATCAAGGCTGTCTGGTCCTGCAAGCTTATGATACTGAAAAGGGTGCAGGAACCATGAGTCCTTACACTTTCTTACGGTCCTTAGGTCCCGAGCCGTGGAATGCGGTGTATGTAGAGCCTTCCCGCCGGCCGGATGACGGGCGTTACGGGGAAAATCCGAACAGACTCTACCAGCACCACCAGCTCCAGGTGGTCATGAAGCCCTCGCCTAAAAATATACAGGAGCTTTACCTGGACAGCTTGAAAGTGATAGGGATCGACCCGCTTCAGCATGATATCCGTTTTGTGGAAGACAACTGGGAGAACCCTTCTCTAGGCTGTGCCGGCTTAGGCTGGGAGGTCTGGCTGGACGGGATGGAAGTCACGCAGTTTACTTACTTCCAGCAGGTAGGGTCGATGCAGGTCGATGCTGTGACAGCGGAATTGACCTATGGAATCGAACGTCTGGCAAGCTATATCCAGGAAGTGGACTCTGTCTATGATTTAGAATGGGTCGACGGTGTAGCTTACGGTGAGATATTTAAGCAGCCGGAATATGAGCATTCGGTCTATACTTTCGATGAAAGCGATGTCGAGACCCTCTTTGACAGCTTTAAGAAATTTGAAGCCGAGGCTTTAAGGTGTATCGAACTGGGGCTCGTCCATCCCGGCTATGACTATGTCTTAAAGTGCAGCCACACTTTTAATCTGCTCGATGCCCGGGGAGCGGTATCTGTCACAGACCGTGCAGGTTATCTGGCAGGTATCCGCCACATGGCTCAAAAAGTCGCCCGTGCTTTTGTAGAAGAAAGAGAGAAATTAGGGTTCCCATTATTAGCCGAAGACATGTTAGAGGAGGCCGAGTAGAATGACTCATCAATTATTATTAGAAATTGGCCTGGAAGAAATTCCAGCCCGCTTTATCATCCAGAGTGAAGAGCAGCTGGAAAAACGCGTAGCAGATTTTCTGAAAGAGCAGCGCTTAGATTTTGAGGCTGTCCAGCGTTTCTCTACACCCCGCCGCTTAACTGTCCGTGTCGACGGCCTGGCTGAAAAGCAGGAAGACCTCAGCGAGGAAGTGCGCGGTCCTGCCAAAAGAATTGCTCAGGATGAAGAGGAAAATTGGACGAAAGCAGCTGAAGGCTTTGCCCGAGGGCAGGGACAGACAGCTGATGACATCTTTTTTGTAGAAGAAAAAGGTGAAGAATATGCTTATATACGAAAAGAAACACCCGGTCAGCCTGCTTTCGAGGTCTTAAAAAACTTGGATACAGTCGTCAAGAGTATGACTTTCCCCGTCAGTATGCGCTGGGCGCGGAATGACTTTGAATATATCCGCCCGATCCACTGGATAGCGGCCTTACTCGACGATGAAGTCATTCCTTTCCAAGTTCTCGATGTGTCCAGCGGCAATACTGTATCCGGCCACCGCTTCTTAGGCGGGGAGGTTCTGATCGATCATGCGGACCATTATGAGGAGCTGCTGGAGGAGCAGTTTGTCATTACAGACCGCCAGAAGAGACAGGCGATGATCAAAGACCAGCTGGAAGAACTGGAAAAAGAACGAGGCTTTACTATTGACCGCAATCAGGATTTACTGGATGAAGTGACCGACCTGGTGGAATATCCAACAGCTTTCCATGGCCGTTTCAAGCAGGAATATTTGTCTCTTCCTGTGGAAATCCTGGTCACTTCGATGCGTGACCACC
>CAYTHW010000014.1:10908-19792 GCA_964437675.1 uncultured Atopococcus sp. | reverse complement strand
CAGGAATATTTGTCTCTTCCTGTGGAAATCCTGGTCACTTCGATGCGTGACCACCAGAGATACTTCTCTGTAACTGATGCAGACGGCAGTTTGAAAGAAATCTTCGTCAGTGTGAGAAACGGCAATGAAGAATATATCGAAACAGTTGCGCGGGGGAATGAAAAAGTTATCTCAGCCCGTCTGGATGATGCGATGTTCTTCTTTGAAGAAGATAAGAAAGTATCCATCGAAGAATTTAATGAAAAACTTAAAAATGTCAGTTTTTACCAAGGTCTGGGATCGATGGCTGATAAGGTCGAGCGTATCCGGGTGATCGGGGAGATCATCGGCCGGAAGGTAGGTTTAAGTGAACAGGAATTAGAGGACTTAGACCGTGCCGCCCAGCTGTCTAAATTTGATCTCTCCAGCTTGATGGTCAACGAGTTTACTGAACTGCAGGGAGTCATGGGCTCTTACTATGCAGAACATGCAGGTGAGAATGCGGCGGTCGTTCAGGCTGTCCGTGAACAGTATCTGCCGACGACGAGTGACGGTGAGCTGCCGCAGTCCGATCCAGGTGCTGTTCTGGCTCTGGCAGACAAGCTGGACAGCGTCATGATGTTCTATGCTGCAGGGCAGATTCCGACCGGTTCCAATGATCCCTTCGCTCTGCGCCGTCAAGCTTACGGCAGCTTGAGAATTTTACTGGATAAAAAATGGAACCTTCATATGATTGGATTGATCGACGAAATCATCGAGAGTATTCCTTATCCTGATGAAGAGATTAAAGAAAATATCTATGAGCAGCGTCAGGCCATTCTAAGTTTCTTAAAGAATAGAATCCGCCAGCATTTAGAGGCCAGATCAACCAAGGCAGACATCATCGAAGCTATCCTGGCCTCCAGTCAGGATAATATGCGCAGCCTCATCGATAACGCCAAGGTCCTGCATCAGCATCATCCGGAAGAAACCTATAATGAATTGATGGAGGCCCTCTCGCGGGTCGTGAATCTGAGAGAAAAGGCACTGGAAAATGTACCGGAAGACTATGAATTGGACCCGGCTCACTTTGAGACGGAGTCAGAGAAAAAGTTTTATGAGAAGATCAGCTATCTTCTGGAAAACCTGGATAAAACGACCAGCTCTGTGACCATCTACCAGGAGCTTTTAGAGATGGCCGGAACGATTTCTGATTTCTTTGAGGAAAACATGGTGATGGCTGATGATGAAATCAAACGCAACAACCGTCTCTTGATGATCCTGGAACTTTCTGAAATCATTATTTCTTTTGCTTATGTCACTAAATTAGTTAGAAAATAAAAGAAGACAAGGTTGAAATAGGTGCTTATCAATGCTATAATGCAGAGTGGTAATGTATACAGTCAAGCCGCATGAAGATGCGGCCTTCTTTTATTCTATGGTCGAGGGGGTGCTGCTATGTGGATACCGGATGAAACCATCGATGCAGTTAGAAGCCAGGCTGATATCGTCGAAATCATATCTCAATATGTTCAATTGAAGAAGCAGGGCCAGAATTACTTTGCCTCCTGTCCTTTCCATGAAGACCGTTCTCCTTCATTCTCTGTTCAGGAAGAAAAAAAGTTTTATCATTGTTTCTCTTGTAAAAGAGGGGGCAATGTCTTTAACTTCATCCAGGAAATTGAGGGGATAACTTTTCCGGAAGCTGTTGTTAAAGTAGCAGAAATGTCAGGGGTGGTTTTAGATGAATCTATCTTGAGCCGGGCCCGGTCCCAAGAACCGAAAAGAGACAGTTTGTCAGCCCGGCTGATTCAGATTCATGAAGAAGCTGCCCGCTTCTATCATCAGGTCCTGACACAGACACAAACAGGCGAAAAAGCTCTGGCCTATCTTTATGAGCGGGGGTTTACTGATGAGACGATCCAAGAGTTCCAACTCGGCTATTCGCCCTCTCAAAGAAGGGCTCTGGCTGATTACCTGAAAGGGAAATTGAAGGATATCAGTCACGACGTACTGGTTCAATCGGCTCTTTTTATCGAAACTCAGGACAAAGAACTGTTAGACCGCTTTTCTAACCGGATCATCTTTCCTCTCACTAACCATCAGTCAGAAACTATTGCTTTTTCCGGCCGTCATGTAGACTTGGAAGAGGATGTCCTGATCGAAAGCAGCGGTCATCCGCCGGCCAAGTATGTCAACAGTCCGGATACGCCCATCTTTAATAAGTCGGAGATTTTATATAATTTTTCTAAAGCCAGATCACAGGTCAGACGCCAGGAAGAAATTTTTCTTTTTGAGGGTTACATGGATGTCATCGCTGCATGGCAGGCTGGTCTGCAAAACAGCGTGGCCACCATGGGGACCAGTTTAACGGAAGTCCAAGTCAGACAAATCGAAAAGTTGACCGATAAAATCATTATTGCTTATGACGGAGATGCCGCAGGGATGCAGGCCGGCCATCGTGCCTTGAACTTGTTGTCCAAAGAATATTTTGATTTAGAACTTGTTATTTTTCCTAATGGAAGTGACCCGGATGATTTTATTCAAAAGAGAGGAAATGAGAGCTTTCTCGACCTGATGCATCATGGCCGTCTCACTCCTATGGGTTTTTATCTGCACTACTACCGTCAAAATAAGAACTTGAATAATGAATCGGAATTATTAGAATATATAGATCAGGTCTTAAAAGAAATGGTCCAGGTGCCCTCAGCCGTTGAAAGAGAAGTCTACTTGAAGCAGCTGGCGGATGAATTTGATCTGACGATAGATTCTCTGAAAGAGCAGCTGAGTCAGATCATCAGTCAGCACCGGCATCAAAAGATTCAGAAAAAGTATGACCAGAAAAATAACCAGAGCAGTTTGACGCAGACACCGACAGAGACTTATTATGAGCTGCCGGACAGATGTGAAAAAGCAGAAAATATCATTCTCCACCGGCTCTTCGACTATCCAGAAGAAGTCTACCGGATGCTGGAGTACGCTGAAGATTTTCATTTTTACAGTGATTCTGCCCATATCCTGGCTCTCGTCTTCCAGGAGTTCATGGCTGAGTCTGACCAGCTGTCGACCAGTAAATTTATCGACTTTTTACAGGAGAAAAACTTAAAAGAGAGAGTCGCTCAGATAGAGATGATGACCTTGTCTGATGAATTTAATGAGCATGAGATCCAGGAATGTATCCACTATATTCAAAGCAACAGCCTGCATGAGCAGCTGGAAGAGGCTAAAGCCGGCATGGAGAAAGCTTCCCAGCAGGGTGATGTAGAAAAGCAGGAAGAATATTTGATAAAGATTGTAGAACTTACAAGACAAATTGATTAGCGTCACTATCGACCGCACAGATTCAGAAATAGGGGGCAATGATTATGTCTAATGAAGAAACAAAAAAATTAAGCGATGCTGTGAAGGAACTAATCGAGGAAAAGAAAGCACTGCAGGCTACAACGGTCTACTATACAGAATTAACCGATAAAATAGCCATTCCGTATAAATTAGATAAAGATGAGATCGAGGAACTCATTCAGCAGTTTGAGGACCGCGGCTTAGGGATCGTCGATGAAGACGGGGATCCGATGCATCTGCAGGTGGAAAAAGAAGAAGTCATCGTTGGTGACATCATGGGTGAAAATGACCTGGCACCGAAAGGAGTCAAGATCAATGACCCTGTCCGTATGTACCTCAAAGAAATCGGCCGTGTGGAGCTTTTAACAGCTGAGCAAGAAGTGGAACTGGCCAAGAGAATTGAAGCAGGAGATCAAGATGCCCAGGATGAGCTGGCAGAAGCCAACCTGCGCCTGGTCGTCTCTATCGCCAAGCGTTATGTCGGCCGGGGCATGTCTTTCCTGGATTTGATCCAAGAAGGAAACATGGGCTTGATGAAAGCTGTTAACAAGTTTGACTATACGAAAGGCTTTAAGTTCTCTACTTATGCTACCTGGTGGATCCGCCAGGCGATCACACGTGCCATCGCTGACCAGGCCCGCACGATAAGAATCCCGGTGCATATGGTAGAGACGATCAACAAATTAAGCCGTATCCAGAGACAGTTAGTTAAAGAATTGGGACGTGACCCGGCTCCGGAAGAAATCGGCGCCGAGATGGATCTGCCGACTGAAAAAGTCCGTGAGATTCTGAAAATTTCCCAAGACCCTGTTTCTTTAGAGACGCCTATTGGTGAAGAAAATGATTCACACTTAGGAGACTTCATCGAAGATGATGAAGCTGTCAGTCCAGAAGAGAACACAGCAGGTGAGCTGCTGAAAGAAGAGTTACGGGATGTTTTAGATACACTGACCGACCGTGAAGAGAATGTCTTAAGACTGCGTTTTGGTCTAGATGACGGCCGCCAGCGCACCTTGGAAGATGTTGGTAAGGTATTTGGTGTCACTCGGGAGAGAATCCGCCAGATCGAAGCTAAAGCGCTTCGCAAGCTGCGCCATCCAAGCCGCTCAAAACAGCTGAAGGACTTTTTAGAATAAAATCCTTTAGATGACTAGTTATTTTACTTAGAGTTTGATATAATGCCAGATGGAACTGTTTACTCAAGAGTCTTATTTTGAAGGTAAATAGAAATTAACTTATTGTTTAAAAGGGTGAAAAATATGAAATTAAATGCACAATTACGTACTGAAACAGGTACTCGCGCATCTAAAAAAGTACGTCGTGAAGGATCAATCCCTGCTGCTATCTATGGTAGTTCAGTGGATACTGTTTCTGTTGTTTTTAACCGTCGTGAATTTGAAACTATTTTACGTGAAGTTGGAGCGAATGGTGTTTTCACGATCGACGTTGAAGGCGGCGAAGAATACCAAGTTTTCGTAAAAGATCAAACAAATGCTGCCATTAAAGATGAGGTTTACCATATAGACCTGCAGGCCTTCCTTAAAGGTGAAAAAGTTGTCATGGATATTCCAGTTTACCTTGAAGGTGAAGCTGAATTAGAAGATGCTGTTGCAAACCAGGCCTTAACTGAGATTCAAATCGAAGTTGCTCCTGCATCAGCCCCATCAGAATACTATGTCAATGTTGCTGATTTAGAGATCGGTGACTCAATTACAGTAGCTGATATGGAACTTGAAGGTGATATCGAAGTGATTACTGAAGCAGATACAACAGTTGTTTCAATCTCTGCTCCTGAAGAAATCATCGAAGAAGAACCGGATGCAGATGCTGAAATGCCTGAACCAGAACTTATCGGTGCTGACGATGACGAGGAAGAAGAGTAAAATAAGAATCTATCTAAGAGTCAAAGCCGGACCAGCCAAATATTAAAAATTTGGCTGGTCTTTTTGTCTAATCAGAAGGAGGCAACATGATAAAGTTATCTAAACGTCTGAAGGAAATTGCAGACTTTATTCCCCGGACTTCCCGATTGGCCGATATTGGATCAGACCATGCCTATCTGCCGATCTATTTAGTCGAGCAGGGAAAAATCGACTATGCTGTAGCTGGAGAGGTGGCAGCCGGACCTCTGCGGCATGCCCGGAAAGAGGTAACCAGCCGGAGACTGGAGGACACCATCCAGGTTCGTTTAGGAGACGGACTGGATGTCATCGAAAGAGCAGATGACATTGACCATGTAGTGATCGCCGGCATGGGAGGACTTTTAATAGCCTCTATTCTCGAAAGAGGTTTTGAAAATAAAAAGATAGCGCGGGGGCAGAAATTTGTCCTGCAGCCTAATAATGAAGAGCCTCATTTGAGACGCTTTCTATTAGAAAAGCAGTTCGAAATCCTTCAGGAAAGTATTTTATTGGAAAATAATCATTTTTATGAAATCATAGTGGCTGAGTATCAGGGGGGTCAAGAAAAAGAAGCCTGGTCTGAAGAAGAGCTCTTGTTCGGTCGTTTCGTCGAAGAAGCCGATCCGCAGACCTTCAAGGAAAAATGGCTGGATGAAAAAAGAAAGATCGAAAGTATCATCACATCCCTGGAACACTCAAAAGAAAATAAACAAGATAAGCTGAGAGAATTTCAAGATAAAATCAATCTGATAGAGGAGAGATTACATGACACCCATCCAAGCTAAATATTTAGTGAACCGTCTTGAATGTCACGCACCTCGAGAGCTGGCGGATCCTAAAGATCCGATAGGTTTACATTTTGGCGATTTAGAACAGGATGTCCGCAGGGTCCTCGTCACTTTGGACGTACGTCCGGAGACGGTGCAGGAAGCGATTGACCAGTCCTGTGATTTTATAATCGCCCATCATCCACCGATCTTCAGGCCGATTGCTTCATTTGACCTGTCTGTTCCCCAGAATCAGATGTATGCCCGGCTCATCAAACATGACATCGGCGTCTATGCAGCGCATACCAACTTAGATGCAGCCGAGAATGGTATGAATGACTGGCTGGCTGCAGCTTTGGACTTAGAGAATCCGGAAGTCATGCAGGTGACCCAGCGGATCAATGATAAGGATTATGGCTATGGAAGAGTGGGCAGTCTCAAAGAAGAGATGTCTTTCCGCTCCTTCCTGGGCAAAGTCAAAGATACTTTTGATGTAGAAGCTGTGCGCTATGTAGGGGAAGACCTGGAGCGGACCATCCGCCGGGTTGCCGTCATGGGAGGGTCAGGCGGAAGTTGCTTTGAAAGCGCTCTCGACAAGGGAGCCGATGTTTTTGTAACAGGTGATTTGTCTTATCATGTGGCTCATGATATCGAGGCTTCCGGTATGGCAGCCGTCGACCCGGGCCACCATATCGAAAGTATCTGTATTCCCTATCTGACAGCTGCCTTACAGAAATGGGCAGTGGAAGAAGAATGGGACCTAGAAGTTGTGCCTTCTAAAATTAATACAGACCCTTTTTATTTCATTTAGGTAAGAAAAAGAGGAGGAGCTCCATGTTTAATGAACTTCACGAACGTTTTATCCGCTATGCTCAAATCGATACCCGCTCCGATGAATCGAGCACTGCTGTGCCCAGTACGCAGTCACAAGTCGAATTTGCCCATCTTTTAGTGGAAGAACTGCAGGAGCTGGGCCTGTCCGAGGTGGAATATGATGACCGCAGCGGCTTCGTCACAGCCAGCCTGCTGTCGAATATGGAGAAAGATCTTCCTGTCATCGGCTTCATCGCTCATATGGATACGGCTGATTTCCCTTCTGAGAATATCCAGCCGAAAATTCATCCCGATTATGACGGAGAAGATATTCTGCTTCATTCAGACCTGGGAATCACCTTATCGCCCCGCCAGTTTCCCCAGTTAAAAAATTATGTGGGCCAGACCCTGATCACCACCGACGGCACCACTTTGCTGGGAGCAGATGACAAAGCAGGTATTGCAGAGATCATCACGGCTGTTTCCTATCTGAAAGGTCATCCGGAAATTCCGCACGGCAAGATCAGACTGGCATTCGGCCCTGATGAAGAGATCGGCCGGGGAGCCAAGCACTTCGATGTGGAAGGTTTTGGAGCCGATTTTTCTTATACAGTCGATGGAGGTCCTGTCGGTGAATTGCAGTATGAGAGCTTCAATGCGGCCCAGGCAGATATCCAGATTCAGGGAAGGGATGTCCATCCCGGTACAGCTAAGGACAAGATGATCAATGCCGTCCAGATAGGAATGGAGGTCATCCATGCCCTGCCCGAAAAAGAACGCCCGGAGCATACAGAGGGCAGAGAAGGTTTTTACCATGTGATGAATTTTTCGGGTACTGTAGAAAATTCTGAATTATCCTTGATCATCCGCGATTTTGACCGGCAGGCATTTGAAAAGAGAAAAAATCATTTATTGGCTGTTGTTGATGAGATAAATAGCCGATATGGTGCTGGGACTGTTATAATAGATTTATATGACCAATATTATAATATGGCTGAAGTCATCGAAAAAGACCCCCGCCCGGTCGAGCTGGCAGCACGGGCCATGGAGAATATCGGGCTGGAGCCTCTGATCCAGCCGATACGGGGAGGAACAGACGGATCCATCCTTTCTTTCATGGGTCTGCCGACTCCGAATTTGTTTGCCGGTGGGGAAAATTTTCACGGAAGGTATGAATTTGTGGCTGTTGAATCTATGGTGGCAGCTGCAGAAACGATCGTGGAAATCGCACGTCTTCAAGCCCGACTATAACTATGATGAAAGAGGACTGCTTATGAACATTCAGGAAATAATACTCCAGTCTCGATTATTTGATTTATTTTATAACAATGAATACGGCCTTGAAAAAGAAGGGCTCCGGGTGTTGGAAGCTGATGATTGTGTCACGATGACCGACCACCCTCACAGTCTGGGAGACCGGCTGTCTCATCCCTACATTCAAACGGACTATGGTGAATCGCAGCCTGAATTAATCACCCCGCCTTTTTCGACGCTGGCCGAGTCCTTGGATTTTCTAAAAATAGCGACTTCTGTCTTATATCACTCGATGAATAAAGATGAGTATCTGTGGCCCTTCAGTGTCCCGCCGCGCTTACCGGCTGATCCTGATATCCGCATCACGGAAGCTTCTTCAGATGAGGTCAAGGAATACCGGAAATACACAGGAGAAAAATACGGCAGAAGCCGCCAGCTGATGTGCGGCTTTCATATCAACTGTTCTTTAAATGCGGACTTCATCCAGGCTCTATATGAAGCACAGGATACCCTCGATAATCTCAAAAGTTTCCAGAACTATATCTACATGAAACTGGCCCGGAATTTTCTGCGGTACCAGTGGATCTTGATCTATTTGTTTGGAGCGACACCTCTGGCTGAAGAGGATTTCATCAGACAAAATAAATTGATAGAGGATAAGGATGTCCATTTTCCCATCCGCAGTATCCGCAATTCTTCTTACGGATATTTTAATGGGACAGATGTCAAAGTCCGTTATGATGAATTGGAAAACTATATCTTCGATATTGAGGAAAATATTCAGCTCAAACGCCTGAAAGCAGAAAGAGAATATTATGGGGATGTCCGTCTCAAGGGCGGTTACGGCAA
>CAYTHW010000014.1:1940-10808 GCA_964437675.1 uncultured Atopococcus sp. | reverse complement strand
CTGCAGGCCCTCAAAAACTACCGGGAATCCTTTAGAGATCCTCATTTGACAGTAGCCGGACGAATCTTGGATGATATAGAAAGCCAGGGCTCCTTTATCGATCTCGGCCACCAATGGGGTCAGGAATATAAGAAAGAATCTTTTGCAAAACCTCTTTCCCTGCCGTCTTTCCAAACATTTTCGAAGGATGAAGAAGAAACTGTCTTCGAGATGATCAGAGAAGGCGCCGGCTGGGAAGAACTGGGCCCTTACTTCAAATAACATCGAGTCTGAACAAAGAAATCTTTTGTTCAGTTTTTTAATTTCAAAAGAAACATTCACCCTTTAAGGAGGAAATGGGATGGCATTACAATTTATGCTCGGGCGCTCTTATGCGGACAAGGAAGAGGCCATGATAGACGACATCGCCGAATTGCTTTACCAGGAAGAAGATATCGATATCTACTATCTGGTTCCGGATCATATGAAATTTGAGTCGGAACTCAATGTGCTTCAATGTCTGCACCGTCATGACTATTTCAAGGAAAAAGACTATTTCGGGATGATCCAGCTCCAGGTTCTGAGCTTCAGCCGGCTGGCCTGGTACCTGCTCCAGGACCAGCCGATCTTTAACCAGGTCCAATTGACCGACAGCGGACTTTCCATGCTCATTCAAAAACTCTTGATCGAGCACCAGGATCGCCTGCAGATCTATAGAGGGGAAGTTTACCAGCAGGGCTTCATCCATAAATTAAGAGACCTGTTCAGAGAATTCCGTCAGGGACAGCTGGTACAGGAAGATTTAGAATCGATCATCGATTCTCTGCCGGGCGAAGATACCACAGATCAGACCTTTGCACAGAAGCTGGAAGAGATCACTTTCATTTATGAAAGATACAATGAGGTGCTGCTTGGTAAATATATCGAGAAAGAAGATGTCCTCGATGCTTTGAAAGAGCACTTTGACCAGGGATTGGAAAGGGAGTCCTATGTCTATATCAACCACTTTAACCAGTTCACTGCCCAGGAGCAGGAACTTATCTTATCTTTCATCGAGAACACCCGGCAGACCACTCTCGGCTTGACCCTGGACCAGTCCTACCCGACAGAGCAGCCGGATGACCAGGATGTTTTCTATGTGCCGGGGCGGACCTATCACAAACTCTACCAGGCTTGCAGGCAGCGCGGTCTCCAAGTCCGGCATGACCGCTACATCCATCAGGAAATGCCTGAAGAATTTGACTCGCTGGAAGAAGTCATGAGTCTTTCCCAGGTCGATATGCTCAGAGACCGGCAGGAGTATCCGGCCAACGAGAGTATTGAATTATGGAGGGCGGACAGCAGGCATGCAGAAGTCCTGCATACAGCGACGAGTATCCGGCGGCTGGTTCATCAGGAAGGTTACCGCTATCAGGATATCCTCGTGATGAGCCGCAAGATTGAAGACTATCAGACGATCATCGATGCCTTCTTTGAGCGAAATGAGATTCCCCTGTTTATTGACCATTCTGATAAGATGATCCACCATCCTTTTGCCCAGTTCATTCAGCTCCTGCTGGATATCTACCGCTACCGATGGCAGAGAAATGATGTTCTCAACTTGTTGAAAACAGAACTTTTCCTGCCCGTACGGGAAGATGAAATGCCGCGCCGGGGTGAAGAACGCACGACCTATCTGAACGATTTGTCACAACAGTTCCGCGAGCGGGTCGACCTTCTGGAGAATTATGTCCTGCAGTATGGCATACAACATTATGAGTGGCAGGAAGAATGGGCTTATGTAGAAGTGGAAGACAACCTCGAGATGCAGGAAGCTGTCAATGAGACGCGGAGCTTTCTGGTAGATACTCTGCAGGTTCTCTACCGCAGGCTGGACCGGGCCGGAACCAATGAAGAAGCCAGCCGCTTCATTTATCAATTCCTTGAAGCCAGCCATGTACGTGAAGTCCTTCTTTCTTGGAGGGACAGGGAGCTGGAAAACGGCCAGTTAGAAAAGGCGCGTGAGTATGAGCAGGTCTGGACGACTTTTATCGATCTCTTAGATGAGTTTGTCGAGATTCTAGGCGGGGAAGAATGGTCGATCGACCTCTTTTATCAGGTATTGACGACCGGGCTGGAACAGACGACCTACAGTAACGTGCCGCCGGCCATCGACCAGATCATCTTTACCCAGCTGACCAGCCAGCCGCCGAGAAAGACAAAAGTTGTTTTCATCTTAGGTTTAGATGATGATGCGCTGCCTCTTCAGGTTTCCAATGACAGTCTCCTGTCGGATGAGGACCGCGAAGTCATCGATCACATGACAGCTGAGGAGATCTATCTCAGCGGTATCAGTTCAAGAAAGTATGCGGAAGAGGCTTTCATTGCCTATCGATCCTTCACTCAGGCCAAGGAAAAGCTTTATCTCTCTTATACCTGTCTCACTGATGAAAATCATCAAATCCAGGCTTCGCCTTTCTATCAACGGCTGGAAGAGGTCTTTCAGATAGAGACAAAGCCTAAGAGTTATGAAGTAGGAAACAGTTTCAAGCAGAAAGAGATGCGGCCGCTGGACTTCATCGGATCTCAAACGGAAACAGCCGGCCAGGTCCTGTCTGTTTTAAGAGAAGCGATGAGTACCCGTCAAAAGCCTCAAAATATCTGGCTGAATCTCTATCACTATTTCAGCCGGGCCCCTGAATCCAATTTCCGGGAACTGAGTGAGAGTTTGGACTATCAAAATATCCCAGTCAATCTGTCACGGGATGTCGCTGAAGGTTTATATGGTAAAAATCTCCACCTCTCCGTTTCGCAGTTAGAGACCTATTACCTGGACCCTTACAGCCACTTTTTACAGCACGGTCTCAGACTGCGGGAACGTAAAGTGATGGACTTGACGGCTCTCGAGACAGGTGAATTCTTCCATGAAAGTCTGGAATTAGTCGTCGACCGTCTCAAAGATGAAAAGCGGCCGATACAGGATTTTTCAGACAGCGAATTAGAAGCTTTCGTCGATGAGATTCATCAGGATATGCTGTCCCAGACCAAGTATGCTGTCTTTTCAAAATCAGGGCGCATGAATTTTATGTTCTATCAGCTGCGCCAGACCATCGAACGTATGGTGTGGGCCATGAAGGAGCAGACCAGCCACAGCGAATTTAAACCTGTAGCTACGGAAGTGACTTTCGGCCGTATGGGAGCCGATCCTTCCCTGGAAACGCTGTCTTACCCCTTAGCTGACGGCGGTGAAATTTCTATCCGCGGGAAAATCGACCGGGTGGATGAATGGGAAATCAATAACGCCAAATACTTCAATATCATCGATTATAAATCGAGCAGTCACGATATTAACTATAAAGATATTTATCATGGACTGGCCATCCAGCTGATGACTTATTTTAAAGTCATCCTGCATGCCATGGAGGCCAGATACGGTGACCGGGCCAAGCCGGGAGGGGCTTTTTACTCCCATGTCCACAATTCATTTCTAACGATTGATAAACCTCTAGGAGAAAGTAAACTTCAGGATGAAAAAATCAAAAAGCACCGTCTCGAAGGTCTCTTCGTCGCAGATGAACAGCTTTTCGATGCCCTAGCTGAGCGCTTAAATCCTGGAGAAGATTCTTTAGCCTTTAAGATGAAAAGAGTACAAAAGGGACATCTCGGTAAGTTTAAACAAATCAATCCAAAAGACTTAGGAATCATCTTTAACTATATCGATTATCTGATCGAAAAAGCAGGCAATGAGATTTTACAAGGAAAGGTCGATTTAAGGCCTTATGATAAAAAAGACTTTATTCCCTCCGTCAAGGGACCTTTTAGAGCTGTTTCACAATTTGATGCGATGCTTCCGGAAAATAATTATTTCCTCTTACCGGATAAAGATATCCAGGATATGAAAGAATTATTAGATAAGGAAAGGAAAAGAGATGAATAATATTCCAGACAAACCCCAAGATGTCATGTTTACTACTGAACAGTGGCAGGCCATTCATGCGAGTGGAACTAATCTGCTGCTTTCAGCTTCTGCCGGATCAGGAAAAACACGGGTACTGGTGGAACGGGTCCTGGCCAAAATCAAAAAGGGCGAAGATATCGACCGGCTCTTGATCGTGACTTTCACTCGTGCAGCAGCCAAGGAGATGCGGGACCGGATCCGTGAAGAAGTGCAGAATCAGATCAATGAGACAGATGATGCTGCGCAGCAGGCTCACCTCGTCCGTCAGCTTTCACTTCTGCCCCAGGCCCAGATTTCTACCATCCACTCTTTTTGTAGTGAGGTCATCCGGCGTTTTTATTACTTGATCGATTTTGATCCTGTCTTCTCGATGTTGACCAATGAAACGGAGATAGCTATCCTGCAAGATGATATCTGGGCAGAACTGAGAGAGAGCTACTTTAGCGGCGATAAAGCAGAAGACTTCACACTGCTGTCTTCCGTCTTTTCGTCAGACCGCAAGGATGACGGCTTGACCGAGCTGGTTCAGAAGATATACAGGCAGTCCCAGGCCCAGGTGGATTCGAAAGAATGGTTGGAGCGGCTGGACTCTCTCTTTGAAGACGATCAAAGCAGTTTCTACCATCAGCCTCTCTGGCTGGATTTACTCCAGCCTCAAATGGTAGAAATATTAGAAAATAACTTACTTATTTTATCTACTGCTTTAGAAAAATTACAAATCTATCCGGATCTTGAAAAGAATATTGAAATAGTCGCCTATGATAAGAATATGACTGAGCAAATGTTAGAGTCAATAAAAAGCAATGAATTTTCTAAAGCCCGAGCAACAGCTTTATCTTGGAAAGAAGGAAGTAAAGGATGGAGTAAAGTCAAGAAGGGGATTAGTGAAGAAGCATTAGATTGGCAGAAGGAAGTCAAGCCCCTGCGTGATGCAGCAAAAGGCTCACTAAACAAGGATCTGCTCGACCGCTACTTTATTTTCCCGTTGGATGAGCAGCTCTCTATGGCAGGCGAGATGAAGAGCTATATTGAAAAATTAAAGAGAGTGGTCCAGGACTATACTGAAGCTTATCAGGACTATAAAAGCAGGCGTAAACTCTTAGACTTTAATGATTTAGAACATTTTACTTATCAAATTTTGAATCAGACAAATGAAGAGGGCGTATGTGAAGCGAGAGACTACTACCGCCGGGCTTTTTCTGAAGTCTTGATCGATGAGTACCAGGATACGAACGTGCTGCAGGAGAAAATCTTGGAAGCTGTGGCAGCCCCGGATTCTGAAGGGGGCAACCGCTTCATGGTAGGGGATGTCAAGCAGTCGATCTACCGCTTCCGTATGGCAGAGCCTGATCTCTTTATGGAAAAATATGACCGCTATGCCGGCGGGGAAGAAGGCCGGCGCATCATCCTGCAGGAAAACTTCCGTTCGCGCAGTGATGTAGTGGACTTTGTCAACCTGCTCTTTATGCAGCTGATGGACCGCCGGGTGGGTGAGATGCCTTATGATGGACAGGCTGAACTGGTGACAGGCTACCAGGACTTTCCTGAATCAGATCTCTTCCAGACTGAACTGTTGATCTATACGGAGGAAGATGATGAGGAGATCGACTTAGAAGAAGAGAAACTCCAATATTATCTGTCAGAGAGCCGCAAAGCAGAAATCGTTTTAGCTGCTCAAAAGATCAAAGATTTAGTTCAGGGCGGCTTCGAAATCTATGATAAAGAATTGAAGAGCAACCGTCCGGTATCTTATCAGGATATCGTCATTTTGACCCGTAAGAAAAGCTCCAACTTTGATATCCAGTCGATCTTTGCTGAACATGATATTGACACCATCATTCCTAAGACAGAAAACTACTTTCAAACGACCGAAGTTTCTATCATGATGGCGGTCTTAAATATCATCGACAATCCGCGGCAGGATATTCCCCTGGCCGCAGTTCTCCGGTCACCGGTCGTCAATTTAGATGAAAATGACCTGGCCCGGATCCGCATCCTCAATCAAACGAGCGACTATTACGGCGCTTTTATGAGTTTTATCCACTCAGAGGCTGCCCAAGTCGCTCATCCTGACTTACATGAAAAACTGGTGCGTTTTAATGAACAGTTGATTGACTGGCGGGAAGATTCTAAGCGTCTGGCTATTTCCGAACTCATCTGGAAAATCTATAATGAGTCCGGCTTCATGGATTATGCAGGCGGTATGCCTAACGGAAAGCAGAGAAAGGCTAATTTACATGCTCTCTATGAACATGCCTTAGATTTTGAAGAGATGAATCAGAGGGGACTTTATTCCTTCATCCGTTTTATCGAAAGGATGCAGGAGAGGGATGATGACCTGTCAGAACCTATGGCTTTGGCTGATGGACAGGAAGCTGTCCAGGTAATGACAGTGCATAACAGTAAGGGCTTGGAATTTCCGATAGTCCTCTTACTTGGCCTGTCTGGAAAGATGACTCAATGGGATTATATAGGAGATGTCATCGTCGATAAAAACTATGGTCTGGCCAGTAAATATATCGATCCTGTCCAGAGGATAAAAACCCAGACCCTCCAGTCGGCTGCTTTAGCCAATGAGATTAAGAGACGCTCCTACTCGGAAGAGATGCGGGTTCTCTATGTCGCCTTGACCCGTGCCGAGCAGAAATTAATCCTCATCGGCAATGCGGCTAAAAGAGAAAACATCATCAAAAGATGGAGTGAGGTAGAAGGGCTGGATGATCTGGTCCTGCCTGAAGATGCCCGGCTCAAACCGGACAATGTGATGGACTGGATAGGTAAAGCCATTTACCGCCACCGTGACTTTGAAGGAGACCAGCCTGTTCCTCAGAGCAACTCTACAGTTTACGGCCATCCTGCCCGCTTTAAGCTGGAATTTATTTCCCGGGGAGACTTGATCGCCAAGCTTCTGGAAGAGACGAAAGAAGATGTTCCGCTCGACTGGTACAAGAAACTGAAAGAAGGGCGGGGGGTAGAAAAGGATCCACAAGTGGATCTGGCCGTCGGTCTCATGACTGCCCGCTACGACTACCCACTGGCTGTCCAGACGACCAGCTACCAATCCGTTTCAGAGATCAAGCGGGTCTTTGAAGATCCGAGTATGATGGACCTGCTGCAATTGGATGCTTCCCAGCCCTTGGGACAGAACCGTTATGTCATCGATGAGCTGGATCGGCCTAAGTTTATAACTGAAACGACGGCTGCCAGCCCGGCAGAAATTGGGATGGCGACCCACCTGCTGCTGCAGACTTTAGATTTCAGCCGGAAGCCGACACTTTCAGATGTTCAGGCGACGCTGAGTCAGTTAGTTGAAGAGAGAAGACTTAACCGCCAAGTCGCTGAGCGTATACGAATCGATACAGTCCTGAACTTTTTAGAGACAGATCTGGCCGGCCGGATGGTTGAGCAGTCGGACAGTCTGGAAAGGGAAGTGTCTTTCTCACTCAAATTACCGGCCCGGCAGATCTTTGCCGGTATCGATGCAGGTGAGGATATCTTGGTCCACGGTATAGCGGATGGTTATTTTGAAGAAGAGGGCGAATTAGTTCTTTTTGACTATAAGACCGATGCTGTGCAGAGATTTGGCGATCGCGGCATAGAAATCATGCTGGAAAAATACCGGGGACAGGTTAATTTATATGATCTGGCCTTAGAAAATATTTTAGAAAAGAGAGTCAAAGAATCTTATCTTGTTTTACTGGATACCAATCAGATCGTCCAGGTCAATCAAGAGTAAAAAAGACAAAATAAAGAGTCTGGATTAGGTTAGATGGAAAGCTCCATCACCTATCCAGACTTTTTTTCTTATTCACCTGCTTCAGATTCACTGCTTTCCGAATCGTCTGCTTCTTCTTCGTCACTTTCCGGCGTGTAGTCTACGCCCAGTGTATAGTCATTGGCTGCATCCCATAATAGAAATTCATGGACATCATTATCTCTTAAAGCTCTGATCTGATCTTCGACAGCTTCAACCCCGTACTCCATATACATGCCCGGCGGGAGGTAGGAGGCGGTGAAGTCCTGCAGCCAAGGTCTTGAGATCGGCGGATTCTCCAGCTGGCTGAGAATTTCTTTCTCCAATTGGATGTAGCCGTCCGTTAATTCATATGGCTGGAGGTCTGGTGCCGGCAGGTCAAAGTGACCCGGTCCCCAGTGGCTGGGGTAGATCATGGAAGAAATCACATCGACATGCTGGGAGATTTCCAGAAAATTTTGACCGATACCTGAAGCTTCATCGATCGTAGCTGTGTAGCCGAAGATGTCGACAGCTAAATCTACATCATAAGGTTTTAATTCTTCCTTGGCATACTCGACAAAGTCAGTAACAGCTGTGACACGATGGTCGGATTCATCTGCTTCCATCTCGGCATATTCACCCATGTCGAACTGTAAGCCTCCGGCCATATTTTCAAAACCTTCAGGGAAACGGACATAATCGAATTGAATTTCTTTGAAGCCCATCTTAGCGGCTTCTTTGGCTATTTCGATATTATAATCCCAAACTTCCTTCAGATAAGGGCTGACAAAGGCTTCTCCATTGGGATCTTTCCAGATACTGCCGTCTGCCTGCTGGAAAGAATACTCAGGATGCTGTTCTGCCAGCAAGGAGTCCTTGAAGACCACGATACGGGCAATAGGATAGATCTGATTTTCTTCGAGGTGACTGATTAGATCACTGGCTTCCATCAGAGGATCTGTATTAGCTTCGACTAAGGGATGGTCACTTTCAAAATCAAACAAAATTCTCCCGGAATCCTCTTTGACGTCGATGACCATGGCATTTAAGTCTGTTTCATTGACGAATTGAGTATAGTTGTCCATCTCTTCGCCGGCTGCAGAAGAACCTGTCAGGTAGATACCCTTCACTCCTTCTTCCGGGTAGGGAATCTCGACGCCGTCATCGTAAAGGAATTTCTGCGGATACTCATCCGGCACGGTCAATATCGGTTCAG
>CAYTHW010000014.1:0-1840 GCA_964437675.1 uncultured Atopococcus sp. | reverse complement strand
TTTTCCAATTCTCTGGTCTGCGAGCGGATATTCTCTAAACTGGCCTGTCTTTTTTCAATATTTTGAAAAACCGCAGCACTCTGATTGGCAAAGCTCTCCAGTTCTTCATCACGCTCGAGGGCTTCGACGAACTGGCTTTGCAGATTGGCTTCTTCTTCTTTGATACTGTCGAATTCCGTAACGATATTAGAAGCATAGGCTTCCGTATTTTCAGCAGCATTGATGACATTTTCTTCTTCACGTGCACAACCACTGATAATTAGCATTAATATGATTAAAAGAATTCTCTTCAAAGAATTCCCGTTATTTGCAAGCATATGTATTCTCCTTAAGTCTGTCAATTCCTTATCGATTTTAACACAATTGTCAATAATACTAAAGAAGGACCTGTCTTTATTATCTATCCACCTGCTTATTTTTTGTTATACTAAGCTATATCAAAAAACGAGGTGCAATTGCATGAAATATTATCTGCTTAGTTTTATCATTGTTTTAATCGATCAAGTCAGTAAATACTTAACGCAGGCTTATGTAGACATAGGCCAGCAGATCGAATGGATACCAGGGCTTTTATCCATCACTCATATTCATAATACGGGTGCAGCCTGGAGTATCCTGGAAGGTCAGATGTGGTTCTTTTATATCATCACTGTGATTGTAGTCGTCATGCTTATTTATTATATGCAGCAGATGAAAAATGAGCCCTTGCTCAAGACCGGTCTGGCCTTCATCCTGGGGGGAGCTCTCGGTAATTTTATCGACCGTCTTCTGCATCAATATGTTATCGATATGATCCAGCTGGATTTTATTGACTTTCCGATTTTTAATCTGGCGGATACAGCTCTGACGATCGGTGTGATACTCTTATTCATTCAATATATTTTCTTGGACCGCCAGGAAAAGGAAAGCAAGGCAGATTAAATGGAAATTTATGAATTTACTGTAAAAGAAGATGATGAGCGTCTGGATAAATTTTTGAGCCGGCATATTCCGGATATCTCCCGCTCAAAGATCCAGCAGGCCGTCAAGGAAGGCCGGGTTCTGGTCAACGGCCAGGCCGTCAAAGCCAATTATAAACTAAAAGAAGAAGACCACATCTGGATGGAATATGAGGAGGAAGTTCTGGAACTGGTGAGTGAAGAAGTTCCTCTGGATATCATCTATGAAGATGATGCCATCCTCGTCTTAAATAAACCGAGCGGCCTGGTCATCCACCCGGCTCCCGGCCACCCGGACGGCACCCTGGTCAACCGTCTGCTGGCCCACACCAGCCGGCTTTCTGATATCAATGGAGAATTCAGACCGGGAATCGTCCACCGGCTGGATAAAGATACATCCGGCATCCTGGCAGTAGCCAAGACCAACGAAGCTCATGAGGATCTGGCCCAGCAGTTCAAGTTGAACCTTCCCCTGAGGGAATATGCAGCCCTCGTCCATGGTCATATGGATTCCCCCAAGGGAACGATCAATATGCCTCTGGGCCGGGATCCGCATAACCGGATTAAATTCGCAGTCCAGCCCGATGGTAAAGCTTCGGTGACTCATTTTAAGGTGGAAAAAGAGTTCAAATCTCTGAGCCTGCTGAAGGTGCGGTTAGAAACCGGGCGCACCCACCAGATCCGGGTCCATCTCAGCCATATCGACCATCCTGTCTATGGCGATTATCTCTATGGATCACCGCAGAAACTGGCTGACGACCGCTATTGTCTTCATGCCAAGAGGATAGGTTTCCGCCATCCCGTCACCCAGGAGTGGATGGAATTTGAAACGGAGCTGCCGGATTTCTTCCAGAAAATTTTAGACGAAAGCTTATAAATTCAAAAGACCTTATGATTGAAAA
>CAYTHW010000013.1:7425-28890 GCA_964437675.1 uncultured Atopococcus sp. | reverse complement strand
TATTAACGTTTTGAGAACTGAGGTGCTTTACGGGCTTTCTTAAGACCTGGTTTAACACGCTCTTTCATACGCTGGTCACGAGTCAGTAAACCTTCAGCTTTTAATGGTTTACGGAAAGCAGGATCTACTTCTAATAAAGCACGGGCGATACCATGACGGATTGCGCCGGCTTGTCCAGAGTAACCTCCCCCTTGAACATTAACTACAACGTCGTAGCTTCCAACTGTATCTGTAAATTCAAATGGTTGATTCATCACTAAGTGTAAATGGTCAAATGGGATAAATTCTTTTCCGTCTACTCCGTTGATTGTCATCTTACCTGAACCAGGTGTTAAGATAACACGTGCTGAGGAGGTTTTACGACGGCCTGTACCGAAATATTGAACTGTTGCCATATTTTAATTTCCTCCTTAAATAAGTTCTGTAATGTCTAATTCTTTAGGTTGTTGAGCTGCATGCTTATGTTCAGGTCCAGCATATACATGTAATTTTCTGAACATTTGACGGCCTAATGGACCTTTTGGAAGCATTCCTTTAATTGAAAGTTCCACTAAACGTTCAGGTTTCTGAGCACGCATTGTTCCAGCGCTCATCTCTTTAATTCCACCTGGGAAGCCTGAGTGTCTGTAGTACATTTTGTCTTCAGCTTTGTTACCTGTTAAATGGATTTTTTCTGCGTTAATAACGATAACGTTGTCCCCGCAGTCCATATTTGGTGTAAATGTAGTTTTGTTTTTTCCTCGTAAAATGTGTGCGACTTGAGTTGATAAGCGTCCTAATGCAATGTCAGTTGCATCGATAACGTACCAGTCACGTTGAATTTCTTTAGCATTTGGCATGTAAGTTTTATTCACGATTTTCCCTCCATATCAAGATAATATTCGTCATTTGTTTGTACACAATAAGTTTCCGGGGCTCATCGTGGGGCAAACAATACCATTAACCATATTACTACTTATTGCCCTTTAAGTCAATATATTCATGAAAAAAAGTTCGCCTAATCATAGACGACATTTTTCAAATACAAGCCTAAAGGGGAAGCCGTCGGGCCGGCCTGAGTTCTGTCTCTCACCTCTAAGAGCCGCTGCATCTCTTCCGGGTCTTTTCTTCCATCCCCAATTTCAATCAGCGTACCCATCAGCACACGGATCATGTTATATAAAAAACCATTACCTCTAAATAAAAAAATAAACTCCTTTTTTTCAGAGTCATAATCTACACCTGCTTCGTAAATCGTCCGCACCTTATTTTCTATAGGGTCCTTTGTCGAAGCAAAGCTCGTAAAATCATGCTGTCCTTCGATATAAGTTAAAGCTTCCCTTAAACGGTCGATGTCCAGAGGATGAGGATGCCAATAAGCATAGTCTCTGGTAAAGGGATTCCTAGTCCTGCTGTTGTAAAGACGGTAAATATAAGTTTTTTCTTTAGCAGAAAATCGAGAATGGAAATCGGCATCCACAATTTCAACCCTGCGAACGACGATATCAGCAGGAAGCAGAGTGTTCAGCGCACGGTACATGGCTTTTTCTGATAATTCTCCAGGATAATCGTAGTGAACCACCTGTCCGAGAGCATGGACACCTGAGTCAGTCCGCCCTGATCCATGCACTTTAACCCTGACATCCTTTGTCATGATCATCAGACTTCTTTCCAGCTCACCTTGGACTGTCCTGTCTTCGGGCTGAATTTGAAAGCCTGCAAAGTCGGTTCCATCATATGCTATTGTTAATTTGTAACGCATCACACCACACCTAGCTTCTTAAATAAAGGATGAGTCCGAAAATCAGGAGATAAACGATCAAAACAAAGCTGTCTTTTCCTGCCCAATGGAGTTGACGGTACTTGGTTCTGTGGTCTCCCCCCTGGTATCCTCGTGACTCCATAGCTACCGCCAGATCGTCTGCCCGGTTAAAAGCACTTACGAAAAGAGGAATCAGCAGGGGCACTACATTCTTAAGTCTTTGAATGAAGGAACCTTCAGAAAAATCCATTCCCCTGGCTCTTTGGGCATTCATGATCTTTTGAACTTCTTCCATCAGTGTCGGCACAAAGCGGAGGGCGATGGACAGCATCAAAGCTATAGCATATACAGGTACCTTAATTCGTGTTAAAGGTCTTAATAAATATTCAATAGCATCTGTAATTTCAAGAGGCATGGTCGTTAAGGTCAGCAGGGTGGACATGAAGATGATGAGCATGAATCTCAAGAAAATAAAAGCTGCATTGACGAGCCCTTCTTGATAAATTTGAACAGGTCCCCAGCTGTAAAGCAACTGCTCGCCCTGGGTAAAGAATATTTGTAGAAAGACTGTTAAAATGATTAAAAGTAAGAGTGGCTTGAGACCATTAGCAAAGAAGCGCAGCGGAACTTCAGACATCAGGACAGCTGCAAGAGCAAATCCCAGAAGAACAGCATAGCTCAGCCAATTATTTGCTAAGAATACAGTTATTAAAAATAAAACAGTGGTGAGGACTTTTAATCTGGGGTCGAGACGGTGCACAAAAGACTGACCCGGAATATATTGTCCAATTACAATACCTTGTGACATAATTTTTCCTTTCTACTGCTTCAATTGATGAGCAATACTCTCAGACAGCTCTCGAATCGTGAGGGGCAGCTCTTTGGATGACCACCCTTCTCTCCCGGCCAGCTGGTTGGCAAACTCGACAACTTCGGGTACATCCAGCTGCTTTTCTTTCAGCCAGGCCTGGTCAGAAAAAATTTCTCGGGGATGTCCAACTTTAACCAGAGTCCCTGCCTCCAGAACAGCTACTTGATCCGCATACTCTGCTACATACTCCATCTGGTGAGTGGCCAGAATAATGGTTATTTTTCTTTCTTCATGAAGGTGTGAAAAAAGACTCATCAGTTCCTTCTGGCCTTTGGGATCAAGCCCTGCTGTCGGCTCGTCTAAAATTAAAACTTCCGGCTCCAAAGCTAAAACTCCGGCAATCGCCACCCGTCTCTGCTGGCCCCCGGATAATTCAAAAGGAGAAGAGTCAAAATTCTTCTCATCCACACCGACCACATGCAGCATCTCCCGGGCTAAATCCATGGCTTCTTCTTGATCCATCCCATAATTTTGAGGACCGAAAGCAACATCTTTTACGATCGTTTCTTCAAATAACTGCGCTTCAGGAAACTGAAAGACCGTTCCAATATGCCGGCGTAATTTTTTTAATTGAGTGTCCTTGGACTTAGCAGTGATGACCTGGTCGCCTAAAACAACTCGGCCGCTGCTGGGCTTAAGCAGCACATTCAAGTGTTGAAGGAGAGTGGACTTCCCGCTTCCCGTGTGGCCGATCAAAGCTGTATAACTGCCCTGGGGGATAGTTAGAGAGACCTCCCGGAGAGCATCCACAGCCATCGGAGTGCCTGAATTATAAATGTGACCTATATTTTCGAGTCTAATGTCCATAGCCAATCTCTCAATTCTTTCTTTGTCATATAGTCTTGGGGCACTTCAATATTTTGATCTTTCAGTCCTTTTTTCAGTCTTTCAGCAAAAGGAATATCTAAACCTAAATCTATCAACCGGTCTCCTTTTGAGAAGATATGTCGACTGTCTCCCTCATCAATGATCCGACCGTCTTTCATGACGATGATGCGGTTAGCCTCAGCAGCCTCATCGATATCGTGAGTGATGGACACAACTGTCATACCCGTCTGTTCCTTAATATAGCGGATTGTTCCCATGATTTCCTTACGTGCTTTAGGGTCCAGCATACTGGTAGCTTCATCCAGGACGATGACTTGAGGGTTCAAGGCCAGTATTCCCGCAATTGCTACTCTCTGCATCTGCCCGCCGGAAAGAGAGGAAGGTTCCCGATTAATAAATTCTTTCATCTCGACGGTCTCCAAAGCCGCTTCCACCCGCTGGAACATTTCATCTCGGGGGACACCCTGATTCTCTAAACCGAACGCCACATCGTCGCCGACCGTTGCACCAACGAACTGATTCTCCGGATTTTGAAAAACCATACCTATTTTTTTTCTGATCTCCCAGACCGTCTCTTCCGTTAATATTTCCTTATCTACTACTACCTGCCCGCTCCCAACAGGCAGAATTCCATTAAAAGTTTTGACTAAAGTGGACTTACCTGACCCATTAGGCCCTATAATAGCCAGCCATTCACCTTTTTTTACTTTCAGCGAAATATCCTTCAGTATATCTTCGCTCTCATCCTCATGATGATAAGAGAACGATATACGGTCTAATTCGATTATAGTGTCCACGTTCAACATCCTTTTCTTTTCGGCTTTCTGCAGAGAGATCCGACACAAATTTAAGGATATTATACCATATCCCCGATTCCTATTTAAAAGATCTATATTCTTCCCTATTTCATCTCACCCTGCTGCAGGGCAGAATTTTTATTTAAAAAACAAAAGTTTTTACTTCAAAACTCGTTTGAAATAAAAACTTTTATTTTTCTATAGCATTCAGAAATACTATTTAAAAGAATAATTTCCTCAGGAGAAGCAATTCTGCCTCTCCTGAAGAGTATGAGCTAGACTAAAGAACCCAAAAAGATGAATTCTCACCATCATAACGCTCGATCATTCTATATTGATTATTCAGCTTCTACAGCTTCTTCTGTTTCTTCTTCAGTTCCTTCGACAAACTCTAATAAAGCCATTTTAGCTGCGTCTCCACGACGAGGCTCCATTTTCAAGATACGAGTGTATCCTCCGTTACGGTCTTGGAAACGAGGTGCAAGAGTATCGAATAATTTTTGAATAACGTCTTCAACAATTATTGCATCTTCAGTCTCTTCAAAGCTTGCGATTTCATTACGCAGGAAAGCTGCTGCCTGGCGACGTGAATGTAAGTCACCACGTTTACCTAAAGTAACCATTTTTTCTGCTAAACGGCGAACTTCTTTTGCACGAGATTCAGTTGTAACGATACGCTCATTAATAATTAAATCTGATGTTAAATCACGTAACATAGCTTTACGTTGTGAGCTAGTACGTCCTAATTTGCGGTAAGCCATGATTTACCCTCCTTTAATAAAAGTGTTTATATAAAAACTAGACATTTTCTGTGCTGAGTTCTAAATTAAGTTCTTCTAACTTGTTTTGAATCTCTTCAAGGGACTTTTTACCTAAATTTCGAACTTGCATCATTTCTTCGACAGTTTTACTTGTCAACTCTTGAACCGTATTAATACCTGCACGTTTCAAGCTGTTATATGAACGGACAGACAAGTCGAGTTCTTCTACTGTCATTTCTAGTGTTTTTTCTTTTTGAGTTTCTTCTGGTTCAACAATCATTTCAGCTTCGCGGGCTTTCTCAGTTAAGTTAACGAATACACTTAAGTATTCTGTCATAATTTTAGCTGATAAGCTGATTGCGTCTTCTGGAGTAATTGTACCATTAGACCAAATCTCAATCGTCAATTTATCGTATTGATTTTGATCTCCTACACGTGTGTTTTCCACATGATAGTTAACTCGTTCAATCGGCGTGTAGATTGAATCAATTGGAATAACTCCAATCGGCATATCTTCATCATTATTGTGTTCTGCACGAACGTAACCTCTACCTTTTTGCACAGTTAAACGTGCTGATAATCGTCCACCTTCAGCTACTGTACAAATATATTGGTCTGGGTTCATAAGCTCAATATCACTATCTAACATCAGGTCAGAAGCATATACTTCTTTAGGACCTTCAATATTTAATTCAATAGTTCTTGGCTCTTCTGAATGAGATTTAAGGGCGAGTTTTTTTACGTTTAAAATGATTGCAGTAACATCTTCAACAACACCATCAATAGCGGTAAATTCATGAAGTACCCCATCAATTTGGATGACTGTAACAGCGGCTCCAGGCAGAGACGCAAGTAAAATTCTACGTAATGAATTACCTAAAGTTGTACCATAGCCTCTTTCAAGTGGTTCAATAACAAATTTACCATATTTACCATCTTCACTGATTTCAGCGGTTTGAATCTCAGGTTTTTCAATCTCAATCATTCAGTCAATTTCCCCTTTCAACGGTTATACCTTGTGCCACAATATTTCTAACATCTGTCTTATACACGACGACGTTTTGGTGGACGTGCACCGTTATGTGGAACTGGAGTAACATCACGAATAGCTGTTACTTCTAAACCAGCAGCTTGTAAAGCACGAATAGCTGACTCACGGCCTGAACCTGGTCCTTTAACATTAACTTCCAGTGATTTCATGCCATCTTCCATAGCAGTTTTTGCTGCTGCTTCAGCTGCCATTTGAGCTGCAAAAGGTGTTGACTTACGAGAGCCGCGGAATCCTAATGCTCCTGCAGATGACCATGATACTGCATTCCCCTGAGGGTCAGTGATCATTACGATTGTATTGTTGAATGTTGAGTGGATATGTGCAATCCCAGACTCAATATTCTTTCTTGCGCGACGACGTCTAGTTTGTCTTCTTGCCATTAGCTTCTACCTCCTTTATTTTTAATTTTATGAACGACGTTTTTTACGAGTTTGAGCGTTATTTTTAGTCTTTTGCCCACGAACTGGTAAATTACGACGGTGACGGTTTCCTCGGTATGAACCGATGTCTTGTAAACGACGAAGATCCTGACTTACATCACGACGTAAGTCTCCTTCGATTTTATATTTATCGACTTCTGAACGGATAGCGTCTAATTCGTCGTTAGTTAAATCACTTACTTTAACACTCGGATTGATGTTCACTGCAGCTAAAATTTCATTAGCGCGGGAACGACCGATACCGTAAACGTAAGTTAATGCGATTTCAATATGCTTGTCTCTTGGAATATCTACACCTGCAATACGTGCCATATGCGCACCTCCTATGATTTTTTGTTTAAACTAAGAATTATCCTTGGCGTTGTTTGTGTTTAGGGTTTTTACAAATTACCTGAACACGTCCGTTACGGCGAATAATTTTACAATTTTCACACATTTTTTTAACTGATGGTCTTACTTTCATTTTTTCGCCTCCTTATGTTTCTTTTGAACTTTATTTGTAACGATAAGTAATGCGGCCTTTTGTTAAGTCATATGGAGACATCTCAACTGTGACTTTATCACCCGGTAAAATACGGATATAGTTCATGCGGATTTTACCTGAAACGTGTGCTAATATTTCATGACCATTTTCTAGTTCTACTTTAAACATGGCATTAGGCATCGTTTCTAAAACTTTTCCTTCAACTTCAATTACTCCGTCTTTCGACAAATTCGTTTCCTCCCTTGGAAATCTTTATATAATTCAATCATCAATTTCTTAATACATTGAGTTCTGACTTTAAATTATAACCTGAATGATTTTATCATGATTCGATTGACAACTCAAACGATTCGCCGTCTGAAAAGACTTTATAAGCTCTTTTTAAGCTCATCAATTTTTTCTTTAACTTCCTCAAATACTTCATCAGGGGTTCCTAAACCATTGATTGTGATAACAAGGTTACGATCTGAGTAATAGTTCAATAGATCATTTGTCAGGTCTTCATTGACCTCGATACGACGCTTCACCGTTTCCGGCTTGTCATCTTCTCGCTGGTAGAATTCTTTTCCGCCGCACACATCACACGTGTCTTCTACTTTAGGCGGATTGAATAATTTGTGGTAAGTGGCTCCACAATTGGAACAAATGATACGGCCTGTCAGACGTTCCATCAGTACATCGGTGTCTACCTGTATGTAGATAACTCCGTCTAATTCACGGCCGGTTAAAGATAAGTTTTCATCTAATGCTTCAGCCTGATTGATCGTTCTCGGATAACCGTCTAAAAGAAATCCCTTTTCTTTCACATCATTCTCATCTAAACGTTCTTTTACGATTCCATTCGTTACTTCATCAGGTACTAAGTTTCCTTTTTCCATGTAGGAATTAGCTTCCTTACCCAGGTCAGTTCCGTTTTTGATAGCTTCACGGAACATATCTCCTGTGGAAATATGCGGGATGTCATATTCATCTACTATATATTTGGCCTGTGTTCCTTTTCCTGCTCCTGGTAAACCCAGTAAAATTAAGTTCATTTGGTCCTCCTCTATGTCGCTGCTAATCGCGGATAAATCCTAAGTAACTGCGTTTGCTGAGTAATCCTTCTAATTCTTCTTTGGTAGATAAAGCTACCCCAACAACAATTAATAGACTGGTTCCTCCAAGGGATAGTGAGGTTGGTAAATCCCAGATCATTGATGCAATGATAGGAAGGATAGATATTATCACTAAGTAGAAGGCTCCCACAGTACTTAAACGGTTTAAGACATATGAAATGTAATTTTGTGTGTCCTTGCCAGGCCGGATACTCGGGATAAAAGCCCCTTGTTTCTGAAAGTTTTCTGCCATTTTTTCAGGATCCACTTGGATATGGGCGTAGAAATAAGTAAACACAATGATAAGCAGAGCATATATGGCTGCTCCTATAGGTTCTTGTAAGTTGAAAACTGTGGACAGTACATCGAACCAGGCTGCCCCGCCATAAGTTTCTGTCAGCCCTCCAAGAATAATCTGCGGCAGCATGATGAATGATGATGCAAAGATTACCGGGATAACTCCAGCTGAGTTAACTTTTAATGGTAAGACTGCTGTCTGCTCCGAACTTGCTACACGTTTAGTATATTGGACGGGTATCTTTCTTCTTCCGGTTTCCATAAAAACAACAAAAATCACCAGTAGAATCACAGCCACTATGATGATAGCTGCTAAGATGATCGCCTGATTCAATTCATCACCGGCATTACGGATTTCTGAATTATAAAAATTCATGATATCCTGCGGCACCTTCGCCACGATACCTGTGAAGATGATTAATGACGACCCGTTTCCAATACCATTAACCGATATCTGTTCGGATAAAAACACGACCAGCATCGTTCCTGCAGTTAAGAAAAGCGCAATCATTAAGTAAGTAGGAATACCCGGGTTCAGGATTAAGCCGAGTTCCGATAAAGCATTAAAACCTAACGAGATACCCAGCGCCTGCACAAAAGCTATAGCAATCGTCATATAGCGCGTGACTTGGTTCAGCTTACGCCGACCGACTTCTCCTTGATCTGCCCATTCAGAAAAGACAGGAATGATGTCCATCTGCAGTAACTGCATGATGATGGAGCTGGTAATAAAAGGTGATATTCCTAAAGCAAAGATAGAGAAGTTACTTAAAGCTCCCCCACCAAAAATGTTCAGTAGGTTAAAAAGACCTGATTCACTAATCGAGCTAAGGGATGAAGCATTGACTCCAGGGACAGTAATATGTGTACCTATACGAAAGATAATCAGCATACCTAATGTAAAGATCATCCGCTGACGAACATCTTTTTCCTTAAAAGCGTCGGCTAGTAGCCTGAACATTAAATCACCTCTACGGTTCCGCCAGCATTTTCAATTGCTTCTTTGGCAGATTGAGTGAATTTATGTGCTTTAACAGTTAATGAGTGACTCAATTCACCATTCCCTAAGATTTTGATACCAGTTTTCTTGGAAATGTTTTTGATAATTCCCTGCTCTAAGAGAGCTTCTGGTGTGACTTCTGCACCAGCTTCGAAGCGGTCATTTAATGTAGAGATGTTTACGATAGCGTATTCTTTACGTGTAACGTTTCTGAATCCACGTTTTGGTAAAGTTTGGAATAAAGGTGTTTGTCCCCCTTCAAATCCGATACGCGGGCCTTGGCCACGGGCTTTTTGTCCTTTTTGTCCACGGCCGGCTGTTTTACCATTACCTGATGATGGTCCACGTCCAACACGATTACGTTTTTTACGTGACCCTTCTGATGGTGATAATTCATGAAGTTTCATATTTGGCACCTCCTTGATCTAGTTTTTTCTTAAGCTTCTTTAACTTCTAATAAGTGTGAGACATGTTTAACCATTCCACGAATAGCTTCATTGTCTGGATAAGTTCTTGTTTGGTTAATTTTAGTTAAACCTAAGCTTTTTACAATTTTTTTATGCTTATCAGAAGAACCAATCACACTACGTTTTAATGTAATTTCGATATTAGACATGATTGTCCTCCTATCCTAAGATCTCATCGACTGAAAGTCCACGTAACTTAGCAACTTCCTCTACACGTTTCAATTGTTTAATTGCTTCAAATGTAGATGCCACCATATTAGTTGGAGAGTCTGAACCTAATGATTTAGCTGTCACATCTTCTACTCCAGCCAATTCCATTACGGCACGGACAGGTCCACCTGCTGCTACTCCAGAACCCTCTACAGCCGGTTTAATTAATACTTTACCACCAGCAAATTCCCCAATAGTTTCGTGTGGAATACTTGTTCCAACTGTCGGGACTTCTATTAAGTTTTTCTTAGCGTTCTCAACTGCTTTACGGATTGCTTCAGGAACTTCTGCAGCTTTACCAGTTGCATATCCAACTTTACCTTTACGGTCACCAACTACAACTAAAGCAGAGAAACGCATTGTACGTCCACCCTTAACTACTTTAGATACACGGTTGATGTTAACTACGCGATCCTCAAATCCGTCATCATTACGACGTTTTTGTCTAGCCATTATTTCTCCTCCTTTATATTAGAATTGTAATCCATTTTCACGCGCTGCTTCGGCTACAGCTTTCACACGACCATGATATTGATAGCCTCCACGATCAAATACAACTTTTTCAATGTTCTTTTCTTTAGCAGCTTCAGCAATTAGACGTCCAACTTCTGCAGCTTGTTCTGCTTTAGTTTTGCCTTCGCTGTCTAAATCTACAGATGAAGCACTCGCTAAAGTTTTTCCTTCAACATCATCAATAATTTGCGTATAGATATTTTTGTTTGAGCGGAATACATTTAAGCGTGGAACTTCTGCTGTTCCTGAAACATGATTGCGAATACGCATGTGACGTTTTTGACGTCTTTCGTTTCTTCCTGGCTTGTTAATCACAATTTTTCACCCCTTGTTCTCTACAGAATTGAATAATGATGGTTATTCTATTTACCAGTCTTACCTTCTTTACGGATAACATATTCACCAACATAGCGAATACCTTTACCTTTGTAAGGCTCTGGTGGACGTACGTCACGGATAGTAGCCGCTAATTGTCCAACTTCTTCTTTGTTAATTCCTGAAACAACAATTTTATTGCTCTCAGGTGTTTCGATTTCGATTCCTTCTGGAGCATCGAAATGAACCGGGTGAGACAGACCTACGTTTAAGTCTATTCCTTTACCAGATGCTTGAGCACGGTATCCAACCCCGATTAATTCTAATTCTTTTTTGTATCCTTCAGTTACACCAACAATCATGTTCCATACATTTGTACGAGTAGTTCCATGTAAAGATTTCATCATGTTTGTGTCATTCGGACGTGTGAAAGTGATCTCTTCACCATCAATGTTCATTTGAATGCCTTCATTGATTTCACGTGTTAATTCACCTTTAGGCCCTTTAACTGTAACAACATTACCGTTTTGAGTAATCTCTACCTTTTCAGGTACGTTAATTACTTTATTACCAATACGACTCATTTAGACACCTCCTAGTTGATTATACTTTTTTTACCAAACGTATGCCAATACCTCTCCACCAACGTGTTGAGCACGCGCAGCTTTATCTGTAACAACACCATTAGATGTCGATACAATTGCAATCCCTAAACCATTTAATACTTTAGGCATTTCATCTGCATTGGCATAGACACGCAGTCCAGGTTTAGAAATTCTTTTCAGGCCGGAAATAACTTTTTCGTTATTTGGTCCATATTTTAACGTTACACGTAGAACACCTTGGTGCTCGTTTTCGATGAACTCGTAATCTTTAACGAATCCTTCGTTTTTCAAGATCTCTGACATCTGTACTTTAATTTTTGACGCAGGAATTTCAACCACATCATGACGTGCGCTGTTAGCGTTACGTAAACGTGTTAGATAATCTGCGATTGGATCTGTCAAGCTCATATTCTTGCCTCCTTTTTAATGTTGATTAATTTGAACTAATTACCAACTTGCTTTTTTCAACCCAGGAATTTCGCCTTTATATGCTAATTCTCTTAAGCAAATACGGCATAATTTGAATTTGCGGTAAACTGAATGCGGTCTTCCACAACGTTCACAACGTGTGTACTCTTGCGTAGAAAATTTCGCTTTTCTTTTGTTTTTCTCACGCATTGCTTTTCTAGCCATAAATTACATTCCTCCTTATCAGGTTTTTCCAGTTACAGTTTATTTTTTGAACGGCATTCCCATCTGACGTAATAATTCGCGTCCTTCTTCGTCTGTTTCAGCTGTAGTAACAATTACGATATCTAAGCCGCGGATTTTACTTACATCATCAAAGTCAATTTCCGGGAAGATTAACTGCTCTTTAACACCTAAAGTGTAGTTTCCACGGCCGTCAAAAGCATCCTTGCTCACGCCTCGGAAGTCTCGTACACGGGGTAAAGATACTGTAACTAATTTACCGAAGAAGTCATACATACGTTCTCCACGTAAGGTAACTTTCGTTCCGATAGCCATACCTTCTCTTAAACGGAAATTCGCAACTGATTTTTTAGCGCGTGTAATGACTGGTTTTTGACCAGAAATTTTTGTCAATTCAGCAACAGCGTTTTCTAAGTTTTTAGAATTATGAACAGCATCGCCCACACCCATGTTTAAAACGATTTTTTCAAGCTTAGGTGCCTGCATAATTGAGCTGTATTCAAAATGCTCTACTAATGCTGGTCGAACATCGTTGTAGTATTTATCACGAAATACATTGTTTACTTTTGTTGTCATGTTTTATTGTCCTCCTTCCGAAGTTATTCTTCGTCGTCATTATTTGAAGCAGTATAAGTGATTGTCTCACCTGATGCTTTTGCATAACGTACTTTTTTACCATCTTCTTCACGGAATCCCACGCGGGTTCTTTCCCCGGTCTTAGGATCTACCAACATAACGTTAGATACGTGTAATGGCGCTTCTGTCTCTTCGATAGAGCCTTGGAATGACATCCCAGATGGTTTATTATGTCTGATCATTTTGTTTACACCTTCAACAACCACACGTTGTTTTTTAGGGTCCACACTTAAAACAGTCCCTTGTTCACCTTTGTCTTTACCTGCGATTACTACGACTGTGTCGCCTGTTTTGATTTTCACTTTGTGCACCTCCCTGATTTTTTTCTCGTTTAACTATAAAACTTCTGGGGCAAGTGAAACGATACGCATAAAATCATTATCACGTAGTTCACGAGCGACTGGGCCAAAGATACGGGTTCCTCGTGGTGATTTATCTTCACGAACGATAACGCATGCATTTTCATCAAACGCAATATAAGAACCATCTGCACGGCGTGTCTGTGATTTTTGGCGAACGATTACTGCACGTGTAACTTCACCTTTCTTGACAACGCCTCCAGGTGTTGCTTCTTTAACAGAAACAACAACTTCGTCTCCGACTTTAGCATAACGGCGACCTGCTCCGCCTAATACTTTAATCACTTGTACTCGTCTTGCACCTGAGTTGTCTGCAACTTTCATTTGAGATTCAACTTGTAACACGAGATTTCCTCCTCTCAATCACATTATTTATGTATGTGTTGGAAATTAAAGAACGACACCTTTTTCAACGATTTTAATTAAACGGAAATTTTTATCTTTTGATAATTTACGTGTTTCCATAATTTCAACAATGTCGTTTAATGATGCTTCGTTATTTTCATCATGTGCTTTGTAGCGTTTTGAAACGGTTAGTCGTTTACCGTATTTCGGGTGCTGCGTTTTCGAATCTAATTCAACTACGATGGTTTTATCCATCTTGTCGGATACAACTTTCCCACGGTACACTTTACGTTCGTTACGTTCTTGTGAGCTCATTACTTAGCCTCCTCTTCTATATAAATTATAAAAATTAATCTAGTTGTTTTCGGCTTGGCGCAAAGCTGTTTTAATACGAGCAATTGCCTTACGAACCGTTTGAATACGAGCAGTATTTTCTAATTGACCAGTGGCTAATTGAAAACGTAAGTTGAATAACTCTTCTCTGTATTCACTTTCCATGTCGACCATCTGCTCGACTGACATCTCTTTTAATTGATCTTTAAATTCTTTAGTTTTCATTTGAGTCACCACTTTCATCACGTTGTACCACCTTGGTTCTTACCGGCAGTTTGTGTGAAGCTAAGCGTAATGCTTCTCTTGCAACTTCTTCAGAGACTCCACCAACTTCGAACATGATTTTTCCACGTTGTACTGGTGCAACCCATTTTTCAGGAGCCCCTTTACCAGAACCCATACGAACTCCGATACCTTTTGCAGTTACAGGTTTGTGAGGGAAAATTTTAATCCATACTTTCCCTCCACGCTTCATGTAACGGTTCATTGCGATACGCGCTGCTTCAATTTGTCTATTTGTGATCCATTTTGAATCAAGGGCCTGCAGTCCGTACTGACCATAAGCAAGTTCTTTACCCGCTTTAGCTTCGCCTTTCATCTTACCGCGAAACTCTTTACGGTGTTTAACACGTTTTGGTAATAGCATTAGTTTTTCCCTCCTTCTTGAGTATTTGATAATTCAGGTAATACTTCACCTTTATAGATCCAAACTTTAACTCCTAATTTTCCGAAAGTTGTATCTGCTTCTGCATGTGCATAATCAATTTCAGCACGTAAAGTATGCAAAGGAACTGATCCTTCAGCAAATCCTTCTGAACGAGCCATGTCTGCTCCGTTTAAACGACCAGAAACCAATGTTCTGACTCCTTCAGCTCCTGCACGTCTCGCACGTTGGATAGCCTGCTTTTGAGCACGACGGAATGAAATACGGTTTTCTAGTTGTTCTGCAATACTTTCAGCAACTAATTTTGCGTCTAAATCTGGATTTTTAATCTCTACGACGTTAACATGTACTTTTTTACCTGTTAATTGGTTTAATTTGTTACGTAAAGCATCTACTTCTGATCCACCTTTACCGATGACCATTCCTGGACGAGCAGTGTGGATAGATACATTCACGCGGTTAGCAGCACGTTCGATCTCAATCTTTGATACTGATGCTTCACTTAATTTTTCATTGATGTACTCACGAATGCTTAAGTCCTCATGTAAGCTATCAGCATAATCTTCTTCTGCATACCATTTTGCATTCCAATCTTCGATAATGCCTAATCGTAAACCATTTGGATTAATTTTCTGTCCCATTCTTTTCCCTCCTTACTTTTCTGATACCACGATAGTGATGTGGCTTGTTCTTTTGTTAATTGGTGATGCTGCACCTTTAGCACGTGGACGGTAACGTTTTAACGTTGGTCCTTCGTTCACATATGCTTCACTAATATATAAATCTTCAGCGTCTAAATCAAAGTTGTGCTCTGCGTTAGCGATTGCTGATTGTAGTACTTTAGAAATAGGTTCTGCTGCATTCTGTGTAGAGAACTGCAGGATGTTCGCTGCTTCTCCAACTTCTTTTCCGCGAATCAGATCCATAACTAAGCGTACTTTACGAGCTGCAATGCGGACAGTTTTTGCTGTTGCTTTAGCAGATGTAGTTTCTGTTGCCATCTCGATGGTATCCTCCTTCCATTACTAGATGATTTTTGTAGTTTTATCTGTTTTAGTGTGTCCTCTGAACGTACGTGTTGGTACGAACTCTCCTAATTTGTGACCTACCATATCTTCTTGGATATATACAGGTACGTGTTTGCGTCCGTCATGGACAGCAATAGTTAAGCCTACAAAGTTAGGGAAAATAGTTGAACGACGTGACCATGTTTGGATAACAGATCCACTTTTAGATTCTTGTGCTTTTTCTACTTTTTTCAGTAAATGATCATCGACAAAAGGTCCCTTTTTCAAACTGCGTGACATAGGGTCGCCTCCTTCCTGCTTAAAGCATTCAATTTAAAGCTTAGCGTTTACGCTCACGAACAATATACTTGTTAGATGGTTTATTACGTTTACGAGTTTTCTTACCAAGAGTAGGTTTACCCCATGGAGTAAGTGGACTTGGCATACCAATTCCAGTTTTACCTTCTCCCCCACCGTGTGGGTGATCGTTAGGGTTCATAACAGAACCACGTACTTTAGGACGACGGCCTAACCAGCGAGAACGTCCTGCTTTACCAATATTTACTAATTCATGCTGTTCATTCCCGACAGTACCGATTGTTGCACGGCAAGTACCTAAGATTAAGCGGTTCTCACCTGAGCTTAAGCGAACTAAGACATATTTGCCTTCTTGTTTACCTAATACTTGTGCATGTCCCCCAGCAGAACGGATGAGTTGTCCTCCACGTCCAGGTTTTAATTCGATGTTGTGAATGGTTGTCCCTACAGGAATAGCGTTAAGTGGCAATGCGTTACCTACTTTAATATCTGCGTCTTCACCAGACATGATGTAGTCCCCAACTTTTAGTCCTTTAGGGGCTAAAATATAACGTTTTTCACCATCTTCGTAATGAATTAACGCGATGTTAGCTGTACGGTTTGGATCATATTCAATCGTTTTTACTAATCCGCGAACATCATCTTTGTTACGTTTAAAATCGATGATACGGTACTGATGTTTGTGCCCTCCGCCTTGACGACGAACCGTGATAGATCCGCGGCTGTTACGACCGGCATTATTTTTTTGTTTAGCTAATAACGTTTTTTCCGGCTTGTCTGTTGTGATTTCTGAGAAATCATAGCCTGTCATATTACGACGAGCATTCGTACTTGGCTTATAATGTTTCAGTGCCATTCTTTACCCTCCTTAATTTTTTCTAGTATCTATTATTCTTCTTCGCTGTCTTCTTCGCTGAAGATCTGAATATCATTTGAAGCATCTGTCAATTTAACAATTGCTTTTTTGTAGTTTTTTGTGTATCCACTGTATGCACCCATACGTTTTGGTTTACGTTTTGTGATCTGAGTGTTTACTTTTTCAACTTCTACATCAAAAATTTCTTCAATTGCATATTTGATTTGAGTTTTATTAGCTCGTTTGTCTACTTCAAATGTGTACTTTTTGTTGTCCATTTCTAAAACAGATTTCTCCGTAATAACTGGGCGCTTAATTACATCATGTGCTTTCATTAGTTCAACGCCTCCTCTACTTTAGAAAGAGCATCTTGTGTCATGATTAAAGTATCAGCATGAACTACATCCAACACGTTGATTGAGCCTGCTGTAACCACTTTCACAGACTGTAAGTTACGCGAAGATAATGCTAAATTATCATTTGCTTCGTCAACTACAATCAAAACTTTACCGTCAATATTCAGGTTATCTAAGAATGCAGTAAAGTCTTTTGTTTTTGGTGTTTCAAAAGCTATCTGATCCACAACAACTAAGTTATCGTTTGCAACTTTATCTGATAAAACAGATTTAATAGCTAAACGAGCAACTTTACGAGGTAATCTATGTTTGTAATTACGCTCTGCCTGCGGGCCGAACGCTACTCCCCCGCCAACCCAGATAGGTGAACGAGTTGACCCTGCACGGGCACGTCCTGTACCTTTTTGTCTCCAAGGTTTTCTACCGCCGCCGCGAACCGCTGAACGGTTTTTAACAGCATGTGTTCCTTGTCTCTTTGCTGCCATTTGTAATTGTACAGCATCAAAAACTACAGCTTCATTAGGTTCAATACCAAAAACAGCTTCATTAACTTCAACTGTTCCGTTTTCTGAACCATCTTGCTTAAACAAAGTTACGTTAGTCATATATTTGCTCCTCCCTTCTTATTTCACTACAGTATCGAATGCTTTTTCAGCAGTTCTAATTTTAACTAAAGATTTTTTAGCTCCAGGTACGTTCCCTTTGATTAAAAGAACGTTCTTTTCAGTATCCACGCGGACGATTTCAAGATTTTGGATAGTAACTGTGTCTCCACCCATACGTCCTGCTCCTGGCATACCTTTCCAAGTTCTACCTGCCGCTGACGCTGAGTTCCCTTGAGAACCTGAACGTCTGTGGTAACGAGATCCGTGAGTTTCCGGTCCACGGCTTTGTCCATGACGTTTGATGTGTCCTTGGAAACCATGTCCTTTAGATGTACCAGTGACGTCTACGATGTCACCTTCTTCAAATACATCTGCATTTAATTCCTGTCCTACTTCGTATTCTCCAAGCTCTACATCGTTAATTTCTTTAATGAAGCGCTTAGGAGAAGTTTCTGCTTTTGCAGCATGACCTTGCTCCGGCTTGTTAGCTAGAGTTTCACGTTTGTCTTCTAATCCTAATTGGATTGCTTCGTATCCGTCAGTCTCCATTGTTTTAACTTGCATAACAACGTTCGACTGAACTTCAACCACAGTTACGGGGATTAATTCACCGTTATCTTTAAAGATCTGTGTCATTCCAATTTTTCTTCCTAAGATTCCTTTTTTGGTCATGAGTACACCTCCATAATTTTTTTATTTTATTTTTGCCTTGATAAGGCAGAAAATGACTTATTATAATTTAATTTCGATATCAACACCACTTGGTAAATCAAGTTTTGTCAATGCATCAACTGTTTTGGCAGTTGGATTGATGATATCAACCAAACGCTTGTGAGTACGGATCTCGAATTGCTCACGAGAGTCTTTGTACTTGTGAGTTGCACGAATCACTGTGAATAATGAACGGTCAGTTGGTAATGGAACTGGTCCTGCAACTTCTGCACCTGTTCTTTTAGCTGATTCGACAATTCTTTCTGCAGATTGGTCTAACACTTTATGTTCGTATGCTTTTAATCTGATACGAATTTTTGTTTGTGCCATGCTTTTCCCTCCTCGCTTATTTTTAAAATAAACTGGCTCCTTGAAAATTTCCAACACCTAGTCAGAGTGGCTGTGAAAGCCTTACCTGTTGCTTATTTCAGCTTGAGGCCCTTCTCCAGCCCCATGACAACACGCCCTAGTGTGTCGCAACCTCTCAAATCAATGCCTGGTATTTATCAATTAGTATACCCTGTGCTTTTTCAGTGCCGGCCCGCTGGTAACAGCCAGCGGCTCTAAAAGTGAGCACTCTTGAAATGATACCAAATTACCCGGGTAGTTTCAAGGGTTTCTAATGATTTAACCTATTTCTTTATCTGTTTATACAGACTTGGACATTATAACATCTTACGGCTCTATATACCAGACCTTTTTATTACATTAAGATTACATTTCCTAAAGAATCAGGATCACTCCGTCCTGCTCTTCCAGTTTTTGATAATAAAAAACCCGAGATCTTTAAGATCCCGGGCCGGCTTCTAATAATTGTTCACTAGAAGCTTGTTGTAATGAATATTCATTAATTATTTTTCGATTTCAGTTACTACACCAGCACCAACAGTACGTCCACCTTCACGGATAGTGAAACGAGTACCTTCTTCTAAAGCGATAGGCGCGATTAATTCTACGTCCATAGTGATGTTGTCACCAGGCATAACCATTTCTACACCTTCTGGTAATTGTACAACGCCAGTTACGTCAGTTGTACGGAAGAAGAACTGTGGGCGGTAGTTAGTGAAGAATGGAGTGTGACGTCCACCTTCGTCTTGAGTTAATACATAAACTTCACCTTTGAAGTTAGTGTGTGGAGTGATTGTACCTGGAGTAGCTAAAACTTGACCACGTTCTACGTCGTCACGGCCTACACCACGTAATAAAGCTCCGATGTTATCTCCAGCTTGTGCATCTGGTAAGTTTTTACGGAACATTTCTACTCCTGTAACAGTTGTTGTTTGAGTATCTTTTAATCCAACGATTTCTACTTCGTCCCCAACATGAACGATACCTTGCTCGATACGTCCAGTAGCTACTGTACCACGACCAGCGATTGAGAATACGTCCTCAATAGGCATCATGAATGATTTAGCGTTGTCACGTTCTGGAGTAGGGATGTACTCATCAACGATATCCATTAACTCTTCGATTTTTGCAACGTATTTCTCGTCACCTTCGATAGCTTTTAGAGCTGATCCAGCAACGATTGGAGTATCGTCTCCTGGGAAGTCGTATTCATTTAATAAGTCACGAACTTCTAATTCAACTAATTCAACTAATTCTTCGTCGTCTACTAAGTCTAATTTGTTTAAGAAAACAACGATGTAAGGAACACCAACCTGACGAGATAATAGGATGTGCTCACGAGTTTGTGGCATTGGTCCATCAGCTGCTGATACTACTAGGATAGCTCCGTCCATCTGTGCAGCACCGGTGATCATGTTTTTCACGTAGTCCGCGTGTCCTGGAGCATCGATGTGAGCGTAGTGACGGTTTTCTGTTTCGTACTCAATGTGAGACGTGTTGATTGTGATTCCACGTTCCTGCTCTTCTGGAGCACCATCGATTGCAGAGTAGTCTCTTTGCTCAGCTAAACCTTTGTCAGCTAATACTTTAGAGATTGCTGCTGATAAAGTTGTTTTACCGTGGTCAACGTGACCAATTGTACCAATGTTAACATGTGGCTTTGAACGTTCAAAAGTTTCTTTAGACATTTAAGTTTTCCTCCTAAGTTTGGGTTTATTACCCTGAGATTCATTAAGTAGCATACATTTATTTCATTTTAAAATCAACTTGAAATGAGTTGTTTAGGCATTAAATTGATAAGTCTAATTTATCAATTTAATGCCCTCTTTTTTAGTCTTCTTCTGGAGTTCTTCCACGTTTAGCAATAATTTCCTGCTCGATATTCTTAGGAACTGCTTGATAGTGGTCAAACTGCATTTGGAAAGTTCCACGTCCTTGAGTAGCAGAACGTAATGTTGTAGCGTAACCAAACATTTCTGATAATGGAACAAATCCACGAACAATATTAGTGTTACCAGAAATTTCAGTACCCTCGATAGTTCCACGACGTGCAGAGATATGACCCATGATGTCTCCCAGGTAGTCCTCTGGAATCGTGATATCAACTTGCATGATCGGTTCTAAGATAACTGGGCCGGCTTGTTTAGCAGCATTACGTAAGGCTAGAGAAGCAGCTACACGGAAAGCAGACTCAGAAGAGTCAACATCGTGGTACGAACCGTCATATAATTTAGCTTTGATGTCAACTAATGGATATCCAGCTAATACCCCGTTTTCAAGGGCATCTTGTAGACCGGCATCAACTGAAGGGATGTATTCACGTGGAACGACTCCTCCAACGATAGCGTCTTCGAATTCATATCCGGCTCCCTCTTCGTTAGGTGCGAACTCAATCCATACGTCTCCGTATTGACCTTTACCACCTGACTGACGGATGAATTTACCTTGAACAGATACTTCTTTTGTAAATGTTTCACGGTAAGATACCTGAGGTTCCCCGATAGAAGCTTCTACATTAAATTCACGCTGTAGACGGTCAACGATAACCTGTAAGTGAAGCTCACCCATACCAGAAATAACTGTTTCACCAGTTTCCGGATCTGTTTCAGCGCGGAATGTAGGGTCTTCTTCAGATAGTTTTTGTAAAGCTTCACCCATTTTATCTTGGTCCGCTTTAGTTTTCGGCTCAATCGCTAATTGGATAACAGGCTCTGGGAATTCCATGGATTCTAAAATCACAGGATTTTTCTCATCACATAATGTGTCACCAGTTGTTGTAGCTTTTAATCCAACTGCTGCCGC
>CAYTHW010000013.1:0-7325 GCA_964437675.1 uncultured Atopococcus sp. | reverse complement strand
ATAGCTGCTTTTAATTGATCTTCTGGAATAGGCTCATCTTCTAAGTACATCATCATGATGTCTTCATCGAAGTCTGCAACAGCTTCGATTAATTTTCCACGCTGCGTCTGTGCAAGTTCTTTCATATCTTCTGGAATGTCGATATGTTCTAATTCTTTGCCCAGGTCATCTTTGTAGATAACGGCATCCATGTGAACTAAGTCAATAATACCTTCGAAGCCTTCTTCTGCACCAATTGGCAGTTGTACAGGGTGAGCATTTGCTCCTAAACGATCATGGATAGTGTCCACTGCATTTAAGAAGTTGGCACCTAATTTGTCCATTTTGTTAACGAAAACAATACGAGGAACTCCATATGTGTCTGCTTGACGCCATACAGTTTCTGTCTGAGGCTCAACACCTGATTGAGCATCCAGTACAGTAATCGCTGAGTCCAGTACACGTAATGAACGCTCTACCTCTACAGTAAAGTCCACGTGACCAGGAGTATCGATAACGTTAACTCTGTGATCTTTCCAAAATGCTGTTGTAGCAGCTGATGTAATAGTGATCCCACGTTCTTTTTCCTGCTCCATCCAGTCCATGGTTGAAGCACCCTCATGAGTCTCACCAATTTTGTGTGTACGGCCCGTGTAATAAAGAATACGCTCAGTTGTTGTAGTTTTACCTGCATCAATGTGCGCCATGATTCCAATATTACGCGTTCTATCAAGTGGATATTCTCTTCCGGCCATTGTTAAACTTTCTCCTCTCTCGATGTAAAAAACATTTTAATGTGATGACCTACCAACGATAGTGTGCGAATGCACGGTTAGCTTCAGCCATTTTATGAACATCTTCACGTTTTCTTACAGCAGCACCTGTATTGTTGGCTGCTTCTAAGATTTCGTTAGCTAAACGTTCAATCATGGTGTTCTCACCGCGTAAGCGCGCATAGTTTACTAACCAACGTAAACCTAAAGCTGTACGGCGTTCTGGACGAACCTCCACTGGTACTTGGTAGTTAGATCCTCCAACTCGACGTGCTTTAACTTCGAGAACAGGCATGATGTTTTCCATTGCTTGTTCGAAAACTTCTAATGGATTGTTTCCTGTCTCTTCTTGAATTATATCAAAAGCACTATATAAAATCTTGTTGGCTTTTGAACGTTTTCCATCTACCATAATCTGGTTGATTAAACGTGTTACTAATTTTGAGTCATAAACTGGATCTGCTAATACTTCACGTTTTTGAACTGGTCCTTTACGAGGCATAAACAGTCCTCCTTTCTTGTCTTTTTATTTATTGATCATTTTTTTAGTTAGGTTTTTTAGCACCGTATTTAGAACGGCTCTGCATACGTCCGTCGACTCCAGCAGTATCTAAAGCACCACGTACTACGTGATAACGTACCCCTGGTAAGTCTTTTACACGTCCTCCGCGTAATAAGACAACTGAGTGCTCCTGTAAGTTGTGACCTTCACCTGGAATATATGCAGTTACTTCGATCATGTTAGATAAGCGAACACGTGCATATTTACGTAAAGCAGAGTTAGGTTTCTTAGGAGTCATGGTGCCAACACGTGTACATACTCCACGTTTTTGTGGTGAGTTCACGCGTGTTGGGCGTCCTTTCAAGGTATTGTATCCTCTTCCTAAAGCTGGTGATTCAGATTTAGTCGCTTTAGATTTACGAGGTTTACGAATTAATTGATTAATTGTAGGCATTTGAATTTCCCCCCTTCTTCATATGATATTTATATTTTATCTTTAAGTCCACACATCCGGGTGTTTCATTTTCCCGAAAAAAATATGAATCGCCAGTAATCAGCGATTAGTGTGAGTTTTTATATGCTTCATTTGTCAGACGGCTTAATTAAAAGTGGTCTTTTATAAAATAAATGAGCACCTTCAATAATTTAACATTACTTGCATAGCCTGTCAACATCTTTTTGAAAAAAATTCTTCTCTCTTCTGCGTACGTTCTCTATAGGAGGTGCTGTATGCTTTTCTTTAATCAGATACTTATCTTCGCTTTGGGTGCCAGCCTGGCCTCTTTTGCTGTACTGGTGGGTATGAGAGTACCCGCCAAAGTATCTATAATTTCCCCCCGCTCTTATTGTGACCACTGCTCTCGAACTCTGGCTGTGGAGGATCTTATTCCACTTTTATCTTATTTTGTTAATGGAAGACGCTCCCGCTGCTGCCGGAAGCCCCTTTCTTCTCTGCATTTCATACTTGAATTCGCTGGAGGCTTCTTAGCTTTAATTATTTATCACCTTTTAATAGAAGATTATAACCCTCAACTCGCCTTACAATTAATTCTAACCGGTTTCTTCGGTATCATTTTTACAGTCAGCGACCTGCAGACTTACACCCTGCCCAATTCAATTATGAAAATATTTCTTTTGCTCAGTTTTTCCGGCCGATTATTATTTGACCCGCAGCATCTCGGCTGGATTATTTTAGGCAGCTTAGGCCTTTTTTCCCTTTTATCTGCTTTGTCTATCATGAAGCCCGGCAGTCTGGGAGGTGGAGACATCAAATTGATTCTCACTTTTTCGATCTTATACGGCCTTATCCCGACTGTGAAAATTATCTTTTTAGCATCCGGAGCAGGCATCCTCTTCTTTATCCTCGCTGTCATCATCCGCCGGGGCAGACTGTTTAAAAAATTACCTTTTGGCGTCTTTCTTTTTGGGGCAGCCGGTGTAACTTTGCTGGTCGACTCTGTTTTTTTTACTTTTTTCTAATATAATACATAAGAGAAGAGATTTTAACTATGAGGAGAATGAACATGCGGAGATTTTATACATCTAACCCGGAAAAGCGGCTGGAGCTTTTAATAGAACGCGGATATGCCCGTCCCGAAACTGTAGATCAACTAAAAGAGGGCCTGAGCGTAGATCTGGCTGATCAGATGGTAGAAAATGCTTTTGGAATTTATGGTCTTCCTTATGGACTGGCTTTCAATTTTTTAGTGGATGAAAAAGACTATGTCATTCCAATGGCGACAGAAGAGCCCAGCGTTATAGCTGCAGCCAGCGGAGCTGCTAAGACGATTAAAAGTGCGGGCGGTTTCACCACTCACATCCATTCACGTCAAATGATCGGGCAGGTAGCTCTGATGGAGGTCGATCAGGCGGAAGAGGCCCTACAAATCATTCAGCAACAGGAAGAAGTCCTCATCCAGACAGCACATGCCGCTTATCCTTCCATTGTTAAAAGAGGGGGCGGTGTGCGCTCTCTTTCTGTGGAGTATCTGCCGGCAACTGAAACAGAACAGGACTTTGTAGTTGTTTACTTAAGTGTCGATACCCAGGAAGCCATGGGGGCCAATATGTTAAACACCATGCTGGAAGGCATCTCACCTCTCCTGGAAGAAATGACCGGCGGGACTGCTCTCATGAGCATCTTGTCCAACTATGCCACCGACAGCCTGGTGACTGCCCGCTGCGAAATTCCTTTTGAATTGTTGAAATATAAGAAAATCGAGGGAGAAGAGCTTGCCCGAAAAATAAGCGCTGCTTCTCAACTGGCTCAAAGTGATGTTTATAGAGCCGCCACTCATAACAAGGGAATCATGAACGGCGTTGATGCACTTGTCCTGGCTACGGGTAATGACTGGCGTGCGGTAGAAGCAGGCATGCATGCTTATGCTGCCCGAGACGGCCGATATCGGGGATTAAGTAGATGGCGGGCAGGAGATACTTGTTTAATAGGAGAAATAACTGCCCCTCTTGCGGTAGGAACCGTGGGCGGATCGATCAAACTGCACCCTTATGCCCAGGCCACTTTTGAAATACTCAATATAGAAAGCGGCCAGACAGGCGCAGCCAATGAATTAGCCAGCCTCATCGCCTCTCTCGGTCTGGCTCAAAACTTTGCCGCACTCCGCGCTCTCGTATCAGAGGGGATACAGAAAGGACACATGGCTCTGCAGGCCAAATCCTTAGCCATTTCTGTAGGCGCCCAGGCAGATGAAGTCCAGGCGGTAGTTCGGCAGCTCAAGCAGACTAAACCCATGAACCAGGCAGCTGCCCAGACATTTTTAGATCAGTACCGGGAAAACAAAAATAAATAAATATCCAAAAAGGAAGGCCTCATCCAGGAAGCCTTCCTTTTTTCCGGGCTTAAGAAGAATCTTTCTTTGCCCTACAATCTTCCGATACTTCGGAATTTTCTTATATAGTTCATTTCATTTAAGAAAACATACAGGCGGCGGCGCCAATGATTATCTTTCGAATATGAAAAAGCGTTATAGACTTCATTCGACTGATAAGCCTTTTGAATTTTCGGCCAGTAAGAAGTCTGCCCCGCCTCATGCTTAACCAAAAATTTAGGAAGAGAGGTAAATAAAGTTTCTTTATCACCTATTGTTAAATCCATTTCCCGCTCAAACATATAATCTTCGACATAATAGCGTGCCACATTCACACCGGCAGCTGTCGCATAATAATTAGTCATACCCAGACGCGGATTGATTTCCAAGAATTTAAATTCATCTGTCCGTTCATCATAAATCAAATCGAAGTTAGCAAAACCGGTCCATTCCAGGGCTTCGATCAGTTTTACAGAATCATCGTAGACTTTTTGAGCTGCCCGTTCAGTAAAAATGACCAGATTATTACCTAAAGACTCGGGCATAGGATCTTCTACGATGACGCGGCCGAAGCTGAGCATTTTTACCTGGCTGTCATGCGGCGAGCGGTAGATGGTTACCGAACCCTGTGAAAGCGGTTTGAGCTGCAGAAACTCCTGGAAGACAATTTCCTCTTCATAGCCAGCTTGTCGAATAAGCTCGATGGCTTCCAGCGCTTCCGCCTTATTATCACAGAGAAAGACTTTTTCCTTGCCTTCAAAATCCAGGTTTTGATAAACAGGTGTATTGGCTGCTTTGACGACATAGGGACGATCCTCTGCTAAATCAGCCATATCTCTTTCAATAGAATAAGTCTCCGGATGTGGAATGTCATGGGCCCGGCAGATATCATAGAAACTGGATTTATCCACTGCCCGGTCATGAACACTCTTACTTACATAAGGTACTGTCCAGCCCTCAAAAATGTCTCGGTAGGTAATCACCTGTTCAACAAACCAATCATCCGACCCAATAATGATCTTTGGTGAATCGGGATATTTGTCATCTATCCGGCGCTTCACATTCTCCATCACATGAGGAAAATCCTCTAACAGACTGTCATAGATATGTTTATTCATAATCGAAGAATGAGCTGTGGCACCAAGATCCAGGCGTAAAATCATTTCGGATTTCACACCGTATGCTTCATGTATGGCTCTTGCCGTACTGTAACTCCCCTTATTACTTCCGATGATGACAGGCACAAAGGTCTGATTAGTCATAGTATTTCCTCAATTCATTATTTTTCGCGAACCTGATATTGACGCTCGTGGTCCTTAATTCCAGCTACTATTATAGCACTATTATCCGCAGAAGAATCAGTTTCATATTCACTTCCATCTACAGGTAGCTCCTTCTCATAGGATTTCTCGTATTCTTGGATGGATAGTTTCCGGCGGTCATCGAACAAGCTCTGAACAGCTTCTAAATCTAAGGCTTCGCGGTAATTTTCTACTAATTCCAGCGAAAAGAACTCACCCACTGCTCCTGATCCGTAAGAAAAGGCTCCTATCCGGTCGCCGCCAGATAGATGCGGGTCATTGATTAATGAAGACAAGAAGCCGAGAAACAGGGAGCCGGTGTAAATATTTCCTACATTTTTACTCAGTTCCCGTGTATGCTCATAATGTTCTTTCAAGGCGGCTTTCTTCTCATCCGAAGCACCCTTCATCACTTTGCGTAAGCCTTTTTCTCCTAATTTGGTAAAAGGAAGATGGAAAATAAAAGCCTCAAAATCATTTACTGTAACTTCATGACGGTTTTGGTATTCTTCCCAGACTTTGGAAAGAACATCTAAATACTGCATACTGGAATACTGCCCTTTAACTTCAGGATAATCCAGGTAATTCGGCTTCCAAAAATCCATGATATCCCGTGACATCGAGACACTGTCAGGGTCGACGACAGCGATGCGAGGTTCTTCCTTGACCAGCATAGCTACAGCACCGGCACCTTGCGTCGGCTCACCGCCTGAATGTAAACCATACTTCGCAATATCCGAAGCAACCACTAAGGCGCGGCTGCCCGGATGGTTGGCGATATGACTGACAGCCAGCTGAAGACCGGCAGTGCCTGAGTAGCAGGCCTGCTTCATTTCAATTGATCGAGCAAAAGGCTGGATCCCTGTCAACTGATGAACATAAACCGAACCCGCCTTAGATTTATCGATACCTGTTTCTGTAGCTAAAACAACCAGGTCGATTTTTTCCCGGTCTTCATCGTCCAAAATCTGCAGAGTTGCATTCGCCGCCATAGAAACCGTATCTTGGCTCTCGGGAGGAATGGCCATTTTCTCCTGACCTAAGCCGATAGTATACTTGTCGGCATCTTCTCCACGCTCATGTGCTAAATCCACCATATCAATATAATAAGGTGGGAGATAAAGACCTATCTTATCAATTCCTATTTTTCTCTTGCTCATCTCATTACCTCACTCATCTGTCTATTTTACTAACAACACTGCTCCATCCGCTTCTCACCTAGGATAAAGCCACTTGTACATATTTTATCCTTAAAAAACAGTTTCTTAGGACTATTATACTGGATACTATAACAAACTGATATTAAGAAAACTTAAAATAGTTAAGAAGGGCAGAAAGACAACAAAAAACCCGGGAAGCAGGGGAGCGCTTCTCAGGTTTCATAAAGATTAAAAACTAACTATTGGCCATAATATTCTTTATCTGCTTGTTCCAGCATTCTGTAGGTAGCTTCATATGTTTCACAAACATCATTCGGTACCTCATAATTACTTGTAATTTTGCGTAAAGCTTCAAATTCTTCATCTAACTTCAGATTGTCTTTATCTGCTTTAATTTTCTCTTGAATTTTTTCGAACTGCTCGCGCACCTCAAAAGCTTCTGGATGGCTGGCGCCATGTACTTTAGTAATCGCGTTAGAGTATAAATCCAGCGTTTCTAATTCTTTTTTATCTTTTGCTAATGTTAATGTCATAACAGACACACCTCTCTATTTTTTGGCTTCTATTGTTTTAATGTTTTTTACTTGATAACCCAGTTTTCCAACAGTCTCTGCTAATTCTTCAGCATCAAATGCCTGGTTATCAAATTCCACCCTGACCTTACTTGTATTAAATAAAACATCGACAGACTGGACACCTTCCAGTTCAACTAGAGAGTCTTCTATCTTCATTTTACACGAGGGGCAGGTGAGCGTTTCTAATTTCAATAATGCTTTACTGAT
>CAYTHW010000012.1:0-30067 GCA_964437675.1 uncultured Atopococcus sp. | reverse complement strand
ACAGAATTCAGGAGCTCGCTTTCCTAAATCGTGGCCTGCATATCAGCTTGACAGATGAAAGAGGAGAGAGCGTCGAAAAGGTCGGATTTCATTATGAGGGCGGTATAGAGAGCTATGTATCTCATCTCAATGAGGAAGAGGTTGTTCTTTATGAAAATCCTATTTACTTATATGGCATAGAAGATGACATTGAGGTCGAAGTTGCTCTTCAGCACACCACAGGTTTTGAAGGCTATTTACAATCCTATGCCAATAATATCCACACGATCGAAGGCGGAACACATGAGTCGGGTTTTAGATCCGCGCTCACTCGAACGATTAATGATTATGCCAGAAATGCTAAAATCTTGAAAGATGATGCTGAAAACTTAACAGGTGACGATGTTCGTGAAGGGGTTACGGTTGTTTTAAGTATAAAACACACCAACCCTCAGTTCGAAGGTCAGACTAAAACTAAATTGGGTAACTCAGAAGTCCGGGGAATTGTCGATAGACTATTTTCAAGTACTTTTGAAACTTATTTATTAGAAAATCCCAAAGTTGCGAAACAGATCGTAGAAAAAGGTATTTTAGCCCAGCAGGCCCGCCACGCTGCCAAACGTGCCCGTGAAGTGACGCGCCATAAGAGCGGATTGGAAATTAGTAACTTACCAGGAAAATTGGCTGATTGCTCTTCAAAAGATCCTCAGCGTAATGAATTATTTATCGTCGAGGGGGATTCCGCGGGTGGTTCGGCCAAGCAAGGACGTTCCCGTGAATTCCAAGCTATTTTACCTATCCGAGGTAAGATTTTGAATGTTGAGAAAGCATCTATCAATCGTATTTTAGCTAATGAGGAAATTCGTTCCCTGTTTACAGCTTTAGGCACCGGATTTGGATCGGATTTTGATGTGAATGAAGTTAATTATCATAAATTAATTATTATGACCGATGCAGATGTGGACGGCCACCACATCCGCACGCTGCTCCTCACTCTTTTCTACCGTTATATGCGGCCGATGATTGAGGCAGGCTATGTCTATGTTGCACAGCCGCCTTTATACCAGGTACGCCAAGGCAAGAGGGCTGAATATTTACAGAGTGACGAGGAATTAGAAGCTCTATTATCAGAATTACCAGAAACACCTAAGCCGGTGGTCCAACGTTATAAAGGATTAGGTGAAATGGATGCTGAACAATTGTGGGATACGACCATGGATCCTAAAAATAGAAACTTAATACAAGTGACAGTTAGTGATGCTGAGGCAGCTGATGAGGTGGTCTCTATGTTGATGGGTGATGAAGTGCCGCCACGTCGCCAATTTATCGAAGAGAATGCTTTGGAAGCCCAAAGTATTGATACTTAATAAAACAGTAAGAAAAGGAGGAATATAACTTATGGTTGAAGATTTTAAAGAGAATATCACGGTCTCCGATTTGTCGGGCGAAATGAAACAGTCCTTCCTTGATTATGCGATGAGTGTTATCGTTTCACGTGCTCTTCCAGATGTTCGTGATGGGCTGAAACCTGTGCACCGCCGCATCCTTTATGGAATGCAGGAATTAGGAAACACGCCGGATAAAGCCTATAAAAAATCCGCCCGTATTGTGGGAGATGTGATGGGGAAATACCATCCCCATGGAGATTCAGCTATTTATGATGCTATGGTTCGTCTGGCGCAAGATTTTTCTACTCGATATGAGCTGGTAGACGGCCATGGGAACTTCGGTTCAGTCGATGGGGATGGCGCGGCAGCCATGCGTTATACAGAAGCCCGTCTCAGTAAAATTGCTATGGAAATGTTGAGAGACATCAATAAAAATACGATCGATTTTCAAGAGAATTATGATGGCAGTGAGACTGAGCCGGTTATTCTGCCTGCTCGTTTCCCTAATCTTTTAGTGAATGGGACGTCGGGAATTGCAGTGGGAATGGCCACCAATATTCCACCTCATCACCTGGGCGAAACTATTGCGGCCTTAAAGGTCCTGATGGATGATCCTGAATGTACCACTGTAGATTTAATGGAAGCTCTGCCTGGACCTGACTTTCCGACAGGTGCTACTGTAATTGGTAAATCAGGTATTCGAAAAGCTTATGAAACAGGCAAAGGGAGTATCATCGTACGTGCTAAGGCAGAAATCGAAAGTATGCCCGGTGATCGTGAGCGTATCGTGGTGACTGAGCTTCCTTATATGGTGAATAAAGCCCGTCTGGTGGAAAAAATTGCTGAACTGGCCCGAGATAAAACGATTGAGGGGATTACTGCTCTTCGTGACGAGTCAGACCGACAGGGTATGCGTATCGTTATCAATGTGAGAAAAGATGCTTCAGCCAGTGTAATTTTGAATAATCTTTATAAACAGACCCAGATGCAGACTTCTTTCGGCTTTAACATGCTGGCTATCGTAGACGGCGTGCCAAGGACTTTATCTCTCAAAGAGATACTCGTTGAGTATTTGAAACATCAACAGGAAGTCATCCGCCGGAGAACTCAGTTTGATCTTGATAAAGCAGAAGCCCGCACCCATATCTTGGAGGGTCTGCGGATTGCTATAGATAACATAGACGAAATCATTAAAATTATTCGAGGTTCCCAGCAGACCGATCAGGCAAAACAAGAACTGATTACCCGCTTTGAATTATCAAACATTCAGGCGCAGGCAATTTTAGATATGCGCTTATCGCGTTTAACCGGCTTGGAAAGAGACAAGATTGAAGCTGAGTATAAAGAATTATTAGTTAAAATAACAGATCTGCGTGATATTTTAGCTAAACCGAAGCGCATCGATCAGATTATATCTGAAGAATTAGATGAGATTTCTGAAAAATACAGTGATGAACGCCGGACAGAATTATTAGCTGGAGAAATTGAAAATATTGATGATGAAGATTTAATCGATGAAGAGTCTGTCGTTATTGTCATGACTAAAAAAGGCTACATTAAACGGATGCTCGCTGATGATTTCAGAACACAAAACCGCGGGGGGCGTGGAGTCCAGGGAATAGATACCAATACTGATGACTTCATGACCACCATACTCAACTGTTCCACACACGATACAATCCTGTTTTTCACTAATACAGGAAGAGTATATAAGATAAAGGCTTACGAAATTCCCGAATTTGGACGGACTGCGAAGGGCCTGCCTATAGTTAATGTCCTGAATCTCAGTGATGAAGAGACTGTGCAGGCTATGATTAACTTTGAAGATACTCCTACCGGGGAGGAACAAGTTTTCTTCGTGACAGAAAAAGGAATAGTTAAGCGGACTGCCTTGGCAGAGTTCAAAAATATCAGAACCAATGGTATTATAGCGATTAACCTGAATGAAGGAGATTCACTCAGACAAGTGATGTTTACAGATGGACAGCAGAATATTATCATTGGTACCCGCCAGGGCTATTCTGTTTCTTTCAGAGAAACAGATATCCGCAGCATCGGTCGAAATGCCGCCGGAGTGCGGGGCATCAACCTGCGTGAAGGAGATCAAGTAGTCGGTGCGGCTGTATTAGAAGATGATTATGATGTCTTAGTTGTAACATCGAAGGGTTATGGTAAAAGAACACCTGCTGCCAGTTATCCACTGCGCAACCGGGGTGGAAAAGGAATCAAAACCATTAATTTAACCGAGAAGAATGGTGAATTAGTGTCCTTGTTAGTTGTTGGGGAAGATGATGATATGATGCTCATTTCAAGTGACGGAATTACCATCAAGTTTAATGTGGCTGATGTTTCAAAAACCGGCCGTGTCACTCAGGGCGTACGATTAATGAGGATGGCTGATACAGCTTTCGTGACAGCGGCTGAAATAATTGACCGAGTCATTGAAGAAGATGACGGTATGGATGCTGATTCCCAGAATAGAGAATAAATCACGCTTGGAAGAGTCGGTTGGCCAGAGAATGTTTCATGTGAAACATTCTCTTTTATTTCCCAATTAAAGCTTGCCTGATTTTGATAACTTTGGTATAATAACTAACTGTTAGTAACTAGCTTACTTTCCTTGCTCATTATGAAGAATAGATGAGCCAATAGACCATAAGGAGGAGAAAAATCAATGAGACAATATGAAATTTTATACATTATTAGCCCCGAAGCGGACGAATCTCAAAAAGATGCATTAGTTGAGCAATTTGACAAAGTTTTAACTGATAATGGTGCTGAAATTTCTGAATCATCTGATTGGAAAAAAGATCGTTTCGCATACGAAATTGAAGGCCACCGCGAAGGTACTTATCATTTAGTATACTTTGCTGCATCAGAAGACTCAGAAGCTGTTAATGAATTTGACCGTTTAGCACGTATTAATGATAATATCTTACGTCATATCGTTGTTCGTCGTGAAGACAAGGAGTAATGTTTCACGTGAAACATTACTTGGAAGGAGCAGAGCATGATTAATAATGTAGTTTTAGTAGGAAGATTGACTAAAGACGTGGACTTAAGATATACAGGCTCAGGAACAGCAGTAGGTAATTTTACTATTGCAGCCGATCGCCCTTATACTAATGCTCAGGGAGAACGTGAAACGGATTTCATTAACTGTGTGATTTGGAGAAAATCTGCAGAAACTTTAGCTAATTTTACGCGCAAGGGATCCTTAATCGGTATAACCGGCCGCATTCAAACTCGTAACTATGAGAATAATCAAGGTCAACGTGTTTATGTTACTGAAGTTGTTGCTGAAAACTTTCAGCTTCTGGAACCTAAATCTGTTACAGATCAACGGATTCAAAGTTCCGGAACTACACCGCCGACTCAAAATGACCAGGTCTCTAGTGCCGGCCAGACACAAAACTACAATCAAAATAATCAAGCTCCTAACTACGATAGTTTCTCAGATTTCAATGCAGATCCTTTTAAACAGAATAGTGATCAGATTGAAATCTCTGATGATGATTTACCGTTTTAATTTTATAAAATAAAAGGAGGCTTACATAATGGCTCGTGGAGGAAGAGGAAAAAGACGTAAAGTTGATTTCTTAGCAGCAAATCATATTGAATATGTGGATTATAAAGATACTAATCTTTTAAGCCGTTTCGTGTCAGACCGCAGTAAAATTTTACCAAGACGTGTGACAGGAACTTCTGCTAAAAACCAGCGTAAAGTAACCCAGGCAATCAAACGTGCGCGTTTCATGGGATTACTGCCATACGTACCAGAAGATTAATGAAATTACTTATAAGTTCTGTAACTTGCTCTTGCAAGCTGCAGAACTTTTTTGTTATTTGCTGATCAGGATATGTAAACTAGCTTGAAGCGTAAAATAATGTTATTATTCTTATATTGAATATGCTTTAAAAAGGAGAAAAACTTTGAATAGAGAAGATAAAAGGTCTTCTTCTTTTTCATGGAGTCAGTCCAGCAGATTATTAGTAACTATAATAGTTATCATTCAGCTTATCTTGATAATTACTGGATTATTAATCCGCCCGACGCTGGGGCTAGTAATGCTGACTTTAGCTGGAGTAGGCTATATCATAGTACTTCAATTAAAAAAGGAATACCTGGCTGAAATTGAAGATTATGTTCAGCATCTGTCTACCCGGGTAAAAAAGGGAGAAGAAGAATCATTAATTAAAATGCCGATTGGTATTATTCTTTACGATGAAGAGAATGATAATCAAATTGAATGGTTGAACCCCTTTATGATGGCGCAAATTAGTGAAAAGAATATAGTAGGGAAAAACTTAGACAAGCAGGCTCCTGTGTTAGTAGAGAAGCTACGAAAAAATAAAGATAAAAATAACTTTCATATCCATTATAATGATAAAACTTTCCAAGTTATCCGTGAAAGAGACCAGCAGATATTATATTTCCTGGATATCACCCAAAGATATAATATTGAGCAGAAATACCTGAATTCCCGGCCGGTTATCGGATTTTTATTATTGGATAACTACGATGAACTGACTCGATTGATGGATGATCGTGAGATTTTGAAGTTTGATACGATGCTGACGACTTATTTCTCTAACTGGTTCAAACAGAGAAACATTTACTATAAAAAGATCGATGATGATCGTTATTTATTGGTTACTAATCGTGAAGAACTGGCCAATATGGAAGAAGATAAATTCAGTATTATAGATAATATCAGGGAAAGAACCTCCAAGCGCGGCTCCCCTTTAACTATCAGTTTAGGTCTGGCTTACAGTGATAATAATGACTATCATGAGATGGCAGAATCAGCAGAGTCCAATGTGGAGTTAGCACTCGCACGTGGTGGAGACCAGGCCATTGTCAATAAAGTCGGAGAAGATCCTCAATTTTATGGAGGAAAAAGTGATCCGATGGTAAAAAGGACCCGAGTACGGGCACGTATGGTTACACAGGCTTTAGAGTCGCTTATCAATCAAAGTGATACGGTCTTCGTGATGGGCCATAAACAATCCGATTTAGACTCTGTGGGCTCCTCCCTGGGGGTAAGACGTATTGCGGAGTTAAATCAAAAAGAAGCCTTTATTGTTATTGATCAGGACGAATTGAATAATGACGTAAGGTATATAATCAATGAAAGTCTTAAAAATGATCAAATCGGCCCTTATATTATATCACCCAGGGAGGCAGTCAAAAAAGCTAATGAAAACTCATTGGTCATTATGGTGGACCACCACCGCACGAGTTTATCCTTGGCCCCTGAACTGATTGATATTTCTAATCGTTTAGTTATTATAGATCATCATAGAAGAGGGAATGAATTCCCAGAAGACCCGACATTAGTTTATATTGAACCCTATGCTTCATCCGCTTCCGAGTTAGTGACCGAAATGTTTGAATATGCGTCCAATGAAGGAGTGCCTATCAATGCTTTGGAAGCTACTGCTCTCCTGGGAGGAATAGTGGTGGATTCTAATAACTTTTCTTTAAGAACGGGATCACGTACTTTCAATGCTGCCAGCTTCCTTCAGTCGGTTGGTGCTGATAATAAAATCATTCGCGATATATTATCCGAAAAGCCGGAAGTTTACATTGAGAGAAGCCGGTTAATAGAAAAAATGGAGAAAGTTATAGAAGGAGTCTATGTCACTTGCGGAAGTGAAGAAAGGGTCTACAATCCAATCATAGCTGCCCAGACTGCAGATACGATGCTGACCTTGACAGGTGTGGAAGCTTCTTTTGTTATTACAAAAAGGCCGGACAAGCTGGTTGGCATAAGTGCCAGAAGTTCTGGTAGAATAAATGTTCAAGTGATTATGGAGAAAATGGGCGGCGGAGGGCATTTATCTAATGCAGCTACCCAGTTAAAGGATGTTTCAATTGAAGAAGCTAGAGAACGATTGGTTGAAACAATCTATGATCTTTTAGATGAATAATCATAATGGAGGAATAGATATGGAAGTTATATTATTAGAAGATGTCAAAAAACATGGTAAAAAAGGTGATGTTGTAGAGGTTGCAGACGGCTATGCCAATAATTTTCTGATTAAACAGGGTAAAGCGGTTGAAGCAACAGCCTCTAATAAGAAACAGCTCAGCCAGCGTAAAGCAGCAGTTAAACGCGAAGAAGCGGAAGAAAAAGCTGAAGCCGAGCGTGTGAAAGAGGTCTTGGAAGGTGCTACTATAGAAATTAAAGAAAAAGCATCAGAGGAAGGCCGTTTGTTTGGTTCAATCACGACTAAGCGCATTGCAGAAGAAATAGAAAAACAATTGGGTGAAAAAGTAGACCGCCGCAAGATGGAAATGAAAGTAGATATGCGTTCGGTGGGAGCCCAGAATATCACTATCAAATTACATCCTGAGGTAACAGCCAAATTTACCGTAAATGTGACAGCAATTCAATAGGAAGCTTACGAAACTGAAACCACTCCCGGACTGGTAGTGGTTTTTATCATGATTAGTATAGAAGGAGAGGCTAAATTGTGGCTATGGAAGGATTTCAAAGTCAATTACCACCTCAGAATATAGAAGCAGAACAAGCCGTCATCGGTGCTGTTTTACGTAATCCTAATGCAATAGTAGAAGCTCATGAATATGTAGAAGCTCTCGATTTCTATCGTCGCAATCATCAGCTGATTTTTCAGGCTATGATTGATCTTAATGATCGCGGCGAAGTAATAGATGCGCTCACAGTTGCTAACGAGTTAGAGAGTAATAATCAGCTGGAGGACATCGGCGGAAGAAAATATCTCAGTGACTTAGCTATCAACGTGCCAACATCAGCGAACGTGGGTTTTTATGCAAAAATTGTAGAAGAAAAATCAACCTTGCGCAAATTGATCCAAACTGCCCAGCAGATTGAAAAAGCCGGGTTTGAACAGCATGCGGATACAGAATCGATTTTGCAGGATGCTGAACAAAAGATTTTACAAGTCTCAGAGAAAAGAGCGCGTGATGGGCTTATTCATATATCGGAAATTGTGACCGACAACTTAAAAACTGTCGATGAATTGTATCAAAATGATGAGAATATTACTGGTCTGTCGACGGGTTATGGTGCTCTCGACCAAATTACGGCAGGTCTTCATCCTGATGAACTCATTATTTTAGCCGCCCGCCCCGGTATGGGGAAAACTGCTTTTGCTTTAAATATTGCCCAAAATATAGGAACTAAATCTGATGAAACTGTTGTCGTTTTTAGTTTAGAAATGGGAGCCAGCCAATTAGTCAATCGTATGCTGTGTGCTGAAGGGAGCATCAACGCCTCCAATTTAAGAACAGGCCAGCTTACCGAAGACGAATGGAGCAATCTGATTGTAGCCGCAGGTTCATTAGCACAGGCTGATATCTATATTGATGATACACCAGGAATCAGAACATCTGAGATAAGAGCAAGGTGTAGACGATTAAAACAGGAAAAAGGGAAACTGGGCTTAATCGTCATTGACTACTTACAGTTAATCGAAGGAATTGGGCGTGAAAGCCGTCAACAGGAAGTATCCGAAATATCACGCCAGCTTAAGAAAATTTCCAAAGAGTTGGAAGTACCTGTTTTAGCCCTTTCCCAACTATCGAGAAGTGTAGAATCCAGGCAAGATAAACGCCCTATTCTGAGTGACCTGCGGGAATCGGGATCTATTGAGCAAGATGCTGATATTGTTTCATTCTTATATCGGGAGGATTATTATCGGAGTGAAGATGGTGAAGAAGAACCCGAAGATGATAATATCATTGAGGTCATCATTGAAAAGAATCGTAGTGGTGCCAGAGGAACAGTCAATTTACTTTTCATCAAAGAATACAACAAATTCTCCTCGCTTTCCTACTTGCCGGAGTCGGAAGCACCGTCTTTTTAATAGTAGAAATAGAACTAGACATGGGTTTAGTTCTATTTTTTGATTACACACCTTTTTATTTTGATATCTTTTAGATATCTGATTAATTTATATGATATCAGAGAGCCTATAAATAGCATTTGATTAGTGTCCAGTCAGCTATCAAGACAGGTTGATAAGATATCCTCCAGCTATCTTGAAAATATCTTGGTGAATGCCGGGTGGAGTGAGAGTTAACAGAGAAGCTCAATTTTATGGTTTCGATTTTCAGGGCCTAGAGTATTGTGATTTGAAGTCGGGGGATGATAGCATCAAAAGTGGGGAACAGTCAGCCTATGGAAACCTGTTGGACAGCGAGAAAATCACAGTATAGATAATAGCTGGCTGTGCTTGTTTTTTTCTTCATTTTTGATATTATTAAAGGTGTGTGAAACAATTTATAAGTTTCACAATATGGTCAATTAAAGGAGCATGGAAATGACGCCAGATGAATTTTTTCAGACCCTAACAGAAGAAAACTTACCTATTACTGAAGAAAAGATGAAACAATTTAAAGTTTATTATGAACTGTTGGTGGAATGGAATAATAAAATTAATTTAACTGCTATCACTGATGAGGAAGAGGTTTATCTTAAACATTTTTATGACTCGATAACCTTGGCGAAGCATCATGACTTTGATGATAGCATATCACTTTGCGATGTAGGATCAGGAGCAGGATTTCCAAGCCTGCCTTTGAAGATTCTTTTTCCCGATCTGGAAGTTACGATAGTTGATTCTTTACAAAAAAGAATTAATTTTTTAGATTTATTGACCTCAAATCTTGAATTAGATTCGGTTCATCTCTTTCATAATCGTGCTGAGGATTTTGGTCAAAATAAAAAACATAGAGAAAGCTTTGATATTGTAACTGCTCGTGCTGTTGCCAGAATGAGTGTGTTGAGTGAGCTTTGTCTTCCCTTAGTCAAACCAGGCGGCTACTTTCTAGCAATGAAAGCTAGCAGCGGGAGTGAGGAAATGGAGATAGCAGAAAAAGCTATCAATACATTCGGGGGGAAAATGGCAGAGGATATCGCTTTTGAATTACCTGAAAATGCCGGGGAAAGACATATCTACGTTATAGAGAAAGTCAAAAAGACTCCTAAAAAATATCCCCGCCAGCCTGGTACACCAAACAAAAATCCAATTGAATAGTACATAAAGGAGGAATAAAATGACGAGAACAATAGCAATTGCTAATCAAAAAGGTGGAGTTGGGAAAACAACAACGACTGTCAATTTAGGCGCCTCCTTAGCAAAATTAGGCTATAAAGTCCTGGTTATTGATATCGATGCTCAGGGCAATGCCACAAGCGGTCTGGGTATAAGAAAAGCTGAAATTGAGCAGGATATCTATAATGTACTGATTGATGATTTTCCGCTCCAAGATGTCATATTACCGACCAGCCGTGAAAACATGTGGGTGGCACCCGCTTCGATTGAATTAGCAGGTGCAGAGGTGGAGTTGACCAATATGCAGCGGCGGGAATCTCGACTAAAAATGGCTATAGCACAAGTAAAATCTTCTTATGATTTTATACTGATTGACTGCCCGCCTTCCCTAGGTCATCTGACGATCAATGCATTTACTGCCAGCAACTCTGTTTTGATACCCGTTCAAGCAGAGTATTATGCTTTAGAAGGACTTAGTCAATTATTGAATACAATCCGTCTCGTTCAAAAGCACTTTAACTCTGACCTGCTTATTGAAGGTGTTTTGATGACTATGTACGATGCCCGCACTAACTTGAGCCATGATGTAGTAGCGGAAGTTAAAAAATATTTCCATGAAAAAGTTTATAAGACTATTATTCCTCGGAATGTCCGTTTGTCAGAAGCACCCAGTTACGGGCTTTCTATTGTCGATTACGATCCAAAATCTAAAGGAGCTGAGGTATATGCCCAGCTTGCAGAGGAAGTGATCGAAAGTGGAAAAAAATAAAAAGAAAGCTCTCGGGCGTGGAATAGATGCCCTCTTTCAGGAAATTAATGAAACAAATACTATTAAAGACGAGAGCACGATTCAGGAAATTCCTTTGGATGAAATTCGCCCAAATCCTCACCAGCCCCGTTTACATTTTGACATGACAGCTTTGCAGGAACTTTCAGATTCGATTAAACAGTCAGGAGTTCTGCAGCCTATAGTTTTGAGAGCCTCTTCAGTCACCGGCTATGAGATAGTTGCAGGGGAGCGGCGGGTGCGGGCTTCAAAGCTTGCAGGTAAAACGACTATCCCTGCAATAGTCAGACAGCTTTCAGAAGAAGAAATGATAGAGCTTGCAATTTTAGAAAATCTTCAACGAGAAGACTTGACAGCCTTAGAAGAAGCAGAAGCCTATAGTATGATGATGGATAAGCTGGATCTAACTCAGAGTGAAGTAGCTGAACGATTAGGAAAGAGCCGTCCTCATATTACCAACTCTCTGCGTCTTCTGAAGTTACCAGATCAAGTCAAGGATATGCTCAATCAAGATAAAATTTCTATGGGGATTGCCCGGACTTTATTAGGTCTTAAAAACAAAGCGCTCATTGTTCCTTTTGCCGAGCTTGCGGTGCGAGATGACTTAACAGTCCGGCAGCTTGAGAAAGCTGTTTCTGCAGCAAATGCAGAAAAAAACACTGAAAATAAATCAACTCAGAAAGATCTGGAAAAGCCTAATTATATTAAGGCAAGTGAAGAATTGCTTATAGAAAAATTAGGAACTGATGTTAATATAAATAATAAAAAGGATGGACAGGGTAAGATTATCATCGAATACACATCGGAAGATGATTTGAGCCGGATTCTGGAAGTCTTGGATATTAGATTAGATTAAACTATTGAAAAGGAGAGCATCATGGAGAAGAGCTATGATTTACATGACATAGTTGAAATGAAGAAACAACATCCCTGTGGACAAAACAGATGGGAAATTATTCGTATGGGTGCCGATATACGCATCAAATGTGAAGGTTGCGGTCAACTGGTCATGATGCCGCGCAGAGAGTTTGAACGTAAAATGAAAAAAGTAATTGAGAAAAATTAAAGAAAGTATGTGAAAATATGGCTTTAACAGCTGGAATTGTAGGCCTGCCTAACGTAGGTAAGTCAACTTTATTTAATGCAATAACAAAAGCGAAAGTAGAAGCAGCTAACTATCCTTTTGCAACGATTGACCCAAACGTCGGAGTCGTTGAAGTGCCTGATGAACGTTTGGATGTCTTAACTGAAATAGCTAAACCAGATAAAAAAATCCCAACTACCTTTGAATTTACAGATATCGCCGGAATTGTACGCGGGGCAAGTAAAGGTGAAGGTTTAGGTAATAAATTTTTAGCTAATATACGTGAAGTAGATGCAATATGCCATGTCGTCAGATGTTTTGATGATGAAAACATTACACATGTGGACGGCCGGGTCAGCCCCTCAGAAGATATCGAGACAATCAATATTGAACTGGCTTTGGCAGATTTAGAATCTATGGAAAAACGTTATGAAAAAACTAAGAAAAAAGCCCGTACAAAAGAGGATAACTCAGTAGAAGAACTGGCAGTTCTAGATAAAATACTGCCTGTTTTAGAAGCTGGAAATCCAGTACGTGCTATAGATTTTAACGAAGATGAAAAGAAGATCGTTCAAGGACTTTTCTTATTAACAGCTAAACCAATGTTATACGTGGCCAATGTTTCAGAAGATTCGATGGCTGATTACTCAAATAATGAGTATGTTAAAGAAGTTCAGGCTATTGCAGATTCTGAGGGGGCTGAAGTTGTAGTGATTTCAGCAGCTATTGAGGAAGAACTGGCAGAGCTGGATGATGAAGAAAAAGCAATGTTCTTAGAGGATCTTGGAATTGAAGAGCCGGGTTTGAATCGTTTAATTCGCAAGTCTTATGATTTACTGGGATTGGGTACTTATTTTACAGTAGGTGAAAAAGAGGCCCGTGCCTGGACATTTAAAAAAGGAATGACAGCCCCGCAGGCAGCCGGGATCATACATACAGACTTCGAGCGTGGTTTCATTCGTGCTGAAACAGTTTCGTATGAAGATTATGTCAGAACCGGCTCTATCGCCGCGGCCCGCGAAGCCGGCGTCTATCGTTCAGAAGGAAAAGATTATATTGTTCAAGATGGAGACATTATCTTATTTAGATTTAACGTTTAATCAAGAGACAGGAGGAAGAGCATGAGTCGAGACAGAGACAAAGAGCCAGAAAATATTTCAGTTAATTATAGAGAAGAAAATGAAAAGCTGTATCATCAATTAACTAATAAAAATGCTGAATATTTTACAAAACTACAACGTGCTCTACTAAAGGAAGATGTAGATCAAAAAGCTGTAGAAAAGCGCTTGAACAGGATGATGCAGGAGGCTATTGATAAGCAGGTGGAAGGCATTACAGCCCGTCGTTTATATGGGACTGTAACCGAGCAGGCTCAGTTGCTATTATATGGTCCATCTGAAGAAGACGGGGTAGAGGAGCCTGTAGAACTCTCACCGGACTGGCAGCTCTATATTGACGGAGCTTTACTCGTAGGGGGAGTATTTGCTATCTTATCAGGGGTATCAGAATATTGGTCAGGCACGGAGGGTTCTTCCCAGTTAGGCTTGATATCAATGGTAGCTAACTTCCTGATAGGTGGTCTCGTGATGCTGGCAATTGGCAAGACAGCTCCGCGCCCCGGACAAAAAAATAATTACTGGAAGTATTTTGGAGCAAGTATAGGATCGATAGCTTTATGGGCGGTGGTAGCGGCTTTAATTAATATCTTTATTCCAGAGTCTGTTAATATACCAATCCCCCCCATCATTTCCATCCCAGTGGGTGTGCTGGCTATAGGTGTCAAATGGTGGTTTAAAAGAAGATACCAGATTGTCGGTGGAATGTTTTAATATATAGAGAAAAGATGCACTTACCCAGCGGGTAAGTGCATCTTTTTGTTTGGTTATTTTGGATAATACTGAAATCTTTAATCATTTTATTTTAATCATTTTATCTTGATCAGGAAAGAGAGCAGGTAGTAAGTTACCTGATATATAAAAAGCTATCAAGTGCTATCAGAACTGTCTCATCAAACCACCAAGGTGTAAGTCATCTCACTTAGAATTAAGTCCTCTCTTCCATGATAGCGAGTATATCTCTTGATGATATCAAATTCGAGAAATGAGCTGCTCTAGACAGTTACTTTCAAAGCAAGCCTTTGATGGACAGTTTTTTCATAAATTCTCTCGATAGATTGAGCGAATTCCTGATCGGAATATTTATTTAAAACAAAATGTTGAGCCTGCTCTCCAAGACTTCGTCTTAAATCAGTGTCCTTCAGAATTCCAATCAGGTAATTTTGGAAGTCCTGGAAATTTTGATACTGGAAACCATTCTTATAATTGAGGATAACGTCCTTAAGACTGTCATCTTCCCGGCAGAGAGGAACCAGCCCTGACGCCATCGCCTCGATGTAAGTCAATCCCTGTGATTCACTGGTGGAGGCGTTAAGAAAAACATCAGCTAATTGGTAATACTGAGTGAGAGAGGAGGAATGAATCATTCCAGTAAAAATGACCTGGTCTTCCATGTTTTTCTCAGAGACAAGCTTTTCCAATTCTAAACGGTAGGGTCCGTCTCCTACAATTAAAAAAGAAATATTATTCATCTTCAGACGAGCCAGGTAATTAACCAGCTCTTCAATATTTTTTTCTTTTGCCAGTCGACCTACGAATAAAAGAATCCTATTATTTTCTGGAATATTCAACTTAGTTTTGAGAGCCTCGAGTTCACCTTGCGGAGAAGAATTCCTATATTTATTTAAAGGAATCCCAGTAGGAACGACTTCAATATTTGAATGAACATCATAGTTGGTAAGCAGATCGGCCATTTTTTCTGTGGGTGCAATGATAGTATCGATAGAATTACTTAATATTTTTGAAAAAATTTTGGTCATCTTTCTTCCAACTGTATAGTTAGGAGCAAAATAATGAGTGTAATCCTCATAAGCAGTATGGTAAGTGTGGACAATAGGAATATCCAGATAGTTCGCGATTTTTCTAGCCAGCCTGAAAGTAGAAAACTCTGATTGGCTGTGGATGATGTCAGGCTGCCAATCTACAATCCTATTTAAGATTTCCTGATCTGCTTTCAACATGAGACGGGCACCAGGATATATTTTATCGCAGGCAATTGAAGAACAGTAGTAGATGCTCCCGTCTGCTGATTGAGTTGTTCTTTCTCCAAGAGTCAAAATACGAACATCGTGCCCTAAGTTGATCAATGCTTCTTTCAAGGTAACAATAGAAGTGACTACTCCATTTATTAAAGGAGCATATAATTCACTAGTAATTAAAATTTTCATTGTTAACCCCTTTCATAAATTGGGAGGTAATTGAATAAACACAAGAGAAGTATATCATATTAAGGATAAAGAAATAATTAAGGATTCCGCTGATTTAGAAAATAAATTAATTTTTCAGATTAAATAAAAAAACTCGAAGAAATTTTCGAGTTTTCATTTGATTTATTAAAATTGTCTATAATTATTCCTTATCAGTTTCCGATAAGCCCATCGATGATTTCATCGCTTCTAATTCACTTTCTACTGAAGCTGAAGCTAATGATTGACTATATTTTTCTTCCAGTGATTTGGCTGAATCAACAGGCTCCTGGTTCAATTCTTCCATCGCTTTTGCCTGATCTAAACGTTGGCTGACTTTTTCCTCCATACGTTTGAAGTTAGAAGCAGCATCTGAGGATGCGCCTGTGGTATCTTTCACTTTATTTAATTTTTCCTGGGTATCTGCAATAGAAGCCTGGACTTTGATGACGTTGCGGCGTTGACGGAGAGTTTCGATATCACTGGCCAGCTTATCATGCATTTGGCGCATTTTAGTGGCATTTTCATGTGCGAGGGCATAAGCATTGGCTAAACTGGTACCTAAGTCTTCAAGTTCTTGTTTTTTAGTTAAGAAAACCCGGGCATCGTCATCATTGTCTGCTTCGAGAGCTCTTTTTGCAAATTCTGTATATTTTAAGACTTCCGCTTCATTTTCATCAATTTTACGTTTAGCTCTAGTCTCTTCAGCCATGACAGCTGCAGTATTATTTTTAACTTCGGCTAAATCATCCAGCATTTGACGTAAGTACTCATCAATCATCTTTTCAGGATCTTCCATATTATCTAACACTGCATTGATATTAGAACTGATTATATCTGAAAAACGACTTAAAATATTTGCCATGATTATTTCCTCCTATTGTGTCGAATCTTCTGAACTATCTTCATATTTTTTTTCTAAATCACTTAAATCTTGACTGCCGAAAGTTTCAAGAGGACGGCTCAGCATTTCCTCTGTTTGACGCTGACGTTCTTTTTTCGCTTCTTGTCTGCGTTTCCAAACGAAGTAGAGAAGCACTGCTATAACAAGTATAACTAAACTGATTAAAATTGTTGGAAGTGGAGATCTTGTCACAGTCATGATGCGGTCAGCTGCCTGTCTGAAGGATTTGCTGAAGTATTCCTCCTCATCTAAGCTGGAATCAGTATAATTTTGATCCAGGTAATCTAATAAAATCTGGCCGGCTTCATCGTCAATGACGGACTCTGCCTGCCGCCCTGCCAAGTAGTAAGTGAGATAGTTACTAGGCTGGGGTTCATAAAAAATGAGCAGGAGATGAGCTTCATCTGTAAATTTTTCATTATAGAAATCTTCAGCATAAGCTTCAATCTCGGCTGGACTGGCTGTTGATGATGCGCCCGGCGGAATCTCTGTGGTAATAAGGAGATGCGGCTGGACACCGGTTTCATTATAGAAATAACGCAGTCCTTCTTCTGCTTCCGCCTCATTATTGATCCATCTGGCTTCATCTGTAATATAATCCGTTTCATTGACGGATCCGCTGCTTAAAGGTTCACGTTGCACATTGGACGACTCGACTTGTCCATTTCCACCGAATAAAAAGAAAGCAATCAAAGAGAGAATGATAATACCTATAAGGCCAATTAAAAGACTTGCTCCGCATCCACTGTTAGAAGGCGGAGGATTTTTATTTCCGTTACCGCTAGGCCCATTGGAATATTGTCTTCTTCCCGAGGATCCCTGTCTATTAATAATGACCGGGCCCGCCATTGGAAAAGGGAACCCCATTCTCGGGCGAGGAGAATAGCCCGGCCGGCCGCCAAATCCGCCAGTGCCTGGGGAAGGCCTGCCGCCGCCCCGTCCGGTACCTAAATTTCCGCCGAAGCCTCCTGATCTGCTGCCCCCGAAATTACCACCAAAACCACCTCCGCGGCCGCCAAAACCGCCGCCGCCAAAACCACCGCCACCTCTTCCCATAGCCACCGCCTCAATTCTGTTATTTATATAGTATTATAACATGGTAAGCTCCATACTCTCTTCTTTTAAGCCTTATATAAAGTAAAAAAAGATTTTTTGACACTTATCCTATTCATCGACTTGATATCACCATCCACAATGTCAGATTTAAGGACAAAAAATGAGATATCATAAGTGAATTTATGCTATCTCGTTAGATATCTCTGCTAGCAGGTATGCTATCTCGCCTATAAAACTCTTCAATATAATACTTATTTTCCAAGTATTTTCTCTGAGATTATTGATATCTATTGGATATCATAAAGATATCAAAAGGAAAAGCCAGACCTTATTAATAAGGCCTGGCTTCTTTTTATAAGTCTAATCCTACTTCATAAGAAGGAACAGCTTTCTTAAACAGATATTCGCCGTTTCTTATAGAAGCTACACATTGCACACGATTACGCTGAGCTTCAAAAACATCCGGTGCATCTAAGACGATGAAGTTCGCTGGTTTTCCTTCTTCCAAGCCGTACTCATCCTCTATCTTCATTAATTGAGCACCGTTATAGGTGATGAGGTCAAAGTTTCTGGGGAAATCTTCCTCCCGCATCAAGTGTTCAGCATGAATTCCATTATCCAGGATATTCATCAAGTTACCATTTCCTGCCGGATACCATAAATCAACAATAGAGTCCTGACCAAAAGCAACGTTAATTCCGTTGTCTACAAATTCTTTGACACGTGTTAACCCCCGTCTTTTAGGGTAAGAATCTTGGCGGGCCTGTAAGAATAAGTTTTCAGTCGGACAAGCTACAAAATTCATACCTGATTGACGAAAGAGTCCAATCATACGGAAAGCATAGGAATTATCTGCGGATGAGAAAGAACAAGTATGAGAAGCAGTTGTTAAATCTCCACGGCCTGCCTTCATAGCTTCGGCATTCAAAGATTCGACAAAGCGAGCCTGCACATCGTCTGTCTCGTCACAGTGAACATCAATCAGCTTGTCATATTTAACAGCTAGGCGGACGATCTCTTTAACCGATTCTTCTCCAATTTCACGCGACCATTCATTATGAGGGATACCTCCCACACAGTCTGCACCCAATTGCAGAGCTTCTTCGACCAGGTCACGGCCTGTCTTTCCATCCTCTTCATAAGAGTACATTCCATTTTGAGGAAAAGCTACTACTTGGATAGTAACTTTATCCTTCAGCTCATCACGAACTTCTAAGGCAGCTTTGATCCCGGTGAGGTTGGGGTCCGTACAATCGGTTTGAGCACGGATATACTGGGTCCCATAGCCTACTACATCTTGAATAGCGGCGTACATACGCTCTTTCATTTCTTCTTTAGTAGTGCCCTTTTTAAAGTCATTCCAAATATCGATAGCTTCGAATAAGGTACCTGTCTCGTTTTTGGCCTGATCCGTCTTTCCTGTCATATAATAATCAAGGTGAAGATGTGAGTCAACGTAAGGAGGCAGGACTAAACACCCGCCTAAATCAATGACCTCGTCTGCCTCACCCAAGTCTGTTCCAATCGCTGTAAATTTACCATTTTCAATTAGGATTTCATCGGCTTCTTCATGTTTGTAGATTCTTGCATTAACAAATTTTTTAGTCATATCAGCATTAACTCCTTGTTTTATTCATATCTTAACTATAATCTTTCATATGAATAAAGCAACCACTTAAACTGGTAAATTTTATTTATCTAAGGCCTGAACGATAGCTTGTTTAAAGGCCGGGAGATCATCAGGTGTACGACTGGAGATGAGGCCGGATGGATCAATAACCACTTCTGCATCGAAATAGTTTCCTCCGGCATTGATCACATCCTGGCCTACCTGCTTGACGGCAGTTAGGTTTTTACCATTTAATACACCTGCATTGACTAATAATTGAGGGGCATGGCAAATAGAGAAGATAGGTTTTTGATACATCGCAAAATGTCTGACAAAATCTAGGACATCTTCATTTCCCCTTAATTTATCAGGAGAATATCCGCCAGGGATGAATAGAGCATCAAATTCTTGGGGATCAGTGTCTTTAGCAGCATGGTCGATCAGAACTTTAGTGCCTTCAGCCTTCCCGGTAACTTCTACTCCTGCTTCCAGTCCGACTATAACCACTTGATGGCCGGCTTCTTCTAATGCTTGACGAGGTTCGGTATATTCCACATCTTCAAACAAATCTGTAATAATACATGCAATTTTAGACATAAAAAATCCTCCCTTTCATTTATATCTTCATCTTAAAGTGAAAAGGAGGTGCTTTCAAAAATTATGCTTTATTAATAAAATTAGGCATGAACAAAATCAATAATCTCATCTGTAGAAAGGGAGCTGTCAGAGACAGTTTGGACTCCATTTTCATCAGAATAGATTAGTGAAGGGACAGTAGCGATATCGTATTTTTGTCTAAACACAGCAGTGTCTTCGATGTGGTCCGTATCACCTGTGTCAAGGTAGTAGATAGTCAGATCTTTATCTTCAGCTGCCCGGTCTAATTTCCCAATCATTTTTCGGCAGTAAGGGCAGGTTTCACGGGCAAGGAAAATAATAGTGCCCTTTGCCTCGGTCACTAAATCTTCTGCCTGCTCTGGGGTTACTCGTGTATATTTCTCAACAGTATTTAAATATTTTTCAATGCTTTTCATGATTTTAACGCTCCCTAATTCAATATTTAATGTTATTGTACAAGATTTTCTTCTTATGACCAAACATCCGAATTGATCCGCCGGGAAATTGATTGACAAATGCAGTGTCTTTTTATAAGATATAAAAGTCAAATCGTAAAGATTACGATTTATAAAAAAGGGAGAGTTAATTATGAAAAAAAGAATTGGGCTTTTAATTATGACTATTGCTGTTTTGGTTTTGTCTGCCTGTCAATCGTCCTCATCTGATGGAGAAGAAACAGAGGGCCGCCTCAACATAATGACCAGCTTTTACCCCGTCTATGTCTTTACCCAGCAGGTAGCCGGTGATCTGGCGCATGTCGATATGATGGTCAAGGGAGCAGATGCACACAGTTTTGAACCAAGCGCCAAAAACTTAGCAGTCATTGAAGAAAGTGATGCTTTTATTTATGCGAATCCTGAAATGGAAACCTGGGTTCCTGCTCTTGTAGAAAGCTTATCATCTTCTACTGTAATAGTGGAAACAGATGAGAATATCGATTTAATTCAAGAGACAGATGCCGGCCATGAAGAAACTGATGATGGTGAACTTGAAGATCATGACCACACTGTAGATCCTCATACCTGGCTGGACCCTGTGCTGGCTCAACAACAAGTCACAGAGATTAAAGAAGCTTTGATTGAACTCGATCCCGAGAATGAAGCAGCTTACACAGAAAATGCAGAATCTTTTATAGCTGAGTTAGAGGAGCTGAACAAAGACTACGAGACGGCTTTTGAATCTGCAGACCACAGATTATTCATCACCCAGCATGCTGCATTTGGCTATATCGCTCACCGCTACAATCTGGTTCAGGAATCCTTGGCAGGCTTGTCCTCAGAATCTGAAGCCAGTGCTCAGAGAATGGCTGAGGTAACAGAATTGATCAAGGAAGAAGAAGTACCGGTTATTTACTACAACTCAACCGCCAGTTCTGATCTGGCTCAAACCGTAGCAGATGAAACAGCTATTGAAACAGAGGTTTTATATTCCTTAGAATCAGTAGAGGATGAGGAACTCCACTCGGCGGAAGGCTACTTAAGTCTGATGAGAGAAAATTTAGAAAATCTAAAGAAAACAATTCGCTAAAAGAATCAAAAAAGGGAATGTCACAGGACATCCCTTTTTTCTATTTAAATGTATTGAGGTAGTCGTTGTAGAGAGCCTGGGTTACCAGGTTAAGATTAATCCTTCCCATGAATTCATCGGCCTGCTCCCGTGTGAGCCCGTTGGTCAAAACGGCAATCAGATAAACCGGCTCACCTTCTATATAATAAATGCCTACATCATGCTGGCTTGCTCCCAGCTGACCATACTTGACTGCTATATTTTCATCTACGTAAGTAGAAAGAAAGAAAGGCTGTTCAGCGTTCAGCATGTATTGAATCAGCTCATCATAATTCTCATCATGGGCAGCTAATCTAAGACCTTCTTTTAAATAGCGGCTGTTCAGACGGTTCCAAAGCAGGTCCACCTGCGAAATATCTTCTTCAGTTAAGCCGAGCAGCTCCTGGACCTTTTTCTCATAATTCCCAAAGTTATTTCTATAATAATTTTTCAACATCATGGCTGCTGTATTATCTGAATGAACAATCATCTCTTCTATAACTTTATCCAGAGGGTAAGATGACCGGTTTCCTGCATCGCTGGTGATTGCGCCCCCTCCATCTTGATAGTAGGCCGGCGCATAAAGGACAGGGGTATCGGACTCTATTTTTTCTTCCTCTATCAAATCCAGATAAATCATCGCTGTTAGGATTTTACTCGTACTGGCAACGACCGTCAGTTCATTTTCATTATGATTATAAATCTCTTGGGTAATTAAATTCTCATAGGAGATAGAGTAATTCATAGCGGGTATCTTCAGTAGTTCCTGGTGATAGTCAGTAATTTCCTGACAAGTTATTTGATCTAAATCTTCCATAAAAAGGTTATCATATTTGAACTCTTTCTCTTTAAGCCATTCTTTGTAGGTTAGAGGCTGATCCGGACTAAGTTCTTCCAGTCCTGGAGAGGAATCCGGCGGTTTAATCGAATAGGCGGCTGTCGTTTCTTCAGCTGTATTGGACTGATTCATATATTGATCAGTAAAGAAACCCACGAGCAGTCCGGCGGAAAAAACGAATATTAAAGAGAGAAGAGAATATAAAGTATCTTTTTTTACTTTTTTCATCTATAACCTTCCTTACTATGTAGTAAAATAATTATACCCTATTCGTGTATACGGATAAGAAAATTAAAAAGGAAGGAAGAGCGAAAAAGGAAAGATAAGTGATAGATTAAAGAGATACGTATCTTTTTTTATACAATAACCAACAGAATGCTTGCATAAAAATACCGTTAATAGTATAATTCTGATAATCATTTAGGGAAGGAAGTTCCTCATGGACAAATTAACCAATTTAATCATCAAATATATAACAGTAACATTGATGCTCGCTGTCAGTCTTTTGTCGCCCTTTTCTGCTTTAACAGTTTCAGCCCAGGATGGAGAAGAAGGAGGCTCATCTGAAGCTGCCGCTGAAGGAAATTTATTAGAAACTATTCAGGAGCGTGGAAGTCTGCGCATGGGTGTAGCTTCAGGTTATGCGCCTTTTGAATTTATCGTGAATAAGAATGGCGAAAATACCCTCACCGGCTCAGATGTTTTCTTAGGTGAACGTGTCGCTGAGGATCTGGGTGTGGAGTTGGAATTAGTCGATATGGAATTCCCCAATCTAATCACCGCGATGGAAGCCGGAAATATCGATATCATCATTTCTGGAATGACTTATACAGAAGAACGGGACGAGACGATTGATTTCTCGGAGATTTACCATCAAGACACTCAGTCATTTGCCATCAGAGTAGAAGATGAAGGTAAATATTTAAACTATCAAGACGTTATCGACAGCAATGGTGTGGTAGGTGTACAGGAAAATACTCTGCAGGAAACATTAATCCGCGAATACTTCCCTGAAGATGCAGAGATTGTCGTCATGCGTAAATCTGGAGATGTCATTTCAGCTCTGCAGGCTTCGCAGGTGGATGTTGTGCTCCTGGACGATTCTGTCGCTAATGCATTCGCAGCAGAAAATGAAAATCTAACAGTGGTTGATTCTGGTATAGAAGCAGATATAGCCGGTAAAGCGATTGGGCTGCCGGAGAATCAGCCGGCCTTACTGGCAGCTATCAATGAAACTGTCAATGAAGTCAATGTCTCCGGTCAATATGAAGAATGGCTGGAAGAATCCTACAGCATCATTGAAGACAGCCAGCAGGACACCTGGTTAAAATACTGGCCGTATTTCTGGGATGGGATCAAGACTACTCTACTCATCTCACTTGTTTCCATCATCGTAGGAACAATATTAGGCTCAGTCCTGGCCTTGATGCGTCTGTCAGGAATCAAGATTTTAGAAATCATAGCCCGCTTATATGTGGAGATTGTCCGTGGTACACCACTCATGATTCAAGTCTTGTTCGTTTTCATCGGTTTAGGTTCAATTTTTGGCTGGTCAACTCTCACCTCTGGCTTAGTAGCCGTGTCCTTAAACTCAACAGCCTATATCTGTGAGATCATACGTGGCGGAGTTAATGCGGTGGATAAAGGACAGAGCGAAGCTGCCCGGGCCTTGGGTCTGGATTATAGAACAACGATGAGACAGGTTGTATTTCCGCAGTCTCTCCGCTCCATCTGGCCTTCACTGGGTAATGAATTTGTTACTTTAATCAAAGAATCTTCGATTGTATCAACTATCGGAGTTGCAGAACTGACTTTCCAGACAAGAAATGTGACGAGTTTAAGTTATAGGGGGGTCGAGCCTTTAATCATCTCGATGATTCTGTACTTAATCTTAACTTATAGTTTGACACAGTTACTCAATTGGTATGAAAAACGTATGGATAAAAAATATGTCTAAGATAAACAGGGAGGAATAAGAATGGCAATTTGGTCCAATAAATTTCATGACAGCTTATCAGAGTTAGCCTACTCATTTAACCAGTCGATTCAAATCGACCAGCGTTTGTTTGAAGCAGATATAGAAGGTTCTCATGCCCATGCTAAGATGCTGGGCAAGCAGGGAATCATTCCTGAAGAAGAGGCTGACAAGATCGCAGCAGAACTTCTTCAAATGAAAGAAGACTATCAAGCAGGCGACCTCGTGATCGATATGTCCGAAGAAGATATCCATAGTTTCACAGAGGCTGAATTAACCCGTCGCCTCGGTGATATAGGTAAAAAAGTTCATACAGGACGCAGTCGAAATGATCAGGTAGCCGTCGATCTGAAGATTTACAGCAAAAATGAAATCGATGAATTGATTTTATTGCTGAAAGACGGAATCGCAGCTTTTTGTAAGAAAGCTGAGGACCATACCGAGACTATCATGCCGGGATATACACACCTGCAGCGTGCCCAGCCGATTACTTACGCTCATTATTGTATGGCTTATGCTGAGATGCTGTACCGGGACATGACTCGTTTAGAAGATACGAAGGCACGCATCTTAGAAACGAATCCTCTGGGAGCGGGCGCTCTAGCGACATCGACTTTCCCGCTTGACCGTGAGTATACGACAGAACTGTTAGGTTTTACTGATTATGCTCATAACAGTTTGGATGCAGTCTCTGACCGTGATTATTCTATCGAGCTGGCTTCCGACTTATCGATTTTAAGTATGCACCTCAGTCGCTATGCCGAAGAGACGATTATCTGGTCGAGCCAGGAGTTTAAATTTATTTCTCTCAAAGATACCTTCTCGACAGGATCGAGCATCATGCCTCAAAAGAAAAATGCAGACATGCATGAATTATTACGTGGGAAATCAGGACGGGTTTATGGTAACCTGATGGCAATCCTAACGGTGATGAAAGGCCTGCCTTTAGCTTATGACAAGGATATGCAGGAGGAAAAAGAACTCTTATTCGACTCTATCGATACGATGCAGCAGATGCTGGCTTTATTACCGGATATGCTAGAAGAGACAATCGTTCATGAAGACAAGATGTATGCCGCAACAGCTGAAGGTTTTATCAATGCGACAGACTGCGCAGACTATCTGGCAGCCAAGGGAATTCCTTTCCGAGATGCCTATCGTATAACAGGAGATATCATCCAGTATTGTCTGGAAAATGATTACACTTTGGAAACGATGCCGTTGGAGGACTATCAAGAGTTCCATGAGGCCTTTGAAAGTGATATATTTGAAGCGATCGATCTGCAGACAGTGACCTTCAACCGAAAAGTAGCGGGGGGACCTGCACCAGAGAGAGTAAAAGAACATATTGAGTGGATGGAAAATAAGTTAAACAATTAATAGGAGGATGGAATCATGGCTAAAAAAGAAGTTAAGAAAATATTAGTTGCTTATTCAGGTGGTTTGGATACATCAGTTATCGTTCATTGGTTGAAAGCTAATTATAATGATCCGGAAATCATCGCGATGAATGCTAATGTCGGTCAGGATGAGGACTTTGATGCTTTAGAAGATAAAGCTTTAAAATCCGGAGCAAGTAAATTATATGTTGAGGACTTACGTGAAGAATTCTTGACGGATTTTGTCTGGCAGGCCCTGAAAGCCAATGCTACCTACGATGGCAGATATTTGATGGGAACGGCTTATGCACGTCCTTTAATGAGTAAGCGAATGGTTGAGATTGCACATGAAGAAGGCTGTGACGCGATTGCTCATGGATGTACGGGTAAAGGAAATGACCAGGTCCGCTTTGAACTAGGTATTCGTGAATTCGATCCTACTATTACGATTATTGCACCTTGGCGTGAATGGGACTTGAAATCACGTGAAGATGAATTCCTCTATGCTGAATCGCATGGGATTCCATTAAAATTCACACGTGAAGAAGGCTATTCAGAAGACGAGAACCTATTCCACATCTCCCATGAAGGATTAGACTTAGAAGATCCGGAGAATAAACCGGACTACGACAATTTATTAACTTTATCGGTGACACCTCAAAAAGCACCGGATACAGAGACTAAGGTAAGTGTAAGCTTTGAAAAAGGTATACCTGTCGCAGTGGATGGGGAGAAATTAGACCCGATTCCATTGATGGAGAAATTAAATAAAATTGGCGGAGAAAATGCAATCGGTCTATTAGACATCGTAGAAAACCGTCTCGTTGGTATGAAATCACGTGGAGTTTATGAAACGCCGGGCGGGGAAATCTTGTACCATGCTCATAATAAATTGGAAGAGATGACTATCGACCGTGATACTTTCCACTTCAAACAGCATGTAGCTATTAAATATGGAGAGTTAGTCTATAATGGCTTATGGTATTCTCCTCTGCGTAAATCTTTACAAGCTTTTGTAGATTATACTCAGGAGAATGTCACAGGAACTGTTGAGATGGAACTCTATAAAGGAAATATCATCGATGTATCTGTGACAAGTCCTTATACTTTATACAGCGAAGAGTTGGCTTCTTTTGAAGAAGACGATATTTATGAACAGAATGATGCTGAGGGCTTCATCAAATTGTTTGGTTTAGGGCAGACAACTCGTGTCATCGCCGAGCAGTCATGGAAAGACAAAAAGTAGAGACGTTTACTGTTAATGGTAGTAATGAAGTGAAATTCTCATCAAGCGGGTCCTTGGACCTGCTTTTTTAATTGTAAAGGATTGGTCAGGATAAAACCTATAAGAAAAGCGACTTGAATAAATACACTTAAAAACGTATAATTTAGTGTATTCGAAATTGGAGAACGGGGGAAAATAGATGTTTAAGAGAGGGATGGCGGTTCTCAGCCTGATTATTGTTTTAATAATTACTTATTTAGGGCTGCCGCAAGAGGTAAAAGCTGTTCAAACAGTAGAAGATATACAAAATAAAGGAACTTTGATTCTTGGAACAAGTGCAGATTACCCGCCTTATGAATTTCATGCGACGATTGATGGAAAAGATGAAATTATTGGCATGGATATTTCACTGGCACAGGCTATCGCAGATGAACTGGGCGTAGAATTACAGATTGAAGATTTAGGTTTTGATGCTTTACTGCCTGCTTTAGAGGCCGGTTCAGTTGATATGGTCATTGCAGGAATGAGTCCGACACCGGAAAGAGAAAAGAGTGTCAGTTTTTCAAAGATTTATTATGAGGATAAACCTTCAATAGTCATTTTAGAAAAAAACCGTGACTTGTATGGAAGTCAAGAATCCTTAGACGGTCAGACTGTCGGTGCGCAGACCGGGTCCATACAGGCCGAATTTGCCGAGCAGATTGAAGGAGCAGAGACTTACTTTCTTAATGATATCAACCAATTGATCATCGCTTTACAGACAGGAAAAATTGAAGCGATGATCTTGACCAACTCCACCGCTCAAATCTATCAGCAGAACCGTGGGGATTTATATATTTATGAAGGTGATTTTGAAGGCGGAGAAGTAGAAGGAAATGCGGTAGCCTTTCCTCTGGGATCAGATGACCTGGTTGAAGTGGCCGATGGAGTTATCGATGAAGCTCTTGCCAATAATCAAATAGAAACCTGGCTGGAAGAAGTGGCACCTTATGTTGAAACAAGCGAAGAGGGCGTGGAAGAAGAGAGCTTCCTAAGTCAATATTGGCCTTTATTCTGGCAGGGGACCAAAACAACGATTTTAGTTTCAGTAATCGGTGTGTTTTTTGGAGTGATTCTAGGGGTTCTACTGGCCCTCATGCGCTTATCTGATCAGGCTGTTTTAAGTGCTTTAGCAACTGCCTATATCGAGTTTGTCCGTGGAACACCCTTACTTATCCAGGTGATGTTTATCTACTTCGGTCTGGGTATGGTTGTGAATATCCAGGCAATCGTTGCAGGTATCATTGCTATTTCTCTAAACAGCGGGGCGTATGTAGCTGAAATTATACGTTCCGGACTGAGTTCTATTCCAGTCGGGCAATTTGAAGCATCGAGAAGTTTAGGTCTTTCTTATATTAAGACCATGCGTCATATCGTCTTCCCTCAAGCTTTGAAAAATATCTGGCCGGCTTTAGGAAATGAATTTGTCACCATCATTAAAGAATCGTCCATCATTTCTACCATAGGTGTAGCGGAGTTGACCTATCAGACAGGTATTATTCAGACCCAGTCCTATAAAGGTATTCTGCCGTTGTTCATCTCGATGATCCTGTACTTTATTTTAACCTTCACCTTGACCAAAGTATTGAACTACTTTGAAAATAGAATGTCCTACTGATTCCTAATCATCCAGAGGTTCTCCTGAACCAAACAAACTAAGCTTATGTTAGAATACAAGAAAGATTATTCGGGGGAGATTATCTATGGCTTGCAATAAAAAAATTATTGTATTAGTAGGTGCCAGCGGAAGTGGCAAGACGACAGTGGGTAACGAGCTCACCAAGCACGGGATTGTAAAGCTCGTCACAACAACCACAAGACCGCCTCGTGAGGGAGAAGTCGAGGGTATAGATTATTACTTTGTTGATGAGGATGATTTCGATCCTCGTCAATTTTTAGAAACAACTTGTTACAATGGTCACCAGTATGGTCTAAGCTTAAAGGAAATTGAATCTGCCCTTGATCAACACGAGATCATTCATCTAGCTATGGATAAAAACGGGGCGAGAGCGATGAAGGCTGCTTATCCCGATCAATGTCTTGTCATTTACTTTGTCGTTAGTGAAGAAGAGATGATCAAACGGATGAAGATGCGGGGAGACAGCCGGGAAGCAATCGAAGAGAGAGTAGCGCACCGCCACGAAACTAATGAAGAGGCCATGCCTGAAGAGGTAGATCTGGTCATAGATAATAATGACTTGGAAGAAACTGTTCAATGTATTTTATGTTTTATAGAGAAAAAGAAATAAAGAGAGCAAAAAAACCGCTGAGGGCAGCTCAATAGCTGCCCCTCAGCGGTTTTTAATTTTAATCAGGAGATGAAGCTGTCGATGATCAGGCTGATACCCGCCAACAGCAAACCGAGAGCAAGCATTGTCGTGACCGTTAAGAAAGAATAGATAGGGTGGATGAGGAGGAAAACTCCTAAAAGAACGCCCAAGATATTCAAAATGAGTGAGAACCAGAAAATTCCGGGATGCAGTCCGCCTAATAAGCGGAGACGGAAGCTGGCTTGTATAAAGATTAAAAGGAACCAGACCGCAAAGAGAGCAGTCAGGACACTCGTCCCCACAGTTGGATTAATGAGAAAATATATCCCTATGGTAACTGCAAAGATTCCTGCTAGTAAGTTTATCCAGGTGATGGGCTGGTTCTCTGTCTGATTTCTTAAACGGAAAAAGAGAATGACTTGAAAGATACCGTAAAGAATAATAACGATAGAAAAAAATAAAGCGAAAGTTTCGAAAGTTGCGCTGGGATTCATAAATACAAAATAGGAGCCCAGGAGGAACAGGATACCTAAAAGTAAAGAACTGAGATTAAATCTACGTTTTTCATTATTCATATTCATTATTCTCCCTTCTTAACTCTATGATAGCAGTCAATCGGATCAAAAAGAAGTGTAACTACTGCTCGTTTTTCTTATAATTTTCCAGAATTTTATAGTCGCCGATATAAGCTTCATTTTTTCCATTGACGAACTGAGAAGTTTCTCTCCCTTTACCTGCCAGGATGACTACTTCATCAGGCCGGGCTGTTTGTAAAGCGATTATCACTGCTTCTTCTCGGTCAGGTACAAAATGAATCTCAATGTCTGATGTGATTTTCTTGGCTATTTCTTGTGAGATTTCATCGGGATGCATGAATCCAGGATCATCTGCAGTTAAATAAACCTTGTCTCCATATTGGGACAGGACCCGGGCGATTCCAGACCATCTCAGTTCACTTCGGTGGCTCTGACTGCCGACGACAACTGTACAAGTATGATCCGGATACTCCTCGCTGACATACTTCA
>CAYTHW010000011.1:3590-31317 GCA_964437675.1 uncultured Atopococcus sp. | reverse complement strand
CAATATCTGCAATCGTTGTATCTTCTGTCTCGCCTGAGCGATGAGAAATAACAGTCGTATATCCTGCACGTTTAGCTGTTTCAATAGCATCGAAAGTTTCAGTCAGAGTACCAATTTGGTTAACTTTAATAAGGATAGAGTTTGCTACGCCCGCTTCTATTCCCTGAACCAATTTCCGCGTATTAGTTACAAAAAGATCGTCACCGACAATTTGGATGCGGTCACCTAAGCGGTCAGTGAATTCTTTGAAACCATCCCAGTCGTTTTCATCCAAACCGTCTTCGATCGAAATGATCGGATATTTATTTATTAAATCTTCAAATAAATCAATCATTTCACTGGCTGTCAACTCACGCCCTTCAGAATCCAACTTATAAACTTTTTTATCTGCATCATAGAATTCAGAGGAAGCAACATCTAAAGCAATTAGAATGTCTTCTTTAGGTTTATATCCTGCAGCTTCAACAGCTTCAATAATGACTTGTAAGGCTTCTTCATTGGAGCTTAAATTAGGAGCAAAACCACCTTCATCACCTACGTTGGTATTTAACCCACGTTCTTGTAAAACATCTTTTAAAGCGTGGAAAATCTCGACACCCATGCGCAGTGCTTCAGAAAAATTTGATGGACTCACAGGCATGATCATGAACTCCTGAAAGTCTACTGTATTATCCGCATGAGATCCGCCATTTAGAATATTCATCATCGGCGTAGGTAAAACTTTAGCATTGAAGCCACCCAGATAGCTGGCTAAAGAGAGCCCTAATTCAGCTGAAGCCGCCTGAGCTACCGCGATAGAAACACCCAGGATAGCATTAGCGCCTAATTTTGATTTATTATCTGTCCCATCCAGCTCAATCATCGTCTCATCGACACCTAATTGATCAGTCACCTCGTAGCCGACTAAAGCTTCAGCTATCACTGTATTGACATTCTCAACAGCTTTTTCTACTCCTTTACCTAAATAGACAGACTGATCACCGTCACGTAATTCAACTGCCTCATATTCACCTGTTGACGCTCCTGAAGGAACGATACCCCGGCCGACACTACCCAGCTCTGTTGTTACCTCAACTTCTACCGTTGGATTCCCGCGTGAGTCTAAAACTTGTCTTGCATAAATATCAGTAATTAATGACATATTATTTCTCCTTTATAATTGATCGGCCCGTCATTTCCTGGGCTTGTTCGACACCTAATAATTCCAAAGCAGTAGGGGCAATGTCACACAAGGCTGCATCTTCACGTAATGTTATACCTTCCTTCGTTACGATGACAGGCACCAAGGAAGTCGTATGTGCTGTATGAGGTTTACCCGTCTCATCAGCCATCAGCTCAGCATTCCCATGGTCAGCAAAAATAATTGCTGTTCCATCTTGTGCAAGTAAAGCCTCCACTACTTTCTGCAGATTTTCATCAACTGCTTCAACTGCTTTGACAGCAGCATCCAATTTACCAGAATGACCTACCATATCTGGATTGGCAAAATTTAAAATGATTAAATCATAGAGATCTTGATTGATCTGGTCCACCAAAGCATCAGCTATCTCGTAAGCGGACATTTCCGGCTTCAAATCGTAAGTATCCACTTGAGGAGATGGGACAAGTAAACGATCTTCACCTTCAAATTCTTTCTCCAGGCCGCCATTCATGAAATAAGTCACATGGGGGTACTTTTCAGTTTCAGCAATTCTCAACTGCTTAAGACCGGCTTCAGAAACAACCTGACCCAGGGTATGGGTCAGCTGGAAAGGCTCGAACATGATTGAAGATTCAATATCCTCTCCATAGTCCATCATAGTCGTAAATTTGATGTTATGAAGTACTTTTTTTCTTTCAAAATCAGTGAAATCTTCATGAGTCAAGGCTACAGAGAGCTGTCGGACACGGTCTGTTCTGAAATTGAAAAACAAGACAGAATCATTATCTGAAAGTTGTGCTGCCGGCTGACCATTCTTTTCGATGACAACCGGTTCGATAAACTCATCATAGATTCCCCGCTTATAACTCTCAGCCACAGCTTCAACCGGGTCGGTATATTTTGTACCTTCACCTAAAACCATAGCATTATAGGCCCGTTCGACTCTCGGCCAGCGTCTGTCACGGTCCATAGCATAATAACGTCCAATAACTGTAGCGATTTGGCCTACACCTAGTTGGTCGATTTTATCTTGTAATTGTTGAACAAAACCCAGTCCGGAATCCGGAGCGACGTCACGGCCGTCCGTGGCCACATGAATATAGACCTTCTCCAGCCCCTGCTCTTTAGCTGCTTCTAAGATAGCATAGAGATGCTCTTGGTGACTGTGAACCTGGCCATCCGAGAGCAGACCGAAGATTTGAAGGGCTGAATCTTGTTTTTTCGCATAGTCAATAGCTTCTTTTAAAGCTTTATTATCATGAAAATCTCCATCTTCGATGGACTTATTGATGCGGGTTAAGCTTTGATAAACGACACGGCCGGCCCCGATATTCGTATGCCCTACCTCAGAGTTACCGATTTGCCCCTCTGGTAAACCTACAGCTTCTCCAGAAGCTTTCATTGTTGTATGGGGATATTTTTCCCATAATCGATCCAGAAAGGGAGTGTCTGCCTGACAGACAGCATTATCAGCCTGGACTTCTCGGTATCCCAGACCATCTAAAATGATGACAGCTACCGGATGCTTAGTCATGGTCGCTTGCCACCCTTATCATTTGAGCAAAAGAGACCGCTTCTAAACCTGCACCACCTATTAAGCCTCCGTCGATATCTTCCTGTGACAGGAAAGAACCTATATTGTCAGGATTAGCACTTCCTCCATACTGGATGCGGACCTGATCTGCGTCTTCTTGAGAGTATAATTCCGCAATTTTTTGGCGGATTGCTGCAGCAGCTTCTTGAGCTTCTTCCTCACTTGCGGTTTTCCCTGTACCAATAGCCCAGACCGGTTCATAACCGACGACTAATTGCGGAATACTGTCAGCTGGAACTCCTGACAACGCTTTTTCAATCTGCTCATTAACCACTTTGATTGTTTCGCCATTTTCTTTCTGCTCAAGAGTCTCACCCACGCATAAAATAGGTATCATCCCCTGCTCGAAAACTGCGGAAACTTTCTCATTAATGAAGGCATCGCTTTCCTTAAAAATTTCACGGCGTTCACTATGTCCTACGATGACATAGTCAATACCCATATCCGCCAAGGCATAAACACTCGTTTCCCCGGTAAAAGAGCCTGACTCTTCCGGATAAGCATTCTGTACCCCAACCTTAATATCAGTTTCTTTACACTCATCAAGTGCCAGCTTTGCAAAAAGATCCGGCACAGCGACTACTACCTCCACTTGATCACTCGGCAGGTCTAAAGAAAGTAACTCTTTAAAATAGGCTTGCGCCTCTGAATAGGTCTTATTCATTTTCCAGTTTGCACATAAAATATTTTTTTTCATTCTAATCCCCTTTCAAAATATTATTTTTCGTCTATTGCTTTAACTCCGGGCAGTTCTGTTCCAGCCAGCAATTCCAACATAGCTCCTCCGCCTGTTGATATATGTGTAAAGGCATCCGCGTAACCCAGAGATTCTACTGCGGAAACAGAGTCTCCTCCCCCTACGATAGAGCGCGCTTGGTCATTTTCACCGATAGCACGTGCCATCTCTTCTGTCCCTTTGGCAAATTGTTCTATCTCAAAGACACCCATCGGCCCGTTCCAAATAACAGTTCGAGCCTGTTTAATATAATCTGCATACAGAGCAACCGATTCGGGACCGATATCCAGACCCATCAAGTGATCAGGAATATCTCCGGCGACTGCCTCATAAGCTGCATCGGCAGAAAATTCTTCCGCACAGACATAATCTACAGGCAGGACGATCTTATCCCCATTTTCTTCTAAAAGATTTTTAGCATCGTCAATCAGCTCTTCTTCCAATAATGACTTCCCAATCTCTTTCCCTTGAGCTTTCAAGAAAGTAAAAGCCATTCCGCCGCCAATCAATATATGGTCCGCTTTATCGATCAAGTTATTGATGACCGGCAGCTTGTCGGATACTTTGGATCCGCCTAGAACCAGTACGAAAGGTGACTCAGGATTTTCTAAAGTTTCACCGATCGTCGTCAGCTCCTTGTTGAATAAAAGTCCCAGAGCTGCCTGCTCAGAATAAGTCGACAGACCCACATTAGAAGCATGAGCACGGTGGCCTGTACCGAAGGCATCGTTGACAAAAAAGTCACCCAGACCCGCCCAGTATTTGGCTAATTCTTCATCATTATTTGATTCTTTTTTACCGTCAATATCTTCGTAACGTGTGTTTTCAACTAAAAGCAGTTGTCCGGCTTTTAAATGCTCAGCCGCTTCTTCCAGTTCCAGTCCGCGGGTCTCCGGAACGAAATTGATATCGTAGCCTTTTTCTTTCAAGTAATCCGCTACCGGTTTCAATGACTTGCCGGCTTTATCTTCTTCTTTTTTAACCCGGCCGAGGTGTGAGAATAAAATGACCGAAGCTCCTTGATCCAAAAGATAATCAATCGTCGGTAGAGACCCGTCGATACGAGAAGCATTCGTAATTTCACCGGCTTCATTCATCGGAACGTTGTAATCTGCTCGTACTAAAACTTTTTTTCCCTCTACATTTAAGTCTTTTACTGTTAACTTTGCCATCATTTTCTCCTTTTATAAGCAAAATAAAAGCCAACATTAAATAAATAATGTTGGCTTTTTTTCCTGTTTTTACTTAGCTTTAGATGCTAGGTCTTCCATAACACGAACAAATTGTCCAACAAATCCCATCTCATTATCATACCAAGCTACTGTACGAACTAATTGTCCGTCTTCAGTTTCTTGGATCTTTGTTTGAGTTGCATCAAAAATAGAGCCATGTGTATCTCCAATAACATCTGATGAAACAATTGGATCTTCTGTGTAATCAAAGGCCTCGTTTTTGCGAGATTCCATCAATTTATTGATTTCTTCTACACTTGTTTCTTTTTCTAAGACAACTGTCAATTCTGTAACAGAACCTGTTAAGACTGGAACACGTTGTGCAGATCCATCTAATTTTCCGTTTAGTTCAGGGATAACTTTACCGATAGCTTTCGCTGCACCCGTTGTTGTTGGGATAATGTTAGCAGCAGCCGCACGCGCACGTGTCATGTGTTTATGAGAACCATCCACTAAGTTCTGGTCTCCTGTGTAAGCGTGGATCGTAGTCATTAATCCGTGTTTAATTCCATATTCTTCATGTAAAGCTGCGGCCATAGGAGCCAGACAGTTAGTCGTACATGAACCAGTTGACACCATATCTTCCGATCCATCTAAAGTATCATTGTTGATACCATAAATAATCATCGGCATATCGTCAGCTGGTGCTGTGATAAATACTTTTTCAACACCTTGTTCAAAATGTCCCTTTGCTTTGTCGCGAGAGTTAAATACGCCTGTACCTTCAATTACATACTGGACATCTGCTTCTTTCCAAGGAATTTCAGCTGGGCTGTTGCCTTTAAATACATGTACATCACGGCCGTTAACTTTAATTAAGTCTGTACCTTCTACAGCAACCTCTCCATTAAAGCGACCATGAGCACTATCATATTTTAATAGGTGAGCATGAACATCAGCATCCTGACGACCATTGATTGCGACCACTTCGAAATTATTATTTTCTTCTAATAAACGAAATACTAAACGACCAATACGCCCAAACCCATTAATCCCAACTTTTATTGCCATTTTATCGTCTCCTTTTAGACTCTTTATAGTTCTATTGTAGCATCTTCTACAAGTAAATGCAGTTGATAGCTGTTTCAAATGAGATAATTGTGAACTGCTTTTCATCCTCTTTATCAGACATAAAAAGATGACAGCGCTTTCACTATAAAATTAACATGAAGCTTCCTTTTTTTCAATATCAAACTTGGATGGCCTTGGGAGTGCTTTGAGATTCCTCCTGAAAAGATGAAAAACCGGCTGCTGAAAATCAGCAGCCGGAGTGATGGAGTTTATTTATTTTTCTTTTAATTCTTTGCTGTTCTGCATGATACCATCGATCAGACCATATTCAAGCGCTTCTTCAGCAGACATGAATTTATCACGGTCAGTATCTTTTTCTATCGTGTGAATATCTTGTCCTGTATGCTCAGCTAACATATTATTTAATTTCACTTTTGTGTCTAAGATATGACGGGCTGCGATTTCAATTTCAGTTGCCTGTCCCTGGGCTCCACCCAATGGCTGGTGAATCATGACTTCAGCATTCGGTAAAGCAAAACGTTTACCTTTTTCACCTGCTGTCAAGAGCAGTGATCCCATTGACGCTGCCAGTCCAATAACTATCGTCTGAACATCGGCATTAATAAAGTTCATCGTATCATAGATAGCTAAACCAGCTGTAACACTTCCTCCAGGCGAGTTGATGTATAAGTAAATATCTTTTTCGTTGTCCTGTGCATCGAGAAAGAGCAGCTGGGCAACGACAGAATTAGCTACATTATCATCAATTGCTCCTGTCAACATAATGATTCTGTCTTTTAAAAGGCGGGAATAAATATCGTAAGCACGTTCGCCGCGTGGTGTTTGTTCAATAACTGTAGGTACTAAATTCATCTTGTTCCTCCTACTTTCTATAATCTATTTGTAGTTCTATTTTATCTCTTTGGTCAAAGAAGGTCAAATTTTTAGTGCTTTATTTGACTAATTTTCAACCTCTTTTTCTCTTAATTTATCAGCCATATCATTAATTTTACGTATCCTGTGATTCACACCCGATTTAGAAATGGGACCGCTCGGCATCATTTCACCCAACTCTTTCATGGAAGCTTCCGGCTGTTCCAATCTTAGATAAGCCATCTCCTGTAACTTGTCAGGCAGATGTTTAAGGCCTAGAACCGAATCGATCAATTCTATATTAATAATCTGCTGGGTCGCAGCATCCACAGTTTTATTCAGATTAGCATTTTCGCAGTTCACTAAACGATTCACCGAGTTGCGCATATCACGCACGATTCGCGTATCCTCAAATTTTAATACGCTGGCGGATGCTCCTATAACCGCCAGAAAATCTGATATTCTTTCAGACTCTTTCAAATAGACGATATAAGAGTTTCGTCGGGATAACGCCCGGGCATTGAGTTCGAATCTATTCATGATCTCCAATAAATCATCGTTGTGTTCTTGATAGGTTGAGCGGATTTCTAAATGATAACGGCTAGTTTCCGGACTGTTGACCGAACCTGTCGCCAAAAAGGCTCCTCTTAAATAGGACCGCATCTGCTGCTGGTCATCAAAGATCCAGCGGGGCACTCTGTTGTGGAGCTTTCCATCTTCTACCAGGCCGAGTGAAGATAAGACTTCCTCCGCGCCCTGGTGGAGACGGATAATATAGACATTGTTCTTTTTAAGCTTAAGCTTGCGTCGAACCAGTATCTCGCTTTCTACCACGAAATATTTCTTTATTAAAGAATAAATACGGCGGGCAGTTCCGGCATTTTCTGTCTGAATAGACAAATCAAGTGCATTCTTTTTTAACCCCACTGTGCCGTTTAAACGGATAAATGCGGCCAGCTCTGCTCTGGCATGAACCGGATGTACTTCCAGCAGCGTTAATTCTTTTTTTACTTCTGAGGTAAATGACATGCAGACAACTCCTCTGTTACTTCATTAAAAATCTACCCCGACAACACGTTGGTTGCTAAAAGCATAGTTATATATTTCTTTACCAACCTTTTCACCATCATGATAAATTCCTTTTTCACTCAGCTTCAGGAACCGGTCTGATATGACATTCGGTACTTCTGACAACAGGCCTTTAAAATCATGTTTAACCTGAAGCAGATTTTCATCCTGGCTGGGCAGATTGACATATTCTTCGGGTATTTCCTCATTATTGACAAAAACAGTATCAATAAACTTCCGGCCGAGATGTTTATGTAAGGCTTTGACATGATCCGCATCTGAAAAGTTTTCAGTTTCACCTTTTTGAGTCATGATATTACAAATATATATCTTCTTTGCCGGAGACTGCAGTACCGCCTCTCCCACTTCCTCTATTAAAAGGTTGGGTAAAATGCTGGTGAACAAACTCCCGGGTCCAAAAACGATAACATCTGCCTCTTCAATAGCTTCACACACTCCCGGACCGGGTGTGACGATATCCTTGGGATTCGTGGCTTTAATATGAACTCGTTCAATATTCTTACTTTGAGAAGTGATGATTGATTCACCTTCTATCTCTGTACCATCTGAAAAACTCGCGCACAAAGTTAAGGGCACCTCGGAAGAGGGCAGCACCCGGCCTTGTATATCCATCATCTCACTGAGGATTTCGATGGCCGCTGTGTAATTCCCCTTCATTTCAGCCAGACCGGATATCAATAAATTACCGATAGGATGACCTGATAAAATATCATTTCCCTCTTTAAATCGGTACTGCAGAATATCGACATATTTTTCCGGCCAAGTAGAAAGTGAGCAGATGACGTTGCGGATATCTCCCGGCGGTATAGACTGAGTGATCTGTCTCAGCTTACCGCTTGAGCCTCCATCATCAGCCACTGCAATGATAGCAGTGATATCTAAATCAAATGTTTTTAATTTATTTAATAAAACAGACACACCCGTTCCGCCGCCGATAACGACTACTTTGGGTGCTTTATTTTTTATAATTTTACTAGCAGCAAATTCAGCCATGTAAAAAACTGGCTCCTTTCAAAGCCTACTCTTTATCTTTATCCCTGTGTATCCGATTCACAATGTAGCCTGCAGCTTCATATTTTTGAGCTATTCTTTCAGTTAAGGCTACCGACCGGTGCTTCCCACCAGTACAGCCTATTGCAATCGTTACACTTGCCTTTCCTTCAAGTTTATATCTTGGCAGCAGGAAATCGAGCAGGTCTGTATACTTTTCGTAAAACAACTCTGTATCAGGCTGTGACATAACATATTCATAAACTTCATCATCTAGCCCTGTTTGAGGTCTCAGTTCATCGATATAGTGAGGATTAGGAAGAAATCTCACATCAATCAGCAGATCTGCATCCAGGGGTGTGCCATGCTTGAATCCAAAAGACAGCAGATCGATGTGAAAAGTCTCTTCTTTCTCGACATTGAATTCATCAATGATTCTTTTTCTAAGCCCTCGAGAGTTCAGGTTCGTCGTATCTATAATAATGTCAGATCGACCTTTAATTCCTTCCAACAATGCTCTTTCTTTTAAAATGCCGTCCATTATCCGCCCTTGAGTTGATAAGGGATGTGAACGTCTGGATTCTTTATAGCGGGCGACAAGCGTGCGGTTACTGGCATCTAAAAAGAGTATTTTTGGAATAGTGTCTAAGTCTTTCAGGTTTTCTTCTACAATTTCAGAAAAGTCATCAAAAAAATCACTTGACCTTAAATCAACAACCAAAGCAACGCGATTGGAGCTCTGTGTTTGGTCAAATAACTCAATAAAAGTTGGAATTAGACTAGGTGGTAAATTATCTATACAATAATAGCCCATATCTTCAAAGCATTGCATGGCGACTGTTTTTCCTGCGCCACTCATACCGGTGATAATAACTGTTTGCAAATTTGACAATGGTATTACCCCTATCTAAAAGATTAAAATAAATATATCCAGCTCTTTAACTCTAGCACGCCGGCCTGATTTTTTCCACTTTTATGGCTGTAACAATCATATAATCATAGTGTATTTATACTTGTTTGTCCAGTTTTTTATTTTTATTTTATAAAAAAAGTATCCAGAATACACAGGTCTGAATACTTTTGACTGCTTAATATTTATTTTTTCCTAATATTTTATCTGTTAATTTTTCGAACCAATTTTTCTTGACACTTTCAGGTTCTGCTTCTTTTTTACGGGCTGTCCGCTCCAATAGAATTTTCTGCGCTCCGACGGCTTCTTCACCCGGCTCAGGCTGCACCTTGACATATTGTTCGTTATTCTGCAGCTCCCAGGCCTTACAATTATCCGCTAAATAAAGCTTAAGTATATCGATAATCCGGCCTATAAACTCCTCATTTTGATGGATGGGAAATGCAATTTCTACCCGGCGGGATAAATTTCTCGTCATCATATCAGCTGAAGACAGATAAAGCTTGGGCTGGTCATTATTATTAAAGTAATAAATGCGAGTATGTTCTAAAAAGCGTCCGACAAGCGAGCGGACTTTAATATTTTCACTCAGTCCTGGAATGCCGGGGATTAAACAGCAGATTCCCCGAATGATAAGTTCGATTTTCACACCTGCCTGAGAGGCTTCATAGAGTTTCTGTATGTAAGTTTTATCTGTTAAAGAGTTCATCTTAGCAACGATATGGCCATTTTGATATTTCTTTTGATTTTGAATCTCGTTCTCAATTTTTTCAATGAAGGTGCTTCTCAGCTCATTCGGCGAGACATGGAGATGATTATAATCTGGACGCTCAGAGTAACCACTTAAGTAATTAAAGAAGTTAAAGACATCCTCAGTAATACTCTCATGAGTCGTTATATAACCCAAGTCTGTGTATTGGAGAGCGGTCTTGTCATTATAATTACCTGTTCCCAGGTGAACATAGCGTCGATAGCCGCCGCCTTTCTTTTTAACGACTAAAGTGGCCTTGGAGTGAGTTTTTAAGTCTTTGACTCCGTAAAGAACATGGACCCCGGCCTCTTCTAATTCATTGGCCCAGACTACATTATTATGTTCGTCAAAGCGGGCTTTCAGCTCAACTAATACAGTAACTTGTATGCCGTTCTTTGCGGCTCTCTTCAGATGAGCAATCAAAGGCGAATCTTTGCTCACCCGGTAAAGCGTCTGCTTGATAGACACGGTGTCGGAATCGCCGGCGGCCTCGGTTACTAATTCTACCACCGGATCAAAGGAATCAAAAGGATGATGCAGGAGAATCTCTTCTCCGGAATCCAAGACATCAAATATATTCTGATTGCACAGTTCTATCGGATAGTAAGGCTTAAATTCCGGGTAACCTGAACCTGGATAATCCTCAATGATATCACTGCGCAGCTCCCACAGATATTCTAAGGCCAAAGGTCCGTCTACAGCTGTGACATCCTGCTCCGACAAGGACAGTTCCTCAATCAAGAAAGCAACATCTGCTACTACTTCCGGAGAAGCATCTCTATTATCAATTTCTAAACGGACGGCAGCCCCGTTTTCACGGCGCTCTAAATAATTTTCGATGACTGAAAGCAGGTCTTCCGCCCCTTCTTCATGAATCTGGGCATCTGCATTACGGGAGATTCGGAAGTTAAAGACGTAATCCACCTGATATCCTTTGAAAAGTGAATCGACATTATGCTTAATCACTTCCTCGATTAAGACTATAATCTTTTTATTTTCTTCTTCTAAAATATAATATCGATCTAAAATTTGAGGAATAGGGATAATCGCTATAAAGGGGTCTCCATCTTTTGTCAGCCGGCAAAAAAGATGGATAGCTTCATTTTCTAAGTTGGGGAAAGGCCGGTAAGCATCAATGCCGTATGGTGTGATCGCCGGCAGAATTTCTTTTTCAAAAATATGCTCAATTTCTTCTTTCAGCGACAGACTTAAATCCTCCCCCCGTCGGTGAGCATAACCGTATATTTCCTCGACCTCCTCTATCTTCTCATTATAGAGCCGGTATTGATAACTTATATTTTCTTCATTTTTTTTAGCAATTTCAGCTAATTGCTTCTTGGCTGACCACTGCTTTTTAGTGTCAGCCTCGTTACTGCCAAATTTGACCTGATCTTGGAGACCCGCCACCCGGACACGCACAAATTCATCCAAGTTGGTCGACCCAATCGCCAGAAAAGTCAATTGTTCGGGCAGAGGATTATTTTCATCTTCTGCCTCGGCGATGACCCGGGCATTGAAGTCCAGCCAGGATAACTCTCTGTTTTGATAGTATTGTGGATTGTCAAAGTCTTCGGCCGGAACCAGCCGACCACTGTGTTCTGATTCTTCTAGTTTGCTTGAAGTCGCTTTATTATCCTCTGACATAGTATTCCTCCATTTTAACTAATATATACCAATAGATTAGCACAGAAAGACTGTTTCAACTGAAATTAACACTTTACTTTCACAAAATTTACAGTTATTTAACATTGCCGTTGAAAATAATATGTAATTCGCCGTCAATGAAGCGCTGAATATGGTTTTTCTGCTTATCCGCCCGATATTCTTCTGCAATAAGATTGCCGGCATAATCAACCGTTAAATTATAATCTCCTGATTCTGTCCGGTCGATCTGTATATTTTCAACGATATTCACTTGGGAATCATTCAATGCCTCGGAGAATTTGACGACGCCGCCCAAGTATAAAATCCGTTCTAATTCCACAGAGGTGAACCAGGATCTAAAATCTTCAGTATATTGGTTGAAAAGAGATTTATTCTTAAAACTGGCGATCAAAGCTATCGTGATTCTTTCTTTTTGATTGAAGCCCGCTAAGGAGATGTTGGAAATGATGTAGAAGGTGTGCTGAGACCAGCCGCTGTCTTCAATATAGGCGCCCAGATAATATAAAACACAGCCATAGTACATCAATTTCAATTCTTTCTCAGTTAACTTGAGAATGTCGTTTCTTTCCAGTTCCTGAATCAATTCATCTGCGATGATGAAACGCTGGTTCACAGCATAGGAGGATACTTTATATTTACGGGCAATACGAGCAATCTGCTGGGCTTTAATATTGCTCAAACCATATGGATTGTTATATTTCTCATTCAGATACTCTATAATATATCCTTCACGCAGCCCATTATTGGAGATGTAGAGGCTCTCTGATCCGCTGACATCCAATAATTGCTGGAAAACAATATTGGCAGGGATGATCGTATCTTTTCTTTCTCGGGAAAGCCCGTCCAAATCATCCAGTTCCGACATCGTCCGCGATGTGAAAATCTGCAGAGTTTCTTCGATGTCTTTAACCGACATACGGTATCCATGAATTCCCGCAATTGGATAATCATTGGCACGCTGGTGGACCTCCCCGATATTACGTACAGATCCCCCTATTCCGATGATATTAATCTGACTGCCGGCCAGCCAGTCTAGTTTTTCAAGCTGTGCTTTAATATATTTACAGGCCTTATTGATGGCTTTGGAATTATTGTGACTCGCCTCAGCGAAGAACTTTTCTTTTAAGGTTACTGCTCCGAAAGGCAGGCTCACTGTTTCCAAGCATTTTTCCTGGGTAAAAAGTACAATCTCTGTACTCCCTCCCCCTATATCTACTGTGATACCTTTTTTAAAATCCATCGTATGGCGGACAGCATAATTCCCATAGTAAGCTTCTTGATCTTCTGACAGTACCTGCATATCGATGTTTAATTTTTTATTTATTTCTTTCTGAATATCTTCCACATTCTTGGACTGTCTTATGGCAGCTGTAGCTACAAAGATTGTATTTTCCACATCAAAGCGGGTAATAACCCTCTGGAAATTCATTAAGATATCGATCAGCTTATCGATTCCTTCACGATTCATTTCACCCTTTTTATTCAGATGACTCGCCAAACGAGCCGGGACTTTAATGTTTTGTAATTCGGAAATATTATAGAATCGGTCATAAGAAAATATAACCAGCCTGACGGTATTGGATCCTATATCCACAAGTGCGACACGATTTTCGGTTTTCATGTAAAGATTCATCCTTCCTTATTACCTCTATAATAAAGAATTTTAAGCAAAATAAAAAGGGAATTCATTATCCCCTTTTGGTTGATATTTTAGTCAATAATCGACTGGATATAATCAAAGACATCATTACCTGCAATGCTTCCATCGCCTACTGCAGTGGCTATTTGTCTCAGTGCTGTCTCACGCACATCTCCTACAGCATAGATTCCTTCGACAGCAGTGCGCATCAGTTCGTCTGTTTCAATCCAGCCTCTATCATTGAGAATTCCTAAATCTGCAAACGGACGGGTGTTAGGAACCAGCCCAATATAGATAAAAATACCATCCGTTTTAAATGGTGTCCGCCGGCCGGTATTGTGATCGTAAAGCGTAAGCTCATTCACAGAAGAATCACCCAGAATTTCTTCTACTTCCGTATCCCAGATAAATTCTATCTTCTCATTGGCAAAAGCCCGATCCTGTAAAATTTTCTGGGCTTTTAACGTATCACGGCGGTGAATGATCGTTACCTTATCCGCAAATTGACTGAGATAAATCCCCTCTTCAACAGCTGAATTCCCGCCGCCGACCACTACAATCTCTTTGTTGCGGTAGAAAACTGCATCACACACTGCGCAGTAGGAGATTCCACGGCCTTTAAACTCTTCTTCACCAGCCACATTGAGCTTTTTATTTTCACTTCCGGTGGCGATGATGACCGCACGTGACCGGTAAACTTTCTTTCCGGAAATCACCTGCTTATAATCTTCATGGTTTTCAACCTTGTCTACCGGACCGAAGACATACTCAGCTCCGAACTGCAAAGCACTTTTGTACATCTCCTGGGCCAGATCAGATCCTGTAACAGAAGAAAAACCTAAGTAATTCTCAACTTTTTCTGTGTTGTTCAGCTGGCCGCCCGGTAGACCCGCGTCTAAAATCAAGGTATCCAGGTCTGCGCGAGAGCTGTATAGAGCAGCCGCCAGACCGCCGGGGCCCCCGCCAATAACTATAACATCATATATTTTTTCGATAATCTCCAAAGTAACATGCCTCCTGCTTTATAAAGTATCTATTTTAATCCCTCTGCTGTTTCTATGATAAATTTCTTTAAATGATCTTTGAATTTAGGATGCGACAGACCATATTCTAAAGTTGTCTCCAGGAAACCATTCTTATTCCCTACGTCAAAACGCTCACCTTTGAAATTTAAGGCGAATACTCTTTGAGTATGGTTTAAGCGGTCAATAGCATCGGTTAATTGGATCTCATTTCCTTGACCGCGCTCCTGTGTTTCCAGCAATTCAAAGATTTCAGGTGTCAGCAGATAACGGCCGATAATCGCCATATTACTGGGAGCATCTTCTGGTTGAGGTTTCTCAACAAACTGATTCACATGAAAAAGCTCATCATTATACTGGCCGCTGGGATCAATAATACCATATTTTGAAGTGTCTTCTTGAGGAACTTCCATCACAGCAATCGTAGAAGCATGAGTTTCTTCATAAGCATTCATGAGCTGTTTAGTTAAAGGGATATCATCTTTCATCAGGTCATCCCCCAGCATCACCACAAAAGGCTCGTTACCCACGAAGGCCTTCGCTTGAAGAACCGCATGACCCAATCCCTCAGGGTAGGACTGACGGACAAAGAAAAGATTGATTCCGGTCGTTTCTTTAACGAGCTGAAGCAGATCTTCCTGCTCTTTTCTAACCAAGTAATCTTCCAGCTCAGGATTTGAATCAAAATGGTCCTCAATCGCACGTTTATTTTTACCTGTAACAATTAAAATATCTTCGATACCTGATTCCAATGCTTCTTCAACTATGAACTGAATGGTAGGTTTATTTACGATCGGAAGCATCTCTTTGGCTAAAGCTTTTGTAGCAGGTAAAAAACGGGTTCCTAAACCTGCGGCAGGAATAACAGCTTTTTTTACTAGACTCATATTGAATCCTCCTAATTTATAACTATTCATCTGATTTATTATAACAACTTGCTGGCTTTTACTCAATTGTGCCCTACCGAGAGTTCTTTTTCCCCCAAGAAAAAACATAAAAAAACCAAGTTCCTTAAGAAGAAACTTGGTCATTTCATATCTATTTAGAAATTTTTCTGCGTTTTTCAGGAGCGATACCTTCCGTATAGTCAGGTAAGGGAAAGACATTGCGACGGCGATAAATCATGACGAGTACAGCGGCGATAAAAAGAATCAGAGACAGCGCCTGTGAGACACGAATCGATGACCCCAATAAATATAGGCTGTCTGTCCGCATGGCTTCAATAAAGAAGCGGCCAAAAGAATACCATGCGACATAAATTAAAGTAACTTCCCCACGCTTGAGCAGCCCTTCGCGCCGGCGGAGAATCAGGAGGATAAGGACGCCGACTAAATTCCACAGAGATTCATAGAGAAAAGTAGGATGATAGTAAAGACCGTCAATGTTCATTTGTTCAATAATAAAGTTTGGCAGCATTAAATTTTCTAAAAAGCCTCTCGTCACTTCTCCTCCATGTGCTTCCTGGTTCACGAAGTTACCCCACCGCCCGATAGCCTGAGCCAGGAGCACTGAAGGAGTGATCACATCTAAGGTCAACCATACGGGGACGCGACGTCTCTTACTGTACCAGATTAAGGTCAGCCCACCTGCAATAAGCCCGCCGTAAATCGCCAGGCCGCCTTCCCAGACTGCCAATATTTCGCCGGGATTTTGCAGATAGTAATTTAAGTTAAAAAGGACATAATACAAACGTGCCCCCAGATAGCCTAAGGGAACCATCCATATTGCTAAATCAATGACATAATCTTCCTCCAGGCCTAAATAACCTGCTTCGCGATTGGCCAGCCAAAGACCTGCAAAAATAGCGACAGCCATGATGACCCCGTACCACATTACATTGAGAGAACCCAGTTGAAAAGCAACCGGATTCATCGCTGATAAAAATATATCCATAAAATATCCTCCCAAACATATCTTTCTAATTTATTTATTTTTTCTGGCATTTTCAGCCATTAAACGGTTCATGTTTTCCATCAGTTTCTCAGATGCATCGTAACCCAGCTGTTTGGAGCGGATGGACATAGCAGCTGTTTCGATGATGATAGCAATATTCCGGCCGGGTGATACAGGAATTACCATACTGGGAATTTCTACATCAAATATTTTTTGATAATTGACATCCGCACCTAAACGATCATACATAGAATCTTCATTCCATAACTCCAGGCGGACGATTAAATTGATACGGGCTCTCTCTCTTACAGCCCCGACTCCAAACATGTGAGTGACATCAATGATGCCGATTCCGCGAATTTCTATCATATGTTTAGTGACTTCCGGCGGTTCCCCGTAAACTAAGACACCATCAGTTGTATATAAATCTACCCGGTCATCAGTCACCAGACGATGACCTCTGCGTAAGAGATCCAAAGCAGCTTCACTTTTTCCAATACCACTCTGGCCGGTAATCAAAACACCCATCCCGTTAACATCCAGTAAGACACCATGAACTGATTTTCTTTGAGCAAGTTCTCTCTCTAAAACATTGGTGACCCGGCTGGACAGCTGAGTCGTTCTGCGCTCCGAACTTAAGATGGGGATACCAACTTTTTGAGTATGTTCGACTAATTCCTTAGGAGGCTCCAAACCTCGGGAAATTAAGAAAGCAGGCGTCTCTTTTTGACAGAGAAAATCAAAGATTTCATCACGATTTTCCGGAGTCATCGTCCGTGAATAAGATATCTCGGTCTTACCGTATAATTGCAAACGCTCTTTTGGATAATATTTCAAATAGCCTGCCAGCTCCAGTGCCGGCCGGTAAATATCATCCGTGATAATTTCTTTATCTATATATTCATGGCCATACAGCACATTAATATCATCTAGTATATCTAAAAGCTGGCGTACTGAAATTGAATGAACCATCAGATATCTCCTTTACTTTGACTAAATCAGTGTTGATTATACCATACCGCAAAAATTGATAGATTGATTCCTATCAAGAATTTTACAACAAAAGCATCTATTCAAAAAGATATTTGATATAATTAAAATATTGATGAATATTTTATATACGAGGGGCGATTTTATGTCAGAACAAAACATGAGACCAGAAGACTTAAACTGGGATGATTTAGGTTTTTCTTATAGAAAAACAGATTATCGCTACATTTCTTATTTCAAAGACGGAGCCTGGGACGACGGTCAGCTGGTAGAAGATAATACATTACATATTAGCGAAGCAGCTACTGCTTTACATTATGGACAAGCTGCTTTTGAAGGACTTAAAGCCTTCCGTACTAAAGATGGCGATATCAATATTTTTCGTCCGATTGAAAACGCTAAGCGACTGCGCAAAAGTGCCGAGCGGCTGTTGATGGCGCCTTTCCCTGAAGATCGCTTTATTAAAGCAGTACAAGAAGTCGTTAAGGCTAATGAAGATTGGATTCCGCCTTATGGACATGGGGCCAGTTTGTACATCCGTCCTTTATTAATCGGGTCGGGTGACAAGATTGGTGTAGGACCGGCTGATGAATATCTCTTTACTATTTTTGTCATGCCTGTCGGATCTTATTTCGGTGGATCATTAAAACCAGCTCATTTCGTCGTGAGTGATTTTGACCGGGCTGCTCCGAAAGGAACAGGTGCGGCTAAAGCTGCCGGCAACTATGGAAGCAGCTTGATGCCGGCGACTAAAGCTAAAGAGGCCGGTTATTCAGATGCTATTTACCTGGACCCAAGTAATCACAAGAAAATCGAAGAAATCGGCTCTTCTAACTTTTTCGCCATCACTGACGATAATACTTTTGTTACTCCGGATTCACCATCTATCTTACCGGGAATTACCCGTAACTCATTGATGCAGCTCGCTGAAGAAAAGCTGGGATTAAAGGTTGAACATCGAGAAGTTTATATCGATGAATTCGAAAATTTTGCTGAAGCAGGTTCCTGTGGAACAGCAGCCGTCATCACACCTATCGCAAGTATTACATATGGCGATAAAAAATACGAATTTTACAGTGACACAGAAGCAGGTCCGATCACCCAGAAATTATATGACCTGCTGATCGGTATTCAGCTGGGTGAGATTGATGCGCCTGATGAAGACTGGATCGTCAAAGCTTAACTGCAAATCGATCATAGTAATTAAATATATTCAAATAAAAAACTAAGGCAGCCGCGGCTGCCTTAGTTTTTTTAATATGTTCTGGTATCTATTAAACTGTTAATAAGTGACATCAGTACAGCGACTAAGAGAGTTATCCCAAAAGATGAGAATTCAAAACTGCTTCCCATAAATGCAGAAGTTAAAGACAACATAAGTCCATTAATAACAATAGAAAACAGGCCGAAAGTCAACAGGTTCACCGGCAGTGATAAGAGAGTCAGTACCGGGCGGATAAAAATATTCAGCAGACCCAGTATGATGGCTGCACCTACAGCCACCCAAAAACTGGAAACATAAAATCCAGGAATAAACGCAGACAAGGCGACAAAAATAAGGGCATTAATAATAAGCTTCTGCCAGGCACGCATAATAGTCACTTCCTCTTTTAATTATCTTTATAGACTTTCTCAGCTTCTTTAATCTTTCTTTTTTCATTTTGATGGGGCTCGGTATACCGTTTAGCTCTCTCGAAAAATATATCTTGGACACTCTTTTTTTCGTCTTCAGGCATGATCATAGCAAGGATAAGATAAATAATAGTAGGCAGTCCCATGCCGAAAAAAGAGAATATGATAAATAAAAGTCGTAAAGGCCAGGCATTTATATTAAACTTTTCAGCCAACCCCCCACAAACACCCAGCAAGACACGGTTACTGCGAGATCGTTTAATTCTCATTCCTTCTCCTCCTTAACTCCTTTTATTATATAGTAACTTCAGCATATACTATAAAGTTTAACTTTTTATTTAATCTGGGTTCAATATTTTATCCAAGTATTTACCCGTATAGCTTTCTTTCACCTGGGCTGCTTCTTCCGGCGTCCCTGCAGCAACGACAGTACCGCCGCCGGCTCCTCCCTCAGGACCTAAATCGATGAGATAGTCCGCAGTTTTAATCACATCCAGATTATGCTCAATAACAATGACAGTATTTCCCTCGTCGACTAATCGATTGAGGACTTCAAGCAGTTTAGATATATCTTCTGTGTGAAGTCCCGTCGTAGGTTCGTCTAGAATATAGATGTTTCTTCCATTGGTACGTTTATGCAGTTCACTGGCCAGTTTCATCCGCTGGGCTTCACCACCTGATAAAGTTGGAGCGGGCTGCCCTAAATTGATATAGCCTAAACCAACATCATAAATCGTCTGAAGTTTACGCACAATTTTAGGGTGGTTTTTAAAGTAGTCGAGCGCTTCAGTAACCGACAGATCTAAAACATCTGAAATATTTTTCCCTTTATATTCTACTTCTAAAGTTTCAGAATTATAGCGTGTGCCATGGCATACCTCACAAGGAACATAGACATCAGGCAGGAAGTGCATTTCAACTTTAAGGATTCCATCTCCTTTACAGGCCTCACAGCGTCCTCCCTTAACATTAAAACTGAACCGCCCTTTTTTATAGCCTCTCATCTTAGCTTCATTTGTGCTGGCAAATAATTCCCTTACGTCATCAAAAACTCCCGTATAAGTCGCTGGATTACTGCGGGGTGTTCTTCCGATAGGACTCTGATCAATCGCTACAAGTTTTTCCAGGTCTTCATACCCTGTCATCGACTTGAATTTGCCCGGCCGTTCTTTGGACCGGTTCAGGACCCGTCTTAGATTCCGTTGTAAGATATCATTAATGAGCGAGCTCTTACCTGACCCTGAAACGCCTGTGATACCAACGAAACGACCGAGGGGAATATCCACATCGATATCTTTTAAGTTATTCTCAGCAGCTCCCTGGATTGAAATCCAGCCTTTATCTTCTTCCCGGCGCTGTTCTGGAATTCCAATAGATTTTCTGCCGGATAAATAAGCTCCTGTGATAGAATTTTCATCTCGGGCTACCTCTTGCGGTGTACCTTGGGCAACGATATAGCCGCCTTCCTGTCCCGCGCCAGGTCCCATATCAATCAAATAGTCTGCTTCCATCATTGTATCTTCATCATGTTCGACTACTATTAAAGTATTGCCCAGATCACGCATCTGCTTCAGTGATTCTAAGAGGCGGTCATTATCTCGCTGGTGAAGTCCGATAGAAGGTTCATCCAGGACATACATGACTCCTGTCAAATTTGAACCGATCTGCGTAGCCAGCCGGATTCGTTGAGATTCTCCTCCTGATAAAGTTCCAGCTCGTCTTGCTAAATCTAAATATTCAAGGCCGACATTCTTTAAAAATGACAGACGGTCATTGATTTCTTTCAGGATAGGTCTGGCAATCTGCTGATTCTGCTCGGATAATTCTAACTCTTCAAAAAATTCAATCGTTTTGTTGATGGGTAAGGCAGATAATTCCGCAATATCTAAGCCGCCGACTTTCACTGATAAAGCAGCTTCATTAAGTCGCTTGCCCTGACACTTAGAACAAGGAAGTTCTGTCATATACTGCATCATCACATTCCGCGTGAAATCCGAATTAGTCTCGTGATAACGTCGGTAGACATTATTCATGACACCCTCTAGTGGAATCTGGCTGTCTCGAATATTACCAAAGTCATTTTTATAATAAAAGTGGAACTTTTTATTGCCTGATCCATAAAGGACGATATCTTTATCTTCGTCAGACAGCTCTTTAAACGGCACCTCCATCGGAATATCAAAAGCTTCGCAGGCCTGGCGGAGCATTTCAGGATAATATTTTGAAGAGATCGGTTCCCATGGTGCTAAGGCACCTTCTTCCAAGCTCATATCGTCATGAGGCACGACTAATTCTTCATCAACTTCCAGCCGGGTCCCCAGCCCCTCACACTCTTCACAGGAGCCATTAGGCGCATTAAATGAAAAGAGTCTCGGCTCCAGCTCGGGAACAGTAAAGCCACAGTAGGGGCAGGAATAATGCTCTGAAAATAAATGGTCTTCTCCATCTACATCCACAACAGCATAGCCCTCTCCTGTCCGGAGAGCGGTTTCTAAGGATGAAAAGAGCCGGGATCGGATGCCTTCTTTTATGACCAGGCGGTCGATGATAACTTCTATATTATGTTTTTTATTTTTATTTAACTCGATTTCTTCTTCAACGTCATAAATTTCGCCATCGACACGCATCCGCACATAACCGTCTTTTTGAATCTTTTCAAAAATCTTTTTATGCTGCCCCCGCTTATCATAAACCATGGGGCCCAGCACTTGTAAGCGGGTTCCCTCGGGATTCTCTAAGAGAGAGTCGACCATTTGATCAAGTGATTGACTTGTAATTTTTGTTCCGTCGTTAGGACAGATGGGTGTACCGACGCGGGCATATAATAAACGTAAAAAGTCATTGATTTCAGTCGTTGTCCCCACCGTGGACCGCGGGTTATTACTCGTCGTTTTCTGATCAATTGAAATAGACGGACTGAGACCTTCTATAGTATCTACATCTGGTTTATCCATCTGTCCCAGAAACTGACGGGCATAAGAAGATAAGCTCTCGACATAACGTCTCTGGCCTTCAGCATACAGGGTATCGAACGCTAAAGAACTTTTACCAGACCCGGACAGACCTGTAATAACAACAAATTGATCACGTGGAATGCTGACATCAATATCTTTTAAGTTGTGTGAACGTGCGCCACGAACTTCTATATAATCTTTAGCCATTAAATCCCTCTTTCTCTGTACATCATTAAAAATAAGCATAATAATTTTATCATATATCGAACGTTTGTTCCAAAAAACAGAAAAAAACAGGGCAAGATTATCATCTGACCCCATTTTTATATTCGCTTTTTATCAACGTATCTTCTAAAATTTTTAATTGTTTGAATAGCGCGGATTCAATTCTGAAACTTCGCCTGTTTCGAGATAGACCACCAGCTCAGCAATGTTAGTAATATAATCTCCAATTCTTTCTACATCATTGGAAATAGATTTATACTCAATATAAGACTGAGAGCTTTCCCCTCGGCTTAATAATTCATCAGCAACCCTTCTGGATACCTGCTTATTATATTGATCGACCTGGTCATCCAGACGGGAAGCTTGAATAGCTGTTAAAACATTTGGTTCTTCAATTGAGTTAAGTAACGCTGCCATCATTTCATCCACTAATTCGCCCATCTTTAAAAGAGTTTCTTCAATTTCAGTATCTCTTTCTCCAGTCATTCGTTTGGTTGCATAAGCCACGCCTCTGGCATGATCAGCAATTCTTTCAAAGTCAGTACTTGCTTTGATAATAGTGATTACTTTTCTTAAATCACTGGTGACAGGCTGCTGGAGGGCGATAATCTGAATACAATCCTGCTCCAACTCTTCTTCTATTTGATTTATATATTTATCGTTCTCGATAATAGCAATGGCTTTATCGATATCCTGATTTTCAAAAGCATCCATGGCCTCACTAATAACATCCTTAACTTTGTATCCGAGTGCGATAAATCGTTGATATAAATCATTTAATTGCTCAGTATACGACTGTCTCATAATACATACTCCTCTCATCATATGATTATTTGTGTAATCTAAATATAGCCTATTGTAAATTTAATGTAAATCAAAAAGCTTTATTGTAAATTATTTGTAAACATAATGTTTCGATATTGTTACAAATCTGCAGGGGATTAGTGGAATATAAACCTGAACAGCCTCCTGCAAATTAAAAAAGTCGCTGATAACTAAAATTGAATAAAGTTACCAACAACTCTTAACTTTAAAAGATATTAGTCTAAATCTATGATTTCCCCGCTGTCTAAATAAAGAACCCATTCCGCTACATTCTTGGCATAATCACCAATTTTTTCTAAATTTTGAGCAATATAGAAGTATTCAGCAGCGGCTTCTGCTTCATGTGGGCAGTGCTTTACAATTGAAAAACTTTCTTTTCGAATTTGATCCCTCATCTGGTCAATCTCTTTATTCAGGGCTGCTGCTTCCTTCGCCTTGACAACGTCCTGCTGGATGAAAGCTTCCAGCACTTTTTTAATCATTTCTTTAATTTTATTACCCATGATAGAAATTTTATTTTCTACTTCTGAAAATTCAGGTGTTCCAGGTAAGTTTCTTATAACTTGAGCTATACTCTTAATCCGGTCGCCTATTCTTTCTAAGTCAGATGAGGCTTTTAAAACTGTGATTATTTTTCTTAGATCAGCTGTTACAGGAGCCTGCAAAGCTATAAGTTGTATAGATTTTTGTTCAAGATACATCTCCATTTGATTGATGATTTGATCATTTTCTATGATCTCATCAGCTAAATCGGCGTCGACATCTTGAAAGTATTTCAGAACCCTGTTTAATTGTTCTATAACTAGACCGCCGAGCTTGTTAAAATCGATGTGTAATTTTTCAAGCTCATATGTATATTCTTTCCTCATCTTAATAGTCACTTCCTATTGTAAAGCAAGTCTAAACAAAAATTTTATTTATCCGAAACGACCTGAAACATAGTTTTCAGTTTCTTCATGTTGTGGATTTGTAAAGATTTGTTCTGTTGGACCGACTTCAATCAATTCTCCGCTTAAGAAATAAGCTGTTTTATCAGAAATACGTGAAGCCTGCTGCATATTATGTGTCACGATGACGATTGTATAGTCTTCTTTCAACTCTTCTACTAAGTCTTCAATCTTAGAAGTAGAAACGGGGTCAAGAGCTGAGGTAGGTTCATCCATAAGTAACACTTGTGGTTCTACTGCTAAGGCACGTGCAATACAAACCCGTTGCTGCTGCCCGCCGGAGATAGATAAAGCATTACGATCTAAGTAATCTTTTACTTCATCCCAGATCGCAGCTTTCTTCAAACTGTCTTCGACAATATGATCTAATTCTTCAGAGTCTTTGATGCCGTGCGTTCTTGGCCCATAGGCAATATTGTCATAGATAGACTTCGGAAAAGGGTTGGGCTGCTGGAAGACCATTCCAACATTTTTACGTAACTCATTCACATTATATCTATCTGAATAAATATCTTCACCGTCTAATTCAACCAGACCTTCTACACGGCAGGATTCTACCAAATCATTCATGCGGTTCAGAGTTTTTAACAGTGTGGACTTACCTGAACCGGAAGGGCCGATAAAGGCTGTAACTTCTTTTTCATGGATTTGTAAATTGTTATTATACAAGGCTTGGAAATCTCCATAATATAAATCGACATCTTGTATATTAAATTTAATGTTTTTTTCTTCCGTTTCTTCCATTGGGCGGTTTTTCGTCGGAATGGTCATTTTCATCTTGTTTTCCTTAACTGTAATACCTGATTTTAAGGCTCTATTGGTTGATGCGTCTTCCATTCTTTCTCCACTTCCTCCATTGTTTTGAGTTGTACTTTCTTTTAATGTATTAGACATTTTTTATTTTGCTCCTGTCTGTAAGATTTTATCAGAAATCCAGTTAGCCAGTGCGTTAACTAAAATAACAAATAAGATAAGCACCACTGCTGTAGCAAAAGCTTTATCTACATGGCGCCCTTCATTCGTTAAGACATACATATGCACGGCCATCGTTCTACCTGTCTGGAATAATCCTGTCGCCATATTAGGGGCAGTTCCCAGAGTAAAGATCAAGGCAGCCGTCTCACCGATGACACGTCCGGAGGCTAAAATAACCCCTGAGATGATTCCCGGCATAGCAACCGGCAGCACAACTTGGAATATAGTTCGGAGTTTTCCGGCACCTAAACCAAAGCTGGCTTCACGTAAGGATCTGTCCACTGATATCATAGCTTCTTCTGTCGAACGGATAATCAAGGGTAATACCATGATGGTGACTGTCAGCACACCTGAGAGGAGTGAATAGCCGAATCCCAGCGTATTACGGAAAAACAACATCCCGAACAGACCATAAACGATCGAAGGCACGGCTTGTAAGGTATCCGTAGCCATTGAAATAGTTTGAGTAATTTTGCTTGTTCGATCTGCATATTCTACCAGATATACTCCTGTAAAGACACCGATTGGAGTAGCGACTAACAAAGTCAAACCTACTAGAACGATAGTAGTTATGAGAGATGGCATCAGAGACTGGTTGGATGAATTAAACTGCCATGAAAATATTTCCGGAGAAATATAGGGAATACCTCTTACCAAGATAAAAAATATGATATATAAGAGGGAGCCAAAAGTTAAAAATGTCGCGAGATAAACCATCCACCGAACAATTAAACTGGTGGTTGATCCTGAATGTGATTCTTTTTTCATTAGTAAGTCTCACCTCTGTTTTTTAAAATCAAGAAGACAGCATTAATTAAGATAATAAAGAAGAACAAGACTACAGCCGTTGAAATCAGCGCTGTACGGTGTGTACCCGAAGCATAACCCATCTCCAGAATGATATTGGTCGTCAATGTCCGGATACCATCGAGAATATTAAAGGAAATTCTCGCCTGGTTACCAATAACTAACTGAACAGCCATCGTTTCACCAATCGCTCTACCCATACCTAAAACAGCAGAAGAGATAATACCCGAGCGGGCTGCAGGAACAACTATCGTAAAAACTGAGCGTTCATGAGTGGCTCCTAAGGCAATTCCACCATTATAAAAGACTGAAGGTACAGCTCTCAGGGAAGTTTCTGAAATACTGATGATGGTGGGTAAAATCATAATAGCCAGGACGATCATAGCCGCAAGCATACTCAATCCATTACTTGGTAAAGAATCGCGGATCAATGGCACAATAATTTGTAAACCAAAGAATCCAAAAACTACGGATGGAATCCCTGCCATGAGGTTAATTCCCGGACGTAAAATCTTATAAAGCCATTCCGGGCAGAAATAAGATAAATAAATAGCAGTTAAAATACCAACTGGAGCACCTAAGACCATCGCGCCAATAGTTGTATAAAATGATCCTAAGATCATCGGTAAGACACCAAAAGCACCCTTAGGGTCTTGAGGGGTCCAGTTAGGTGACGGCGCCCATTTCTGGCCAAATAAAAAATCGCCAATTCCATAATCAATCATGAATGGCAGCCCATTGGCAAAAATAAAGACAATAATTAAAATTAAAGAAACAACGGATACTAGAGCGGATAGCAGAAATACTCCTCTCCAGACACTTTCGCTTGTATTTTGATTCAAATTTTTCACTCCCCTGTATAAACAGCTTAGAAAACAATAAAAAAGGGGATAGGATCTCCCCTTATTATTTATACCTTTTAAATATTAATTATGCAGATACTTCGTCCCATGTAGTAATTTCGCCTGTAAAGATTTGTTGAACTTGGTCTAATGTTAAGTCCTCGATAGGGTTGTCTGTGTGAGCGATGATAGCAATTCCATCCAATGCCATTGCTTCAGAAGTTAAAGCTGCAGACTCTTCGTCATCTAAAGCACGAGAAGCCATTCCGATGTCATTTGCTCCTGACATAGAGTCTTCCATACCTGCTCCAGATCCATTTGATTGAATGTTAACTGTAACGTTAGGGTTTTGCTCATGGTATGCATCAGCAATTGCCTGCATTGCCGGCTCAACAGATGTAGAACCTGAAACAGTAACATCTCCTGAAGCTGATTCATCCATTGTATATTCTTCCTGCTGATCTTCAGAAACAGCGATATATCCTTCTGCTTCAACAATCTCTTGTGCTTCCGGTGAGAAGATAAAGTTCCAGAAGTCCTGTGCTTCTGCTGACAATTCTTCCCCGTATGCTATGTTAAATGGACGGTAGATAGGATATTCTTCAGCTTGAATATTTTCTTTAGTCGGCTCAAAACCGTCAACATTTACAGTTTTTACCGAATCATCTAAAGATCCTGTGGAAACATAACCAATAGCTGTTGGATCTCCAGCAACTGTTGACAAGACTGCACCAGTAGAGTTTTGAATTCCTGCTTCAGCTGTTGTATTGTCGATTTCAGCTTCTTCGTCTAAAACTCCTGTAATTTCAATAAATGCATCGCGTGTTCCTGAACCTTCTTCACGAGATATTACTGAAATAGACTGGCTGGTATCAAAATCTCCAGAAGCTTCCGAATCAGTAGTAGATGTGTCTTCCTCACTTCCACCATTTCCACATGCTGCTAAAGTTAATGCAGCTGCAACAGTAGTTAACCACTTACCTG
>CAYTHW010000011.1:0-3490 GCA_964437675.1 uncultured Atopococcus sp. | reverse complement strand
TTTCCACATGCTGCTAAAGTTAATGCAGCTGCAACAGTAGTTAACCACTTACCTGTTCTAGTCCAATTAATCATTTACATCCCTCTTTTTTGTTTTTTTGGGACACTATCTGCCCTCACAGCTAATTGTAACGAAATAATAATATTTTTAAACTATATTAGTGTAAAGTTTTTGTAAATTATTGTAAATTCTCCTTGGTATTTCTTTACATTGAGGTTTTTTTATCGATTGGAAGATAGACGCAGAAAGTCGAGCCTCTATTTAACTGACTCTCCAGTGTGATATTTCCACCTGTGTTTTCAATCATATGTCTCACGATAGAAAGACCTAGACCCGTCCCGCCGGAATTCCTGCTTCTCGCTTTATCAACCCTGTAAAAACGTTCAAATATCCTCTTCTGCTCGTGATCCTTTATGCCTATCCCGTTATCTTTAATGCATATTTGAGCCTCCTGATTCACCTGGGCGATACTTACTTCTACATAGCCGTATTCGTGGTTGTATAAAATAGCATTGCCGATTAAATTTAATAAGATCTGCTTCAAAGTATCATGATCATAGCAGATGGTCAGGTCATCTATCACATCCAAACGAAGATCGATATGTTTATTCTCGGCTTTCTGGTCGAGGATATGATAAACAGATCGGACTACTTCCTTAACATTAACAGGTTCCGGGTTCATCCGGTCAGCTCTTTGTTCTAAGCGGGAAAGCTGTAAAATGTCACCCACGATGGAATCTAATCGTTCACTCTCCTCATGCATAATTTCTAAAAAGTGAATAAGCGTAGCTCTGTCTTCAAGAGCTCCATCCAATAATGTTTCTGTAAAGCCCTTAAGTGCTGTCACGGGTGTTCTTAACTCATGAGAGGCATTGGCTACAAAATCCGTCCGCACTTTTTCCAAGCGGCGGATTTCAGTAATATCATAAAACAGGACGATAAGTCCATGTTCCGCTTCCGAAGCTAAGTTCACGGGAATAATCGTAGCATCGAGTATATATTCTTCACTATTAACTAAATTAAATTCTTCAGACTGGGCCTTCCCTGTTTCATAAGTCGTCTCTATCAATTCAATGATCCAGGGATTACTGATGAAATGAATATAAGGCCGGCCGATATTATCAGACATGTTGATCTCCAGAATTTCTGACATGGCAGGATTGACCATTTTGATTAAGCGCGATTCATCCAGCAGCATGATTCCGATATTTAAGTTCTCGATCAGTTTGTTTAACTGCTCATTCCTGTTTTCTAATTCCTGCACTTGAAATTCCAATTTAGAGGCTAATTTATTGATCGAATAGCCCAGTTCATCTATCTCTCTAAAATTATTGCCGCGGTAGCGGCGGGTATAATCTTGATTTGTGATCTTCGCGGTAACTTCCTTAATATCATCAATCGGCTTGACCAAGCGTTTGGTCCAATATCTAAAGAATAAAAAGAGAACCGCTAAGGACAGCAGCATGAAGACAAAAAAGTAGGTCTGGATAAAGCCGGTAGAAATAGCGGGCTCATTCTCGTCATCTGCCAGCCTTAATAAAGCGATTCTTTCATTTTCGTCATTTGATATGGCGGTAGTGACATAAAAAACTGAGGACTCGCCGCCATCTGTAGTCATTCTATTCTCTATGAGTTTATCTTCTTCTAAGAGACTGATCTCCTGGGAGGTAGCCGGAAAGTTTTCTGTTTCCATCGAGTCATAGACCAGTTGTCCCTGACTGTCAAATAGTGTGACCCTCGGTGAAATCGACTGGGCAATCGGTCTGATCAACTCTATCAGATCCATGGTGTCAGTAACTCCGCGGCTTTCCAGCTGGCTTTCTATCAGCTGCGTCTGACTTTCTAATTCCTGCAGCTGTTTTTCAGCATTAGCCACCGCATATTGTGTATCGACCAGCCTTCCAATGAGAACGCTTAAAGAAGCAATAATAAATAAAAATGAAACTATTATTCTCCTATAAAATCTATCCATCCGTTATTCCTCTGGTTCTTTTAGACTGTATCCAAATCCTCTGATGGTCTGAATATATTTAGGCTTTTTACTGTTGTCCTCCAGCTTCTCTCTTAAATGGCTGATGTGGACATCAACAATTCGAGTGCCACCTGTGTAATCATAATTCCAAATCGAATTTAATAATTGGTCTCTATTAAGAATTCTATTTTTTTGACCAGCCATGAAATGTAAGAGCTCAAATTCTTTGGGTGTTAAGTCTATCAGCTGATCGCCTTTATAGACTTCATAATTACTCGGAAAGATTGAGATTTCCCCCACTTTTATGACAGAATTTTCATCGGCATCTTCTTCATTATTTTTCTTTGCTTCATCTATACCGCTTCGTCGGAAGACAGCATTCATACGGGCAACCAGTTCTCTTGGGCTGAAAGGTTTCGTCATATAATCATCCGCACCCAATTCCAGTCCTACAACTTTATCAAATTCATCATCTTTGGCAGTTAACATTAGAATCGGTGTTTCTACTCGTTCTTTTCTTAAATCGCGGCAAACATCCATTCCACTTTTACCAGGTAACATCAGGTCCAGAATGATGAAATCATAATTTCCATTCAAGGCCATTTCAAAGGCTGATTCCCCATCCATTGCTGTGTCTACCTGATAACCTTCTTTTTCCAGATTAAAGGTCAGTAAGGTAATAATAGATTGCTCGTCATCAACGATTAGAATTCTTTTCATTCAAGTTTCGCCCTTCCCCTTTTTATTCTAAACAGAATTATTAATAACTCTGTGTGTATATTCACTTATACATTGTATCTATTTTCCTCAATTTGAACAAGATTAGAATGAATCTCCTCTGAATTTCCTTTACACAGCAAAAAAACACCATCCATTTTACTAACAAAATGGATGGTGTTTTAGTTTGTGCTCTATACTTATCTTCTGCCGGCGATAAAACTGTAGAGTAAGGTCAGGAGGATCGCCCCCAGTATAGCAGGGATAATTGCAATACCAGCAACTTCAGGTCCTAAATCTCCTAATAACCAGCCACCTAAGACTGATCCCAAAATACCTAAAATAATATTACCAATGATACCTCCAGGAACGTCTTTATTCATGATAACTTGAACCAGCCATCCGATAATTCCACCAACAATAATAGCCATAATAATTCCCATTTTCTTTTCCTCCTTTTAGATACTTATTTACTATAAGTTTATGATACAGGTTCATCTTCCGGCTTTGCAAATAATACAACTTATTATTTCCCAAACCGGCTTCTTCTCTCTTACTCGCTGCCTCCGCGGAACCTGTGATTCATGAAACTAATAAATTGACTATATTTATTAGTTTGCTAAACTACAATAGAACTATTCTAAATTATGATTTTATGGAGGTAAACTAAATGAAAGTTATAATCGTTGGAACATCACATGTAGGCTTCGAAGCTACCCAAACCTTGTTGAAAGAAGTTGAAAATGTAGATATTCATTTATTTGAACAAGACGATAAAATGTCATTCATGGGTTGAGGAAG
>CAYTHW010000010.1:0-32557 GCA_964437675.1 uncultured Atopococcus sp. | reverse complement strand
CTTGGGCAATGTATTTGAGGACCATATCGGCGGATTTTTTACCTGCTTCCGTAATGAATTCGTCAAAACTTTGTGCGGCCTGACCGTCTGCACTGTCGGAAACAGCCCGGACGACGGTAAAGGGCAGCCCGTATTGGAAGGCAACTTGAGCTATCGCTGCCCCTTCCATCTCGGTCACCAAGGCTTCTGGAAAGTCATCTTTTATTTTTTCAAGAGCCTGTGAATCAGCGATAAAAGAATCACTGGTGAGGATGTCGCCAAAGATCACCTTCCAGTCCGCCTGATGCGCCGCCTCTTCTATTTTTTCATTCAAGCCAGCATCACTCTTATAATAAAGTGGCATCTGGGGTACCTGGCCGACTGCGTAACCGAAAGCTGTCGCATCGACATCATGATAAGCCAGCTGTTGAGAGATTACCAAATCTCCCTGCTCCAATTCAGCCGCCAGTGCGCCCGCTGAGCCTGTATTGATGATGGCATCCACCCCGAATTTTTCCACCAAGATGACTGCCGCCATCGCGGCGTTGACTTTTCCTATACCGGACTGCACGATGACCAGGTCTTGCTCATGGACCGTCCCGGTGTAAAAAGACATATGCGCAGCATCGACCTGCGTCTGATCTTCCAGTGCATTTTTTATGATCTCTAATTCTTCTTCCATCGCTGCTATAATTCCTAATTTTCTCATCATCTGCTCCTCACTCTTAAACGAAGAAAACCATCCAGACAGCCACAATCAGCAAGACGAAGACGATGATATTGACAATGATCAGGCGTTTCCCCCATCTGTGATGGGCATCATGCTGTTTCTTTCGGGACTTCGTTGTCCGGCCAGTTTTATTCAATTTCTCTTCGTATTTCTTTTCAGCTTTTTGTCTGTCTCTGCGGCGCTTCATCAATTCACGGTCTTTTTTAATTTTTTTGTATCTTTCTTTTATCTTCTCACTCAGACTTTGATCTTTTGAAGATTTAGGTTTGTTTACTGACATAGCTCCACCTACTTCAATTTACTTTTCCAATGCATGAGCCCCACAACAGTCTTTGAATCCGGCATCTGGCCCGACCGATACTTTTCCATGGCTTCCTCATAGGTCAACTCTACAACTTCCAGAAACTCATCTTCGTCTAATGCGAGGGCTTCTTCTAATTTAGAGAGACCTTTGGCTTCATAAACATAGAGATACTCATTGCAAAAACCGACCGAAGTATAAAATTCTGCGATGGTATCCCATTCCTCAGCCTGATAGCCTGTTTCTTCGCCCAGTTCTCTTTGAGCAGCAAGCAGCGGGTCTTCTCCCTCATCCACAAGCCCGGCCGGTATTTCATAAATGGCCTGTTCGATTGCTTTTCGATATTGTTTAACGAAAAGTGCTTTTCCTTCTTCAGTGACAGCCAGGACAGCAGCTGCCGGTGCATGCAGGACGATTTCACGTGTGGCTTTTTTTCCGTTGGGTAATTCAACTTCTTTGATCAGGTAGTCTGTGACTACTCCTTCATGGATTACATGCGTCTTTAATGTTTTTTCTTCTAATTCCATATTACCACCTCTTCCTCTTCATTATATCTAAAAGTTATACATATGGCTGTATTTAGATTTTCTCGCACCAGTCTATTTTATCTCTTTATTTTTAAGATTTCATTAGCTCTTTCTACAGCAAAACATCCCTCAAATAAATAGTTCTGCATTGAGGGATGTTTTAATTTTAGTTTTCTAAAGCTTCTGGATAATGTTCTTTGACGATACCGTAGCATTTTTCACATAGACCAGGTGCTTCTTCAATCGTTCCTACCTGGTCACTCGTAATCCAGCAGCGCTCACACACTTCTCCTGATTTTTTCTCTACTAAGACAGATACCTGATCGAATTTCAGGGCTTCTTCCGGTGCCTGCTCCTCACCTTCAACATTTAATTGAGAGACGATTAGGACCTGCTGCAGATTGGTATTCAATGAATCCAGCAGCTCTTTTACTTCAGGGCTGACATAAAGAGTGACTTCTGATTCAAAAGATTTACCGATTAATCCTGCGTCACGGGCTTTTTCCAGAGCTTTCAGGACATCATCGCGGACATCCATGAAGCGGGACCATCGATTCAAGATTTCTTCTTTATCTTCAAACTCTGTGATTTCAGGCATATTGGCTAATTGAACGTAGTCTTCTTCTTCATCGACGTATTTCCAAATTTCTTCTGTTGTATGAGGAAGGATCGGTGTCAAGAGTTTCGTTAAGAAGACGAGTGTCTGATACATCACTGTCTGCATCGAGCGGCGGGCCTTGCTGTCTGCTGCTTCGATGTAGACCAGGTCTTTGGCAATATCCAGATAGAAGTTCGACAAATCTGTGATACAGAAATTATTGATTTCACGGTAAACCCCCTGGAAGTGATAGTTTTCATAAGCCTCGATCACATTCTTGCTCACCTGGTTCAATCGGCTGGCCATATACTGGTCCAGACTCTCTAGATCATCATAAGCGACCGTATCTTCCGCCGGATTAAAATCACTTGTATTAGCGATCAAGAAACGCAGGGTGTTTCTGATTTTACGGTAAGTTTCCGACACCTGCTTCAAGATATCCATGCTGACACGGACATCAGCCGTGTAGTCGACCGATGATACCCAGAGACGGATGATATCTGCACCCATCTGGCGGATGACATCTTTAGGGGCGATGACATTTCCGACAGATTTACTCATCTTTCTGCCTTCTCCATCCAGTACGAAACCTTGGGAGAGAACAGAGCGGTAAGGCGCCACACCGTTGATGGCAACCGAGGTCGTCAGAGAAGAGTTAAAGAATCCGCGGTACTGGTCAGATCCTTCCAGGTACATATCCGCTGGGAATTTCAGATCTTCCCGGCCCCGTAAAACAGCTTCATGGGATGAACCGGAGTCAAACCAGACATCCATGATGTCTGTTTCTTTAGTAAATTCACTATTTGGACTGCCCGGATGCGTATAACCTTCCGGCAGCAGGTCCTTCGCCTCCCACTCATACCAGACATTCGATCCATGTTCAGCAAAGATATCAGCAACATGGCTGGTCGTCTCGGCGCTTAAAATCGGCTCGCCGTTTTCTGCATAGAAGACAGGAAGCGGAACGCCCCAAGCACGCTGACGAGAGATTACCCAGTCGCCCCGGCCTTCTACCATATTGTACATACGCTGACGGCCGGATGGCAGAAGCCATTCTACCGCATCGATCTCACTCAGTAATTCTGGACGGATCTTTTCGATAGAAGCAAACCATTGAGGTGTTGCTCTGAAAATGATCGGTTTCTTTGTCCGCCAGTCATGCGGGTAGGAGTGAGTAATAAATTCCATATGGATCAGCTGGTCTTTGTCTTTCAATTTATCTGTGACCATGCGGTTGGCATCATCATAGAAGACTCCTTCGAAACCGGGCGCTTCTTCTGTGAAATGCCCTGAGTCATCAATTGGAGCTAAGATATCTAAATCATATTTCACACCTAAAATGTAGTCATCATCCCCATGTCCGGGCGCTGTATGAACTAATCCTGTTCCTTCTTCTAAAGAAACATGATCTCCTGTCACCAAGAGACTTTCACGGTCATAAAATGGATGCTGAGCGGTCATGTATTCCAATTCCGAACCTAAAATCTCTTTTTCAACCGTAACATCTTCCCAGCCGAACAGCTGGGCCATTTTATCTACTAAATCCGCCGCTACGACATATTTTTTATCAGCAGTCTGGACCAGAGCATAGTGATAATGAGGATTAACCGCAATCGCCAGGTTGGATGGGATCGTCCAAGGAGTCGTCGTCCAGATGATGAACTGGCTGCCGCTGTCGATAAGTCCTTTGCCGTCTTTTACTTCAAAACTGACATAGATTGATGGGCCGCGTACATCCTCATATTCAATTTCTGCTTCAGCGAGAGCTGACTCACTGGATGGAGACCAATAAACAGGTTTCTTTCCACGATAGATGAGTCCCTTCTCTGCCATCTTGCCAAAGACACGGATCTGAGCCGCTTCATAATCTTTCTGAAGAGTAACATAAGGGTTTTTCCAGTCTCCCGCCACACCCAGTCTCTTAAAGTCTTCTCTCTGAGTATTGATCTGAGTCCAGGCATAGTCCGAACACATTTGACGGTATTCCGACATCGAGATCGATTTACGGTCTACCCCTTTTTCCTTCAATTTCTGTTCAATCGGCAGACCATGCGTATCCCAGCCGGGTACAAAGTTGGCATAGTAGCCCTGCATCGATTTATAGCGGTTGATGATATCTTTTGAGATCTTATTTAAAGCATGACCAATATGGATATTTCCATTGGCGAAAGGAGGACCATCATGCAGAACAAAGCTTTCATTGTCTTTATTTTGTTTCAGGCGTCTCTCATAAACTTCCTGCTCTTCCCATTCTTTTTGTCTTTCTAATTCTTTATTCGGTAAATTGGCACGCATAGGGAATTCTGTGCGGCCGATTAAAAGAGTATCTTTCATTTCCATTTTTACATTCCTCCTGATTCACTAGCTGTCATTTAAAATAAAAAAACTCCATCCAGCAAGGGACGAAGTCATCGTGGTACCACCCAATTTAAGAAAGTCTGCCTTTCTCTTCTCTCGGCAATAACGCTGCCAGACGGGAAAATTTTACTCCATTCAAACTTCCATTCATGGATGATAAAAAAGAATGAACTTTTATTAGCCTCCCACCGCCGCTAACTCGCTTGAAAAAGAATTTCTTTTTCGTGTTCCAATCATCAATTTAATTATATTCAGGTTCAGGTAAGTCAATTGCCGGTCCGTCACTGTCTTCCTCATCAAAAGATAACTGTGAGGCATGCGGATCAGAAATATATTCAAAGCTGCCGGAAGTGTCTCCATCCTGCTCTTCTTGTCGATCATTTTCTGATTGAACAGGCTCTCCTTGAGTCTTCTCAGCTATTTCTCTATACTCATTGAATTCATATTGAGAGTCCTTCAACACTTCATCCCATTGCTGGCTTTTGATTAACTCTAGTTGAGATTCAACCATAATTTGAAGTTTTTGTTTAAATGCACGGCTGCGTTTTTTCAATTCCCGCATCTCATGATTAATGCTATTAACTTCAGAAACCGCTTCTCTGATCATCATATCTGCCTGATTCTGCGCATCAGTTACGATGACATTAGCTTCTTTGACCGAATTGGATTTCAGCTGGTCCGCCGCATCTTGTGCAACCAAGATAGACTTGTTTAAGGATTCCTGCATTTCTTCATAGTTATCCAGTCGTTTTAATGCCCAGTCCAATTCTTCTTTTAATTCTTTATTTTCTTTCGTTAAAGCTTCTACACTCTGTGCTACATCTTTCAAGAAGGTATCAACCTGCTCTTTATTATAGCCGCGCATCTTACCATCAAATTGCTGATTTCTAATTTCAATTGAAGTTAACATATCGGCACCTCCAATAATTTACTCTTCTAGTATAGTTAATTTCTTTTTAATACACAAGCCGACATTGACATTTTATTGGTTTCTGTTGAGTATTTTTAAATCGATAATCTCATTATTTTTTCTCGACTGCCCAATTCTTTCATTAATCATCACCCGGCCGAGGCCGCGGACTGAAACAACATCATAAAGATCGATTTCAAGAGAGGGTTGATCGATAAGATTCCAGTTTAATTTCACTTTGTCAGCTTGAATCAACTCTTTAACTTTAGCTCTGGAAAGGTTGAAGGCACTCGAAATGACTGCATCAATTCTGTATGAAGAAACGCTGACCGTTTTTTCTTCATATTTTTCTTTGACATCTATTGCTCCTTCTAAATCAAGAGGCTCTACAAGGATGCTGTGCCGGCCGATTCTTGTGAACTCCAGCCTGATAAATTCAGTCAGCTGCTCATCGACGAAAAACTGCCACCTTTCACCATCGGTAATGATATCGCCAAACTTTTCACGGTCTATCCCTAAAGCTAGACTGGACCCAAGGACCTGCCCGTGGCTTATTTTCAAAAAATCACTGGGATAATCTATTTCAAATAACTGGATTTCAAAATCTGCCGGGCTGCTTTTCAAATAAAGAGGGCTGATTAACGCTCTCTTTCTTTCCGCGTCATCATACCCCCCATAAAATTCAAGTTTAATATTCTCCCGATTCCCTATGATAGAGCGGAGGATATATTGCTGCCGCGGATCCAAAAAGTTAGTCAGATACGGTGTATAATAATCCTCCACCCTATAGATCCAGTCAAAGATAGAATCTATGAATGACTGTTCATTCTTTCTAAAATGTTGATATATAGTTCCACCGGTCACATCTTTCACTCTTTCTCTTATACCATTAAAGAAGATTAATCAAGAAACTAAAAATAGCGGCGAGTCCCATTCTTATCAAGCCTAAGGTCAGGATCGCCAGTATACCGGCAAAACTGATGCCCCCTATAGGAGGAAGGAAGCGTCTGAAAAACCCAACATAAGGCTCACATATTCTGGCTAAAAAATTCCATAAAGATGATCCTCTGGCATTGGGTATCCAGGACATGAAAAAGTAAACCAGCAGTGCAATCTCGTAGATGCGGATCAGCTGCATGATTATATTATATAACATGTATAACAGTTGAATCATAATTAAAATGCCTCAATTCTAACGTCTTACTTCAGAAAAAGACTCTGCTAATCCTTCCAGACCAATATTTGGTGGCGCACATATAAACATTCCTTCACCAATCTTCTCCATGTCTCCACGGATAGCATAGATGGTCCCGCCTATAAAATCAATCATCTTTTGGGCCTGCTCATCTTCAGCTTTTTCAAAATTAGCAACCACAATAACGCCGGCTAAAAGTAAATCGGCAATTTTTGTGGCATCAGCATAGACGCGCGGTTCGATCACCTTGATATCCGCGCGGTTATTCTGCTGGTTAAGAGCTACTACTTTTTTAGAATGATCTGCAATGTACTCTTCTTGGTATTCAGTTTTTTCTGGAACATGAGGTTCGTAAACGTCTTCGTAATACTCTTCTGTGTCATCATCCAGTGAAAAAAAATCATTAATACGGTCTTTAATGCTCAACGGCTTCAGTCCTTTGCTATAAATTAGTTACGGTTATTTCTTCTGAAGAATGGTGGTGTATCTAATTCATCATCAGAGTTTGAAGCGTTAGGGTTGAACAAGTCATCACGTTCATTTCTTGATCGGCTGGGAGCATCCTGACTTCTGCGGCCGGCCTGCTCATCACGCTCTCTGTTGCTGCGGCGCTCATCCCAGTCTGCAAATGGGTCATCATTTAATCTCAGGTTCGATGACTGCGGGCTGCTTGCCGGGCGACGAGTCGGTTCAGCCGGTGAAGGTTCTCTTTCTTCACGGGCAGGTGCAGCCGGACGTGATTTTCCTTGGTCAATACCTGTCGCGATGACTGTAACCACCACTTCATCTTCCAGCTCCATATTGATAGATGTTCCGAGGATAATGTTCACATCTCCGGTTGCTGCTTCCATGACAATTTCAGAAGCATCCTGGGCTTCAAATAAGGATAAGTCTTCTCCGCCTGTAATATTCAACAGAACATTTTCAGCACCATCAATTGAAACCTCCAGCATCGGCGAAGAAATCGCTTTCTTTGTCGCTTCAGTTGTCCGGTTCTCACCACTGGCACTACCGATTCCCATCAAAGCTGTTCCCTGATTCTGCATCACGGTCTGCACATCGGCAAAGTCTAAGTTGATGTAACCCGGAGAAGTGATCAGGTCGGAAATCCCCTGCACACCCTGGCGCAGAACGTTATCTGCTTCTCTAAATGCTTCGATCATCGGTGTTTTCTTATCTACTACTTCTAATAGACGGTTGTTGGAGATGATAACCAAGGTATCTACATGCTCTTTCATCGCTTCAATACCTTCAGCAGCAAAACGTGAACGTTTTGGTCCTTCGAATGAGAATGGTCGTGTGACAACTCCGACAGTCAATGCTTCTAATTCGCGGGCGATACGGGCAACCACCGGAGCAGCACCTGTACCTGTTCCACCACCCATTCCTGCAGTGATAAAGATCATATCTGCACCTTCTAAAGCTTCACGGATCTGGTCTTCGCTTTCTTCGGCAGCTTTTTCACCAACTTCAGGGTTGGAACCTGCTCCAAGACCACGTGCAATTTTCTCACCTATTTGAATTTTTACTTCGGCACCAGTTTTTTCTAAAGCCTGGATGTCCGTGTTGGCTGCGATGAATTCTACACCTTTAACGCCTTCAGCAATCATGCGGTTGACAGCGTTCCCTCCGGCACCCCCAACACCAATAACTTTTATTACTGCATTTTGATTTACATCAGTATCATACGAAAATTCCACTATAAATTCCTCCTAATCGTTCTATTAGCAATGATTTAATCAAAGAATGAATTAATCATGTTCTTAATTTTATCCCATGTAGACTCTTCAGGCTGTGCTTTCTTGGTTGTTGTTTTTTCTATCGTCCCCTGCTGATTTGTTTCTGGTTTTGGACTTTGAATAGATTGAAAGGTAGTCAATGGTTTTACTTTTTCTTCTTGGACCTCTTTTTCTTCTTGATAATATCCTTCTAGATCATTAACATACATATTCACCATACGCTGCACATCTGATTGATTCTTCACATATTGTATCAAACCTACAGCTGTTGAAAAAGTGGGATATCGAATTCCCATCTGCTGGGGAACAAAAAGATCGATATTTTTTGAAAAAACCTCAGATAACAAGTCGCGTGTTCCCGGTATAGAAGCATTCCCACCCGTGACAATTAGATTATGAGAAGCATCTAACAACTGTTTTTCTGACAGATTATTTTCGATGGTAGACAAAATTTGAAGCAGACGGGCTTGAATAATTTCAGCTAAATAGTCCTCCGATATGGACTGCTCACCTTTTTGAGATAAGACATTGACAGGAATCCTATTGTTTGGGTCCGCTTCACCGGGATGAGCATAGCCATATTTAATCTTAAGCTGCTCAGCCTCATCGATGGTGGTATTTAATACGACAGAGATATCTCTGGAAACATATTCTCCACCCTCTGGATCGACGAAAGAGTAAATCAGTCGATTATCTTTATAGACTGCAGCAGTCGTCTGCCCGCCGCCCATATCCAAAAGAATGGCTCCCTGTCTTTTCTGGTCATGATTCAGACTGATTGCAGCCAATGCGTCCGGCTGAATAACGATATCAGATATACGTAAATTGGCCATACTCACGCATTTCTTGATACTATGAAAGATGGTTTTTGGTATCGACAACACGTCAGCCTCTATTTCTAGTCGAACACCAACCATCCCTCTGGGATCCGAGATATCATCGAACCCATCAACGATAAACTGATGAATGTTTAAGCCGATCATTTCTTTCTCTTGACCCACGGCCTGAATCATCGCTTGAGAAACGACACTTTCTATATCACGATTAGTAATTTCGGTATCAGCGCTTTCTGTCTTAACAACCCCGCGTGTGGATTGAATGTCCAGACTGTAAGCCGGCAGACCGACGATTACCTCGTCAACAGCCACATTGGCTTTTTGCTCCGCTTCTTGGATTGCAATAATAATAGATGTCACTGTCTTATCTATATCGACAATCACACCTTTTTTTATTCCTCTAGATTCTTGAGTACTCACACCTATTACATTAATTTCATTATTAATTATTTCTGCAATAATTACTTTGATGGATGTGGTTCCAATATCTAAGCTGGTTAAAATACGTTTGTATGTGCTCATGGAAACCTCCGATTAAGTTTGAAGATATGTAGGTTACATTAATCATATATAGTATTAATATTAACATAAAAAAATAAGTAAAATACCATATTGATTCATTATTTATATATTAAATTTCAATTTCTTAATAATTTTTTACTGACTGGATTCCACAGGCGGTCCGGCCGGCTCGGATTCAGCATCCATTTCTGCTTCATCTGCCGCTTCACTCTCGTCGGATTCCCCGCCCTCTTCATCTTCCGTATCTGGAATTTTCTGCATCTTATACTCACTTGAAAAAGGTCTGAAATAAGCTCCTGTCTCCAGGTTAAAGACTCCCAGCTCACCTTCGACAGATTCCACCATGGTCGGATAATAATTTAACCGCTTGGAAATATTATCGTACAGACCGATCACCTGGTTGCCGTCATTCATATAAATGGTGATCTTTTTATCATTGATCTCACTCGGCGTATAAACGATTTCTGAGATGGAGTCCCGGATAGGCGGATCGATTTTTTTCAATTCTTCTATGATCTTCTTCAGGCCGTCTTCTTCAAACTTGATGAGGACCAAATGGCCGCCTTGTGTAATCTTCAGGGAATCATCGATGATATCACCGTTTTCCAGCAGCTGTAAGTATTTTCCTTTTTCCTGAATATAAGCCATGGTTTTTAATTCATCAATATGAATAGTGACATTATTCAAGCCTTCCCACTGCAGGTCCGCCGCTTCCACCTGGGGCAGGCGCTCCTGCAGATCCTTTTCTATTTCATCTTTGACAAAAAAGACTTCATAAAGAGACTCGCCGGGATGAAGGGCAGCTTCTTCTAAAATTTCCTGGTCAGGTATTTCTTCATTACCTGATACACTCAGCGTCTGAATATGACTCCAGTCACTGATAAAATAATAAGAAAGAGCAATAAGTGTCATAAAAAAGATTACTGTCAAGATATAGGAATAATCACTTAATTTCACCTTTTTTGACTGGCTTTTCTTTTCATTCGAGAGACCCTTATCATACTTATAAGCAGACTGTTTTTTCTTCAACTTCCTCACCTGTTTATGTTTTCCTGATCGCAAGCATCGCATCCATCAGTAAATCACCCGCATTTTGGATTCCCATCTCCAGCGAAGCTGCGGACATTTCCTGACGTAATTCTCTGTTCGACATCATCGTATCGATATCATAGGTCAACTGTTTGACTGTCAACTCTGACTCGCTCAACAGTTTAGCCGCTCCTCTTTTGGCCAGGGAATTGGCATTTTTCGTCTGGTGGTCATTGGTCACATTCGGGCTGGGAATCAAAATAGACGGCAGACCCAGGGCTGTAATTTCAGCCAGGCTGGTCGCTCCGCTTCTGGCCACTACCATCGACACGTTGGTGAAGACTTCCGGCATATTAGAGATATAAGGCACCGTCTTAAAGGTATCCGTATTCAGCTGGAGATCTTTTCCTTCTATTTCTTCCTTATAATAGCTTTCACCCGTAGCAAAGAGCACCTGATAATCCTGGCGGGATAAAAAGTCAAAAGCTGCAACCGTCATTTGGTTAATTTTATAGGCCCCTCTGCTGCCGCCAAAGATTAAAACAGTGGGTTTATCTGAATCGAGGCCGTAGTCTTCCAGAACAGCTTCTCTCTCTAAAGAAGCTACTTCCTGAGCACGGGGATTTCCGGTCAAAATTACTTTTCCCTTCTGCTTGGGAAAATACTGGACCGTATCTTCAAAGCATGTGGCGATTCGGTCGACATAGCGGGCTAAAAACTTATTGGTTAAACCCGGGATGCTGTTTTGTTCATGGACGATGCTTGGTATGCCCAGCTGCGTCGCTGAATAGACGACGGGTCCACAGACAAAGCCGCCTGTCCCTAAAATGATGTCAGGGTCGAATTCACGGATGAGCTGCTTTGATTTTCTAACACTGGCTAAGAATTTATAGATGGTCTGAATATTTTTGAGAGAGAGAGAGCGGTGAAAACCCTGGATCTCTATAGACTTAAAGGGGATATTTTGACGTGGAACCAGTGCACTCTCTAAGCCATTCTCCGTTCCTATATAGAGGAATTTAGTTTCGGGACAGCGTTCTTTCCAAATACGGTAAAGGGCCAGAGCGGGATAAATATGTCCACCCGTTCCACCGCCCGTTAATATGACTCTCATCACTTAAACCTCCTCATTTTTTTGTGCCTTTGATAATTCCGCGACAGCTTCGATAAAGACATCGCCTCGAATTTCAAAACTTTCATATTGATCCCAGCTGGCACTTGCCGGAGAAAGTAAAATGACATCCCCTTCATCCGACCTGTTAAAAGCTAATTCTACAGCTTCTTCCAGCTTGTCACAAGATTCCACCAGAGGCAGGCCGGCTTTCTCACCGAGAGCGATAAAATCCTGTCTGTTTTCACCGACCGCCAGAATCCCTTTAACATGTGCTTCGACTAGAGGAAGCAAAGGACTTAAATCTTCTTGACGGTCCAAGCCGCCGCAGATCCACAGGATGGGCTGGCTGAAAGATTTTAGAGCCTGGGAAGCAGCCAGGACATTCGTTGCCTTGGAATCGTTATAGAATTTTCGCTCTTTCACATCGGCCACATATTGCAGGCGGTGCTTGATGCCTGAAAAGGTAGTCAAGGTCTGCACGACCGGCTCATCATCGACTTCCAGCAGCTTAGCGACCGCAACAGCTGCACAGATATTCTCCAGATTATGCTGGCCGGGCATCAAGATATCCTCTGTATCCATAATCTTCTCCTGATCATAATACAAGCCTTCTGCTTTGATACAGCAGCCTGAATCGAGGACTTGTGTTGCTGAAAAAGGGATAGTCCGCGCCGGACTTAATTTAGCCAATTCTGCTAACTCTTTACTGTCTGCATTATAGACGAAGAAATCCGAAGAAGTTTGATTAGATAATAATTTCAGTTTTGCTTTAATATATTCTTCTCTGGATCCATGGTAGTCAAGATGTGCAGTATATAAGTTGGTGATGACAGATATTTTGGGCCTGAAATCTTCTGTTCCCAACAGCTGGAAGCTGGACAGTTCCATGATGAAAGAATCATCACTGGTTAATTCAGTCACTACTTCAGAGACAGGTATGCCGATATTGCCTGAAATATAAGCTTTTTTTGAAGAATGATCCAGCATATCGCCGATCAGAGTTGTCACTGTGGTTTTGCCATTCGTCCCTGTGATACCGATGATTGGTGCTTCAGACAGATGATAGGCAATTTCAATATCAGTATATATTTTTCTTCCCAGTTCCTCTGCCTTTTGGATTAAAGGATGATGATAAGGAATTCCGGGGCTCTTGACGAGGAAATCTATTCCGCTCTCAATGAGAGTCTCTGCTTCCTCTTGTGATAAAACAGCAACATCATGATCAAGCAGCAGCGCCTCTGTTTCGCTTCCACTCAAATCTTTGGAATCATGGGCAGCAACCTGCGCCCCCAGTTGAGAATACAGGACGGCTGCTGAAAGTCCGGACTTCCCTAAGCCCAGAACAAATATATTTTTATCTTTTATAAAGTCTTGATTTTTCATTTGTACATTCCTCTTCCGATTGATTCATAGCATAAGAGAAGCTGAGCAAAATGCTCAGCTCTAAATAAAATATATCAACAGTGCTATAGCTGCACAAATTATACCAAAAATACTAAAGCCGAGTACAACTTGTCCTTCACTATAGCCGCTCATTTCAAAGTGGTGATGGATAGGCGACATCTTAAAGATTCTCTTGCCCGTTCTTTTGAAATAAGCTACCTGGAGGATAACGCTCGCCGTCTCAACGACAAAAGGGAGCCCTATCAATAATAAATACCATTCGGCCTTCAATAAAATAGAGACTGCAGCAAGTGATGCGCCTAAGGCTAAGGAACCGACATCACCCATGAAAATCTGCGCGGGCTTTTTATTGAACATGAGAAAACCCAGCAGTCCTCCCACCATGGCCACACAAAAGTAAAGAACAGCGCTGTTTCCCTGGCTGAGGGCGATGATAGCAAAAGCCAGGAAGGCTATGATTGCTGTTGAGGAACTCAAGCCGTCCAGGCCGTCGGTCAAATTGACTGCATTGGAAAAGCCGACGATCCAAAAGACAGCAAAGAGAATAAATAAAATGTAGCTGGAAACACTGCCGATAAAAGGCAGCGGCAGCGCGATAGACTGGCCGGACATGAGATAGAAGACAGTGAAAATGATTCCGCCGGCCACCTGCAGGATAAACTTCTGCCGGCTGGTCAGTCCTTCATTATGCTTGAGAATCAATATCCGGTAATCATCCAGAAACCCAATCATCGCAAAGAACAGCAGCACGATGATAATCATCCAGGCATCCATCGTAAAATTGTTGGTCGTAATGATCCCGATAAAATAGGCAATCATCCCAGCCAGGAGAAAACCCAGACCCCCCATCGTAGGGGTTCCTTCTTTGACATGATGCCAGGAGGGGCCTTCTTCCCTTGTGATCTGCCCTAATTGTTTTTCTCTAAAATAATTAATAAGTGTCGGCATCATAAGAATTGTCAAAATTAAACTCAAGACGACAATTAATATGGACCAGACAAAATCTGCTGAATTCATTTTTCCTATCACCTTTTCTACTTTATGTCTCTCGTTCTTCTTCCGCTTGTCTCTTCTCCGACAAGTTTATTGTGATATCCATATCTTGTTTTAATAAAGTACCGGGCGGGATACTCTGACTTTCCACATAACCGGAACCTTCAATATTGAATTGAATTCCGGTTAATTCTGAAACTTTCAATACATCTGTTTTAGAAGCATTAATCAGATTAGGCATAGACATGGCCCCGTTGGTCATCAGGATGATATTCTCCTGATTCGATAGACCGGCACCCTCTAATGGATACTGCTGCACGATCTGGCTTCCGCTGCCGATAGTGAAAACTTCCTTACTGTAGTCCCGGCTGATTTGCTGAGCTTCCTCAACACTTAACCCTGTCATGTGAGGCATCGTTTCCTCTTCAGAAGCGGGTGCATCCAGCTGCTGGCTGACTTCACTTCTATCCAGGGTCCATTTCATGATCGGATTAAATATATTACTTACCACCTGAGCCCCATAAGACGCTTCATCACTCAGCTCAGGCTGCTGAACCGTCACATAGAGAACGTATTTGGGGTCCTTGGCAGGGGCAAATCCCACCGCAGAATAGATATTCTGGTTAGGTCCGGTCATATATTGGCCCGTATCAGGATCCACTATCTCTGAAGTTCCTGTCTTTAAGGCCAGTTCATAGCCCTCCAGATGATAAATTCCAGTGGTCGAATCAGGATCATAGGTGGCTTCTGTCAGATAATCGAGAGTCTGCCGGGCAGTTTCCTCAGTAATAGGCTGGCCGACAACTTCACTGTCATAATGTGTCTCCTGCCCGTTCGTGGAATCGACTACCTTTTCTACGAGTTGGGGCCGCATCATTTTACCTCCGTTGGCCAGGGCAGAAAAAGCCTGCATCATCTGCATAGGTGTAACAGTAATTCCCTGGCCGAAAGCGGTGTTGGCCTGCTGGATGGTAGTAGAGTAAGGGTTGCTTCCTGCATTTTCATTCGGGAGAGAGACACCGGTTTTTTGACCGAATTGAAAGGCATCCAGGTAAGAACTCCATGTCTCACTGCCCATCTTTTCAAAGAGTTTCACAAAGGCCACATTACTGGACCTTGCTATCCCTTCAATATAATCGATCGTCCCCCAGCCTTCCGGTTTGACGTCATTGACCACCGAGCCTTCCACATGATAAGAACCTGATTCGAAGGTCTCATCCGGATCAAAGACGCCCTGGTCTATAGCTGCCGCCAAAGTCATCACCTTCATCGTGGAGCCCGGTTCGTAGGTGTATTCCACATGGAAATTCTGCCAGGTTTCATCAATATTCTCTTTTGTAGCTGCGTTAAAAGTGGGACGCTGGGTCGCAGCCAGGATATGGCCTGTTTTCGGATCCATCAGCGTAGCTGTAATAGCTGCGGAGGGGTTGGTTTTATTGACTTTGGTGACGACACTCTCCATATACATTTGAATCGATTTATCCAGTGTCAAATAGACATCCATGCCGTCTTTGGCTTCTACAACTTCCGCCTCACTGTTAGGCAGCGCATATCCGAAAAAATCTTTTTCATATTGTATGCCGCCATCTTCGCCGGAAAGAATATCCTGTAGAGAAGCTTCGAGACCGAGAACTCCCTGAAGGTCACTGTCTTCCTCATCAGTATCAGACTGAGCGAGACCGACTAAATGTGAGGCAAAGACGCCATTCGGATAGATACGGGCCGGTGTTTCTTCGAAATGAATACCATTCAGATTTTCTTCTTCAATCTTGGTTTTCACTTCGTAGCTTAAGTCACTTCCGGCAGCACCGAATTCCACCTGCTTGACATCTTCCTGGTTGAGCAGGGCATAAATCTCCTTCTCATCCAGCGCGATATATTTCGATAAGACCTCGGCAGTATGCTTTGGATCGACTACATGGTTGGAATCCTTCCCGCTCTGGCTCCATTCATCTGTCAGGATGGCAATCATTTTATAGGAAGTTGAACTTGTCGCTATCGGTTCACCGTTGACGTCAAAGATGTTTCCTCTTTCAGCCGGCAGATGGCTGGCTTGGGTGTAAGCCGCTTCAACTCTTTCATCAAGATTTTCTCCATCTACGCTGGAGGTAATCATGATATAAGCAAATCTAAAAACAAATAGAATATAAACGATTAAGGTCAGCAAGAGTACAATTGCTGTAACGATTTTACGGTTTTTAGCTAACTTAGAAGCTTTCATTTCAGGATGTTTCTCACATTCTCATCGTTTAATTCCAGACCGTATTTCTGTGCAATCTCATGTACCCGCTCATATTGGGACAACTCCTGCACATTTTGTTTTAGATTTTCATTCGCCAGTTCAGTTTCTGTGATCTGGACATTCACATCCTGTAAACTGCGGTTCATCTGGGTGACTTGATTGGAACTGTAAATAGTTAAGACACACATGAATAAAACAAAAGCAGAAACTAAAGTGACTAACAATTTTTCACTTTTCGTCCAAGATACAGTGCCAGATTTAGTTTTTACTTTTACTTTTTTCTCTTTTAGAGGTAAAGGAATGACTGCAGCATTTTTTTTCGGAACAGTGCGGACCGTGCCCGCCGCCGGCTGATTGAGATATTCCCGTGCTGCTTGTTCGTTTGATGCCATCACTATCTCTCCTTTCTACACATTCGGGGGGATTATTTCACTTGACATTCAGCAATACGTAATTTAGCGCTTCTCGATCGATTATTGACAGCTAACTCTTCTTCTGAAGCTTCTATAGGTTTACGATTAATGATTTTTAGTTTTGCTTTGGGTAATTGATCAGGAAGAACCGGCAGTCCAGGAGGCAGGTCCGGCAGAGAACTGTATTCCTTGAATATGGTTTTAACTATGCGATCTTCCAGGGAATGGAAGCTGATAGCAGAAATTCTCCCGCCCAGGTTGAGCATATCAATTGCCTGCTCCAGAGAACTTTCCAGGGCAGACAGCTCATCATTAACTGCAATCCTCAAAGCCTGGAACACTCTCTTGGCCGGATGCCCGCCTGTCCGGCGGGTAGCCGCCGGAATCCCTTCTTTGATAGCATCGACCAGTTCATGAGTCGTCGCTATCGGCTCGACTTCACGCCTTCTCTCGATCACCCTGGCAATCCTTTTTGAAAATTTTTCTTCGCCGTAGCGGCTGAAAATACGGACCAGGTCTTCGAAGGACCATTCATTGACGATGTGGTAGGCGGTCAAACTCTGATTGCGGTCCATCCGCATATCCAGCGGCGCATCGTGCTGATAGGAAAATCCGCGCTCAGCTTCATCCAACTGGGGGGAAGACACACCCAGATCATAAAGAATCCCGTCAATCGACTCGATTCCTCTCGCGTTCAGAGCACTTTTTAAATTTTTGAAGTTGTCTTGAATGAGTGTCACCCGCCCTTCTTCCAGTTCTTCCGTTAAGACTTTCCGCGCATTATTGATAGCGGTTTCATCCTGGTCTAAGGCATACAGGTGTCCTTCACCTTTTAGTTGTTGAGCAATCAATTGGCTGTGTCCTGCGCCGCCAAGGGTCGCATCGACATAGATACCATCAGGTTTTATATTCAGTCCTTCTACTGCTTCCTCTAACAGAACAGTAACATGTTTAAATTCTTTCATTTTCTACTCCTCCATCAGAAGCCGAAATCAAGCATATCTTCAGCGATATCATCAAAAACTTTGCTGGTGTCACTCGAGAAATCCTTCCATCTTTCAGCAGACCAGATTTCAAACCGGCTGGAGACACCTATCACAAAGCACTCCTTATCCAGGTCAGCATAGTCTCTCAAGTGCTGCGGAATATTCACTCTTCCTTGTTTATCCAATTCACATTCTGTCGCGCCTGAATAAAAAAAACGGGTAAAGGCTCGTGTTTCTTTTTTAGCCAGAGGAAGTTCTCGAAGCTTACTTTCCAACCTACTCCAGCTTTCCATCGGATAACCAAAAAGACACCCGTCTAATCCGCGTGTCACTATGAAGCGCTCACCCAAATCTTCACGAAATTTCGATGGAATAATCAAGCGACCTTTACTATCGATGTTGTGTTGGTATTCACCTAATAGCATGATGAGATCCCTTCTTGGTATTTCCGCATTCTTCCCATAGTCTACCATATCCCCCCACACTTCACCACATCTTTCCATTTTCCGGGTATAAAAAAAAGGCCCGCGAAAGGACCTCCTTTTCTATGCTCAGCCAGCTATCATCAAATCGACAAAAAACCAGATTCCGAAAATTGTATAAGCACCCAGAGCCAGCAGATCAACCAGCCGCCACCAGATTCTTTGAAATTTTCTCAAAGGGAAGCGCTCATTCTTGATGCGGAAAAGGCTGGCAAGGATGATGCCAAGCAGAGCTGACACGATGATTAAATAAGGGAAGAGGGATTGATCAAATATTTCATGAGTAAAAATATGAATACCCATCATAAAATAAATTGTCAGCAAATCGATGAATTTTATCTTCGTCCCTGAGTCGGCCAGCAGGCGGTTAATTTTCTTATTTAAATAATAGAAAATAAAAAATGGCAGTAAAAAAATAATCAGCATAGTAACTGCAAATTTCAGCGTTTCCATCATCCCTCTGCCTCCTCTTCTTTTATCCGGCAAAAAATTTAGATACAAGAAAAACCCTTTGATATCTCAAAAGGGTTTAAGATGTATCTTTTATTTTGAAACTACTTCTTTACCGTCGTACTGCCCGCAATTTGAGCATACATAGTGATTACGTTTCATTTCACCACAGTTAGCACAGGCTGAAATAGATGGTGAAGATAATTTTTTATGCGTACGTCGCTGATTTTTTACTGTTTTAGATGTTCTTCTTTTTGGTACTGCCACAAGAAACACCTCCTCTAGGTTTATTAATGAATCATATGGTTTTAGGCATCGTCAGTATCTTCTTCATCAAACAATGCTTTCAACTCATTAAACGGAGAATTCTCCTGTTTATATTTTGTTTTAGATTCTGCGTATTGATTTTCTGTCATCACCTGCCAACTTTTACCTTCCGGCAGGTCTTCGCCGCTTTTCTCCTGGTCGGTTAAGACTCGGGAAGGGAGTGACAAAACAATATTCTCTAATAAAACATGAGAAATGTCAATACTGTCAGTCTCTAAAATAAGGACGAGTTCATTATCTTCATACATTTCTATAGCCTGAGTGTTATCTTCTTCCAGATAAATCTCAAAAATAGAAAACTCTTGAAGATAGTTAACTGGTTTTAGCGATCGTGTTGATGGCAAAACTAGGTCAGTTTTGGCAGAAAGAGATAATTGATACTCTTCTAACTCAGGATCGAAGAAAAAATATCCTTCATAATGAGTGTCTTCAGCACTTATTATTCTCTGAGTCTTATTAAGCAATTCCTCTTCTAAATTAATCTGTCCAGAAAAATGCAACGGCTCATTCTCATACAGGCGAATGTCGTTCAAATTCCAGGTTGTTTTCATTTTACACACTCCTAAAAAACCATTACTAATTGTATAGGTTGGATCAGGTATTGTCAATACCCAGTCCCTCATTAATTTTCTCATTTTTTGATGACAGGCATCCTCAAAAAATCCTGGCTGGGTATCTGCTCATCAGCGAGCAGCCGGTAAATATTTCCGGCCTTGATATCTGCCTGAAAGAAATCCTGGTTGGACTGCTTGACATTCGAAACAACTTGCATTTTCATTTCTTCTTTGTTGAGTTGGTTCAGATATTCTCTGCCCGTGCTTGTGAAGCCCAGCAGGCGGACATGTTGAGGATCTGCGGTCAGAGCTTTGGCCGCTTCTTCCTTCTTGAGCTGGAGCAGGCTGTAGCAGAGAAGTCTCTGCAGCCGCGTCCACGTATATCTTTTAGTCTTGATCGTTTCCATAAAATTTTGGAAGCTGGAAGAAGCTGTAATGTATTTTTTTAAGCGGTTCTCCAGCCCTTCTGTCATCTGGTAAATCTCTTCCAGCTGACCGCTGCTTTGAACGATGAGCTGATATTTCAGATAAGGCCAGGCTTTTTCCCAGTCTACATAAGGACCTTGACGCAGGCGGGAATAAGCTTTCTCCGGAACGACATCCTTCACTGCCTGCTGGAGGTCTTCATCCTGACTGAGCAGGGCTTTTCTGATTGCCGTGCCGCTGGCCATCTTTTCAGCTTTATCGATCTCTTTTTCTCTGTGCTGCGCTTTCTTCCTGAGAATCGGAAACAAGTCCATAGGTGACTCCCCTTCAGCATTTTCCCGGGCATAGAGCATGCCTAAAAGAGCATTGGACTGGCCGGGATCCAGTTGGATATTCTCTTTCTTCAACAGCGCTTCTGTCACCTCGGATATCTGCCGGGCATAATTGCTGTTGGTCATTTTTTCTTTCGAGAACTCTTGGTCGATATCCTGGTCAAGTTCTGCCAAGAGCTGTCCTGCCCGCTCATAGTCCTCTGCCCCGCCGTTTTCGACCCCGAAAGACAGACCGGCACAGCCAAGGGAAGACAAGATGGCGACACCTGAACGGGCGAAGATATCGCCCGCCTGGAGTGCATAAATAAGGGGCATTTCTACGACCAGATCAGCTCCATGGTCCAAAGCGTCACTCGCTCTCTGCCACTTGCTGACGAGAGCCGGTTCTCCCCTTTGGACAAAATTGCCGCTCATACAAATAATGACGACCTCTGCCTGACTTTTTCTTCTTGCTTCTTGAATATGAAAAGCATGGCCGCTATGAAAAGGATTATACTCTGCAATGATTCCAACCGCTCTCACACCATCACCCTTTTATTTTCTGCAGACAAAAAACCAGCGCGAACTTTCTTCATGGACCGGGCTCTTTCCAAAATTGTCATAGACTTCCACCTGGGCATATCCAGCCTGCTCCAACATCAGCCGGTATTCTTCCAAAGGATAGGTCCTTTCCTTGATGACGCGCTCTTTTCTCTCATACCCTTTATCTTCTTTAGTAAATAAATTCATCTCATGGATGATACTGTAAGGTTCTTCTCCCTCATAAGCTGTCCACATGAAAGAAAAATCTTCTTCACTGTAGTTATACATATAGCCCGGGTACAGCTCTTCCATCTGATAACTGGAATGAACATCGAAGATAAAACAGCCTCCGCTGTTCAGGTGCTGATAAACCTCACTAAAAACTTGTCTGACATCTTCTTGATCTTCAAGATAGCAGATAGAATCCAGACTGCTGATGATTCCGTTATAGCATCCCAAATCCGAAAGGTCCGTCATATCGCCGGCAATGAGCGGAAAGAAAGTCTGCTTTTCTCCCTGATTAAAGCTGGCTCTCGCCAGCATGTCTTCTGAACGGTCAAGACCTGTCATCTTAAAACCGGCCCGGGCCAGGCAGATCGTCAACTGTGCCGACCCGCATCCCAAGTCTAGAATTTTCGCAGCATCATCCGGATGATAATAAAGCTGAAAAAAAGACAGCCAGTCTTCATAGACATTTTTATCCATCAGCAGATCATATACATCTTCAAAGTACATGATATCAGCTGTTTTCGAGTATTAAATCAACATTCACGAGTGCAGCATCACTCCATAGTTTCTCTAAATTATAAAACTCACGGTCTTCTTTGCTGAAAATGTGTACGATGACATCGTTAAAATCAATCAGCGTCCAAGAAGTCGATTCCCTGCCTTCTACCTTCTGAATCTCGATGCCGTTCTTTTCAGCATCGGAAATTAACGCATTCATGATGGCTCTGTTCTGTCGGCTGGAGCTCCCGTTCATTATGACAAAGTAATCAGCCAAAATAGATATTCCCTGCACATCCAGTGCCACGATATCTTCAGCTTGTCTGTCATCAGCAGTTTTAATAACAAATTCTAAAATTTCTTCTGAACTTTTAGTCACTTTATACTTCCTCACTTTCTGCCATTAAATATTTATTATAGGTCAGTATCGTCTGGGGATAGATCTTCAGCTTGTTTTCAAGCAGGTGCTGTAATGTCTGCCGGCTGGCATAGCCCACGACCGCATCCAGCGATTTTTCAGCTAAATTTCTTGCTTTCTCTGCCGCAGGAAAATTTCTGGCCGGCTCTATATAGTCAGCAACGAAAACGATCTTTTCCAGCATACTCATATGTTCTGACCCTACTGTATGGTTTTTGACAGCGTTCAGTATATCCTCATCCGAAACATCCAATTGTTTCTGAGCATAAACCGCCGCTACAGGACCATGCCACACTGAATTTCCAAAATCCAATAAATCCAAGGGTAAATTTTCTGCAATGATCGTCTGACGCGAGGTCTGATCATCTTCCTGCTTTTTCAAATCATGCAGCAGGCAGGCAATACTTGCTTTTTCCACAGATTCCCCATAGTGTTCAGCCAGCTGAGTCCCCACTTTTTCTACTCTCAGAACATGTTCATATCTCTTTTGGCTCAGATTCTCCTGAAGCAGCTCCAGTAATTCTTCACGGGATAATTTGATATACGGGCTAGTCTGCGTCACTAGTTTCACCTTGTGTATATAAATTATTTTCAGAGATATAGCTGATGACTTCATTAGGGATTAAATAACGCACCGGCTTACCTTCTCTGATACTTTTTCTAAGTTCAGTAGAACTGATGTCTACGTTCGGCACGTCAACCCAGATGATCGGGTAGTCTGATTTTCTCTCGTATTTCAACCGGTTGACACCAACAAGCTGAACAAGTTGAACTAACTCATCGATTTTGTACCAATTTGGCAGATCCTGGACCATATCAGCTCCCAGAATAAAATAAAATTCTTTATCAGGATGGCGGTTCTGCAGCTCGACAAGAGTATCATAAGTATAATTAACGCCGCCCTTATCCACTTCACTTGTGTTGAGGTCAAAGTAAGAATTTCCCTGGATTGCTCGAAGGAGCATATCCAGACGTGAATCAGCATCGATGGTATCTTTCCCATTGCTGTGCGGCGGGGTAGCTGTAGGAAGGAACCATACTTCTTCCAAACCTAATTGATTTCTTACCTGGTCTGCAATGACCAGGTGTCCCATATGAGGAGGGTTAAAAGTCCCGCCTAGCAAACCAATCTTTTCAATTTTATCTACATTTACAGTTTCTGTTAAGGTTACAGTTTTTGCTTGATTTGTCATGATAATCTTCCTCTTCTATCTCGTTCCTTAAGCTTTTGGTAAAGTTAAAGAAATCTTGCGATTCTCTTCTTTAGATGACTTTTTGAATAAAATAATAACTCGCCCGATCACCTGAATGATGTTGGCCCCTGTCTTTTCGGCAATTATTTCAGCAGTTTCTTTAGGGCTTTCCAGGTTACTCTGCAATAAAGAGATTTTTATGAGCTCTCTCTTCTCCAGAGCATCGTTAATTTGACTGACTTGCTCATCTGAAAGACCATTTTTACCAATTTGAAAAATAGGCTGGAGATGATGAGCCTGGCTTTTCAAGTAAGCAACTTGTTTACTTTTTAATTTCATTTCTCTTTCCTGCTTTCTTTATATCATAGCCGGTCTTAAGGTGACGTTAATCCCTTCAGGAGCATAAACCGAAAGGGAAACATCTGCCGGGGCTGTCACCCAGCCCAGCCCGGAAATTAAAACATCGGATTTTTCTTTCAACTTAAAATCCCTGCGTACATATTCTAACTCCTGCTTATGGGCTGACGACGGCGGCGTTAATTCCCTGCCTACCATGCTTTCTATGATTTGTTCTGCTTTTTCTGTTTTCGTACGGTGAATATAAAGATCCTCTGAAGCATAAATGACCAGGGTACTCTTCTCCCGGCTTGAGATTAGATCGATGCGGCCTAAGCCTCCTAAGAAAAGAGACTGTCCTGCATTCAGTTGATAGGCCTTCGGGTTTAATCTTTTCTTCGGCGTCACCTGTTTGAGGTCTTTGCCTTTCAGAAAATAATTAACTTGATCTTTTTGTATTATACCAGGAGTATCAATGAGATAAGAACCATCATCCAAAGGAATTTCTATTTTCCCTAAAGTTGTTCCGGGGAAATAAGAGGTCGTAATGAGGCTGCTGTCATCTATGGCCGGCGCGATCATCTGGTTGATCAAAGTCGATTTCCCTACATTACTTGCACCTAAGACATAAACATCCCGGCCCCTTCTCAATCGATCAATCTTTTGAGTAAGCTCTTTGACATACTGCTTTTTGGTCGCACTCGTCACGAAGACTTCTTCCGGCCTTACCCCCAGTGCGTGCGATCTCATCATCACCCAGTGACGGATTCTGCTCTCTTTGACCGACTGCGGCAGAAGATCGAATTTATTACCTACTATTATAATAGGATTGTCGAAAGCATACCTCTGGATACCCTCGATAAAAGTTCCTTCAAAATCAAAAAGGTCGACAACTAGGACGATGAGGGCCTTTTTAGAAGAAATTTCATCTAAAATCTTTTTATAGCCTTCTTCATCCAGGTCGATATCCATCAAATCATTGTAGTGACGTAATCTAAAGCAACGCTGGCAGTAAAGGTCGGCTTCCGGGTCAGCTTTTTCCAGGGCCGAAGCAGGTATATAGCCTTCAGACTCCCTGTCTTCAGTTTGGATAACTGCTCCACAGCCGATACATTTAATCTCTTGGATTGACTGGCTCATTGAGTGAATGCCTCCATTTCATATTAGAATCATTTTTCATTAATCGATCGAGTATTGTTTTCTCGATTTTACGGTTTAATTTCGTGACGGCAGCATCTGTCGTTACGATAGGTCTGACTAAAATAGTGTCTAAATCAATTAAGTTGGCACCCAGTACATCCGTTAAAACCTGATCACCGACCATCACTACATTTTCCTTATCCATATTTAATAAATCGAGAGCTTTCTCAAACTTATAAGAAAAAGGTTTCAAGGCGCGGTGAACAAATTTCACCTGTAAGGCTTTAGCTACGGGTGCAATCCGCCTGTAACTGTTATTAGACAAGATTACGATAGGTATATTATTATTTTTCAATTCCCGGATCCACTTGATAGTGTTTTCTGTTCCTTCAGGATTATCCCAAGCAATCAATGTGTTGTCGAGATCTGCAATGACACCGGTAAATTTGTGTTGCTCTAATTCTTCCGGTGTGATGTTGTAAATCGAATCCACCATCCAATTCGGCTTGAAATTATCTATAAATGACATATATTTCTCCTTGCACAATAAAATTGGAGCACGTTTGTACTCCAATTAGTTTATCATAATATAACTTGAACTTTATCTAAACTTTAAGATTATTTTGGTGGACCGCCCGATTTTCATAGAGTATTTCAAAGATTTCAATCGCAGCTAAATCCAGCAGTTCAAATTTAAAGCTTTCATAGCTTACGGCATTGACTACTGTAAAGACGCCCGATATTTTATTGTAAAAGACCTTAACAATCAAACGGCCGTCTGCTTCGAACAACCTCCTCTGGATATCATCACTTTCATCTTTGGTCATCGCAATCAGCCGGTCAATGATTGAACGTAATTGTGAATCAGTCATTCTTGACCTTTGACCTTCCTTCCTTATATATATGCTTTTTCAGTGATCGTCCTTGTAAGTATAGTACATCTGCCTATCAGATTAAAACAAAAAAGATCTGTTGATCAGACCTTTATCGTTCATTTATATCAATTGTTCTTTTGTCAGAGTCTCTTCGATAGCAGTGATGGCTTCCGACTCATCAGGGCCGTCTGCTGTAATCGTTACTTCAGCACCTTGTCCCGCCCCCAATGACATAACACCCATTATAGATTTTAGGTTCACGGACTTGCCGTCGTACTCTAACGTTATTTCAGACTCATATTTACTAGCGGTTTGCACCAACATTGTTGCTGGACGAGCATGGATACCAGTTTCTGAAACAATTTTAAAATTTTTATTTTCCACCTAAATCACACTTTCACCATTTATATTTTTATAATTCAATAAAAACTATAGCACTAATCACTTGGATTTACAAGCAATTGTAAAGGGTTTCATTATTAATGCCACAATATAAATAAGCTTTTTTTATTTTTGAAATTATCTCTTTTTATTTCTATATTTTCCAGGGTCAAATACTTGAATAATCTCTTATAAGGTGTATAATATATTTGTAAGGTCAAAGAAGGTCAAACTTCTTTCAGTTCCTTATATTCTTGTTTTTTTTAGATAAATCTTTAAGAAAGTAGGTAATCAAAATATGAAATGTGAAAGATGCCAAAAAGAAAATGCAACTATTCATTTATACGTTAATCAAAATGGTAAAAATAGAGAAGTCAATTTATGTTCTTCCTGTTATCAAGAAATAAAAAATAAACAAAGTGGTGAAAAAGCGATGAATAATAACCAATATCCATTTGGCTTTGGAAATTTTGATGACTTATTCCGACAAATGTATGGAAGCAGCCAAAATCCAAATCAGCAGCGTTCCAACCAGCAAGTCCCGCCTACTCAAGCCGGCGGCGGCCGCGGCGGCCAGCAGCCTCCGCAGGCCGATACTTTACTTGGGCAGTACGGTACAAACTTGAATGACCTCGCACGCCAAGGCAGTATCGACCCTGTCATCGGACGTGATGAAGAGATTGTCCGTGTCATCGAGATCCTTAACCGCAGACGTAAAAACAATCCTGTCTTAATCGGTGAAGCCGGTGTAGGTAAAACAGCAATTGCTGAAGGTCTGGCCCGCAAAATCGTCGAGGAAGATGTCCCGGCGAAATTAATCAACAAAGAAATCATCCGATTGGACGTTGCCTCCCTCGTACAGGGTACAGGTATCCGCGGCCAATTTGAAGAAAGAATGCAGCAGCTGATCAATGAAGTCAGCAGCGATTCGAATATCATCCTGTTCATCGATGAGATACACGAATTAGTCGGAGCAGGTTCTGCTGAAGGAAGCAACATGGATGCCGGCAACATTCTGAAGCCGGCTCTTGCCCGAGGTGAAATTCAATTAATTGGTGCTACGACTCTCAATGAATACCGGGAGATTGAAAAAGATGCTGCCTTAGAAAGACGTTTCCAGCCTGTCATGGTCGACGAACCTTCTATAGAAGAGGCTGTCGAAATCTTAAAAGGAATCCAGCCTTACTATGAAAATTACCATCATGTAACTTATACAGACGAAGCTATCGAAGATGCGGTCACTCTTTCAGCAAGATACATCCAGGACAGACAATTACCTGATAAAGCCATCGACCTCTTAGATGAATCAGGTTCGAAAAAGAACTTGACTCTCAACCCGATTGATACAGAATCTCTCAAACAGAAAATTCTTGAAGCAGAGCAGCTGAAAAATGAAGCGACTGAAAAAGAAAACTTTGAAGACGCTGCCTACTACCGTGATCAGATGGAAAAATACGGGGAAATGATGACGAAAGGTCAAAATCCAGATCAAAACCTTGAAGTTACTAAAGATGATATTATTGCAATCATTGAGCAGCAGACAGGTATCCCGGTAGCAGAACTTCAGGAGCAGGAACAGGCACAGTTGAAAGACTTAGATGTGAAATTAAAAGAAAAAATTATCGGTCAGGACGAAGCCATTGACCAAGTAGTAAGAGCTATTCAACGTTCACGTGTCGGCTTGAAGAGACCTAATCGTCCGATTGGTTCCTTCCTTTTTGTAGGACCTACAGGAGTAGGTAAAACAGAGACGGCCCGTGTACTTGCTGAAGAATTATTCGGTACCCGTGAATCCTACATCCGTCTGGACATGAGTGAGTTCATGGAGAAACATACGACTTCTAAATTGATTGGTTCGCCTCCTGGATATGTCGGTTACGAAGAAGCCGGTCAATTGACTGAAACCGTCCGCCGTAATCCATACAGCCTGATTTTAGTTGATGAGGTTGAAAAAGCCCACCCGGATGTACTTAACATCTTCTTGCAGATTATGGAAGACGGTCGCTTGACAGACTCTAAAGGCCGTACAGTGAGCTTCGAGAATACGATCATCATCATGACAAGTAATGCGGGTACCGGCACAGCCGAAGCCAATGTCGGTTTTGGTGCCCAGGAAGAAGGACGCCAGTCTTCAGTCTTAGATCAGCTGTCTGACTATTTCCGTCCAGAATTCCTCAACCGCTTTACAGCTATCGTCGAGTTCTCTCCTCTCGATAGAGAAGAATTACTGCACATCGTCGACTTAATGATTGCTGATGTAAACTCTATGCTGGCTGAGCAGGATATGAGCATCGAAGTAAGCGGTGAAGTTAAGAAAGAATTAGCGGATCTTGGCTATAACCCAGAACTGGGAGCAAGACCATTACGCCGTGTAATCGAAGAACAGATTGAAGATAAAATCGCAGAATTTTACTTAAATCATGAAAAAGTAAGTGACATGTATGCGGACCTTATCGACGGGGAAATTGTAGTGATGGACAAAACCGATGAAGATCAGACAAACACTGTGAGTGCGGATCAAGAATCAGATGATCAATAAGCATGACATGAGAAGGGCTGGATAAAACCAGCCTTTTTTCTATTTTAAAGTTATTTTATTGATAAAGTAGAAATCATGTATCAAGATTGCTACAATGAGTGGGATAATGTTTATTTTATACTATCGAAAGAAAGTTGGTGCAGTTTTTGCATTTATTAATTATTGCTCTTATCTTGATCCTGGCCTTGATAGCCATTCGTCTCTCAGACAAGTTAAAAGTACCTCAATTATTACTCTTCATGATCCTCGGGATTGCTTTTAATTTTCTAGGTTACGACTTCAACGATTTTGAATTTGCAGATGGTTTCGCATCATTGGCCCTTATGTTCATCATCTTTTATGGTGGATTCGGTACGAAATGGAAAATGACAAAACCAGTAGCCAAAGAAGCGATAACTTTAAGTTTTCTAGGAACCATCGCTACAGCCTTAATTACCGGGCTCTTTGTCTGGATAGCATTTGATTTTTCTCTATTCGAAGCGATGCTTTTAGGATCAATCGTCGGATCAACGGATTTTGCCAGTGTTTCCAATGTTCTTCAGTCTAGAAATCTCAATTTGAAATACAACACCGCCTCTCTTCTTGAATTGGAATCAGGATCAAATGACCCGACCGCTTTCACGATGGTCACAGTCTTCTTGTTATTGATTCAAGGTATAGATGTCAACATTCCCCTGCTTATCTTACTGCAGGTAGGACTTGGAATCATCTTTGGTTTCGCTATTGGCTGGATTTTTATCCGTGCTTTAGAAAAACTAAAGTTTGACGAGGGACTTTTAACTATATTTTTAGCAGCGGCAGCTCTCTTTACCTATGAATTTACTAATCAATTCCAAGGGAACGGTTATCTTGCTGTTTATATCTTTGGTATTTACATTGGAAACAAAGAATTTGTAGGCAAACGGGAAGTCGTCTTCTTCTTTGACGGTGTGACCAACCTTGCACAAATCGGGCTTTTCTTTATCCTAGGTTTACTTTCCAATCCTCAGAGCATCATAGAAATGATGCCTGTCGCCTTAGCCATCATGGTCTTCATGACCATCGCTGCCCGCCCTCTTTCAGTTTATGGCTTGATGCTGCCATTTAAGATGCCGAATAATCAACTGCTCGTCATATCATTAGCCGGTCTGCGGGGAGCTGCAGCAATCGCTTTTGCTATAGCTGCAGTTAACTCCGAGGCCCCCCTGGTCAATGACCTTTATCACATCGTGTTCGATATCTGCCTCTTATCTGCTTTAATCCAGGGCACTCTGCTGCCATGGGCTTCACATAAATTAGATATGATAAATCCTGATGATAATGTTCTGAAAACATTCAACTACTACCAGGATAAAAGTGAGGTCGGTTTTTTAGAAACTGACATTCCGTCCGGCAGCAGTTTAGTCGGCCGCCAAATCAAAGACTTGAACCTGGAGTTTGACTTCATCATCGCAAAAATAATTCGTGATAATGCAAATATTGTGCCTAAAGGGAATATCACCCTTCAGGAAAATGATCGGATCGTATTTGCTGGAAAACAATATTTTGACCCTACAGGAACAGACCTGCAGGAGTTCAAAATTAACAGCTTTCACTCTTGGGTGGACCAGGATATCATCAGCCTGGACCTGCCGGATGATTACTTAATTATCCTGGTCCTGAGGGAAAATAACCGACTGGTCGTACCGACAGGCCGTACTCAAATTCTTGAAGGTGACACAGTCATCGCTTTAGATCCACATAAGAAAGTTTAGACTGTTCGACAAAAAAACACATGGAAAATTTCCATGTGTTTTTTGCTGTCTGCTACAATAAAGATTGAAGTTCCACATCAGGATATTTATCTTGGAAGAATCGCAGGGCAAATTCGCTCTCAAATAACAAAACAGGATGGTCATGACGGTCTCTCACCAGTAAGTGACGGCTCGAATTCATCTTTTTATCTAACTGGTCCGGATCGATCCAGCGAGCGATCTTACGGCCGATCGGTTCCATGATGATTTCAGAATTGTATTCATTATTCAGGCGATGTTCGAACACTTCAAATTGGAGCTGGCCGACCGCACCCAGGATGAACTCCTCACTATGGAAACGTTTATACAATTGGATTGCTCCTTCTTGTACCAGCTGTTCCAGCCCTTTATAAAAAGACTTCTGCTTCATAGCATTTTTAGCCCGGACATTCATGAATAATTCAGGCGTAAAGCTGGGTAAGGCCGGATATTCTATCTTCTCTTTGCCTTCATAAATCGTATCTCCTATCTGGAAAGTGCCCGTATCATACAGACCGATGATGTCGCCCGCTACAGCAGTACTGACTGTTTCTCTTTCTTCAGCCAGAAATTGAGTCGTATTATTGAGCCGGACATCCTTGCCTGTGCGAGCCAGGGAGACATCCATCCCCCGGTCGAATTCACCGGATGTGATTCTTAGAAAACCAATTCTGTCGCGGTGCTTAGGATCCATGTTGGCCTGAATCTTAAAAATGAAGCCTGAGAACTTCTCGTTGACAGCTTCGATTTCGCGGCCTTCGCGGTCCAGGTGATTAGCAGGTTCCGGGGCGAAATCCAGGAAGCCGTGCAGGAAGCTTTCGACACCAAAATCTGTCAGAGCTGAACCAAAGAAAACAGGTGTCAATTCACCGGCCTGGATTCTTTCCGCATCGAACTGATTGCCGGCAACAGATAATAATTGTGCTTCATCTCTCGCCTGCTGGTAGATAGAAGTCTGTGCAATCGGATGGTCAGAAGGAATATCCCCATTCTCATCAAATTCTATGAATTCTTCTCCTTCCACACTGTTCACTTCCGGGCGGTTAATCTCGATCCGCTGGTTATAAATATCATAGAGCCCTAAAAGTTCTTTTCCCATACCGATTGGCCAGTTCATCGGATAAGCATCGATGCCGAGGACTTCTTCTAATTCCTCCACCAACTCAAAAGGATCTCTTCCTACTCTGTCGAGTTTGTTAATGAATGTAAAAATAGGAATTCCCCGCATCCGGCAGACCTTGAATAATTTTTCAGTCTGCTCCTCTATCCCGTTTCCGCTGTCTATCACCATCACAGCACTGTCTACTGCCATCAAGGTCCGGTAGGTATCTTCAGAAAAGTCTTCATGCCCGGGTGTATCTAAAATATTGATACGTTTGCCGTCATAATCAAACTGCATCACAGAAGAAGTGACAGAAATACCCCGCTGTTTTTCGATCTCCATCCAGTCCGATGTAGCGAACTTCCCTGTCTTCTTGGCTTTAACGGTACCTGCCTGGCGGATAGCTCCTCCAAACAGCAGGAGCTGCTCTGTTATCGTCGTTTTCCCTGCATCCGGGTGGGAGATAATCGCAAAAGTACGGCGTCTTTTGATCTCTTTTTCAAGTTCTTTTTTATTTAATGTTTTATCCATCTTTATACCTCGATTTAATGTTCTTTTGACTGTTTTCAAATAACTTAACCATTATAACATACGGCGGGGCCTGCTTTCTAATCCTGTAAAAATTATTTCCCGAAAATTAAAAAGGTCTATCAGGTGTTATTTTTTTTCGAATTTGTTAAAATGGGATTACCAATTGTAGGGGGAAATTAATTTATGATATTCAAATGGAGTCATGGTACTGACTCACAAGTTTACGAAGATGCATTGAAAATTCGCCATGAGGTCTTTGTTGAGGAACAAGGTTGGACAGAAGAAGAAAATGTAGACGGACTGGATGATGAGTGCCACCACTTGGTTGGATATGTTGATGGAGAGCCGGTCGTGACCGCAAGATTGTATTCTGAAATCGGAGATGAAAACACTTACGGTATTCAACGGGTTGCTACAATTAAAGAAGCTCGCGGATCAGGCTATGGTACTCAGGTACTGGAAGAAATTAGACGCCATGCAAAAGATGAACTGAAGATTTCTCGATTAGAGATGGACGCCCAGACGCATGCCATACCATTTTATGAGAAAAATGGCTACGAAGTGACCGATGGTGAAGAATTTGATTTTTTAGGAAT
>CAYTHW010000009.1:17143-33975 GCA_964437675.1 uncultured Atopococcus sp. | reverse complement strand
TCTCTATCCAGCAGATGGAGGTCATGAAATCTATAATCTTCATTGTAGGAACGAAGAAGTTTCTTGATTTTATAATGTAAATCATTGACTTCTGAATCATCAAATTGGATAGGGTCGACATGGCTCACCAGCTTGACATTGAGTTCATCTGCAAAATCTCTTTCCACTTTACTACTGAGACGGTGGGCGTCGACGAGTGACATCTTGGCATCGACCTCGAGATGAATGCTGGCATGGAAAGTCTCAGGGCCGTATTTATGCACATCCAAATCATGATAATCCAGCACTTGAGGGTATTGCTTCAGAATAGCGGTCATCTGCCGGGTTAATTCAGTATGCGGCCGTTCACCCAGCAGATCGCTGATCGAAGCCTGGATCGATTCGATACCCGAATAAATGATATAGACAGCAATCAAGCTCCCGACATAGCCGTCTAAATGCCAGCCGGTCCAATTTTCCAAAAGTACGGACAGGACGATGGCACTTGTCATCAGGACATCATTGAAACTGTCCTTACGCAGAGCAACCAGGGCATTGGATTGAATGGCAAGGGCCAGATGGTGATAAATCCAGCCCTGGGCTAGCTTAAACAGGATCGAGACGATTAAGATCCAAAAGACCAGGGGAGATAAGAGGACAGCTGTCGGATTGATGATCTTCATTATCGACTGGATGAGAAATTGGAAACCGATAAAGATGATAATGATTGCTACGATGAAGCCGCTGATATATTCGGCTCTCTGATGGCCATAAGGATGTTCTTTGTCTGCCGGCTTGGATGCCCAGTGAAAACCTAAAATAGTCAGCAGGGAAGATACACCGTCTGACAGACTGTTCACAGCATCGGCCATGATAGAAATACTTCGTGCTGCATAGCCTGCGATGACTTTAATGATGAATAAAAGGAGATTGGAAACAATCCCTATAGAGCCTGCTAGAATACCGGTTTTATTCCGCTGCTGCTCTTTGCTGTATCGGTCTTGAAATTTTTTAATCCATCTCATGATATCCTCCTTCCTCATGGTTATTTCAAAATAAATTGTAACACAGATTCTGAAAACCATAGACCACAAAAAAGGAACCAGCTGTAATCTGGTTCCTTTTTTTAGTTGGGAAAACAAATCTTATTTAATTAATTTTGATAAAGCTTCAATCGTTTCCTCTGGAATAGTCTGGTCGGGATTATTTTTGTTGAATTCTTTAATATATTCGATACGGAATTCGATTCGGGATGCCAGTGTATCCACATAGTGACTATCTTCAAAGTCAGGATCAAATTCATCGAAATGAACATATTCAAGATTTTCCAGATCTCCAAAACTTTCAAACTCAGCTGTACCATCAACGATAGATTCCAAGATAGACAGGGTTCTTTCTTTTGGAATATCCTTATCCATGAAGTCACCTGTATTGATCAGATAGCAATCTACACCACTGTCAAATAAAGATTTGAAGTTATTGTAATCGTTAATCAGAGGATAGACACGGAAGGGATTGGCAAAAGGTTCGATAACCAGCTTTTCACCGGGTTTCTGGCCGCCGACTAAGTTTTCCGCTGTCGAGCGTTTAGTCATCAAAGTCAAACCGAAAGCTGTTGCTAAAGCTGAGCTCGTAACTTTCGTGATAGGCGGGAAGCCATTGTCCTTGATGATCCAGAAGATAGAATCGATACCTTCTTCGATGCGGTCTACACGGTTGTCAGTAGAATAACGTGATTTTACCGTCCGCCCGTTACCATTGCGGACGTCATCGGCCTGGATAGCTAACTTTCCGTCTTCATCAGGCACCACACCGACGTTTTGAATAGTAACGAAATAATCTTGAGCCGGATGGCCTCCCGCATAGTCATTTGTTTTATCAAAGTAAGCCGGTTCCAGGGCGATAGAAGAACCGTCTGCTTTATCGATGATAAAAGCGTCATCATGTAAGACCTTGATATCATACTTATCTTCATGTCTGGCATGTGTCAGAGTGGATTTACCTGACCCTGACAAACCGAAGAATGAAGCAACGTAAGTATCTTTTTCTCGATTGAAGATCTTCAAGCCGCCATGGCAGGGAACATAGTTGTTTCTTTCAGCCGTGGCCCAGGCTAATGTCAGGGTACCTTTTTTTAGTTCTCCAAAGTACTGCAGACCTAAAATGACCGCTGTATTGTGGATGACGTCAAAGTAAGCCAGGCCGTTCGGATAATCTTCATGCTGCCAGTCTGGATCGCAGTAGACGAAAATATCACTTTCATCTTCATACTGAATGGACTGGTCGTAAAGTTCATCGTAATCTTCATTACGAGCTTGGAAGTTCATTAACCAGGTATACAAGTTTCCAATGTATTCTTCCGGAATATTTAAATGTGCCTTTACCATAAATTCTTTATCTAAGCCTACATAGGCTGAGGCATTATAGAAAGTACGAAAGCGATTGTCAAAAATGGCCTGGCGGGCAATCTTTTCTATCGCTTTATCCTCATCGGGGTCGATACCTTTGATGCGGCGTGCAGCAGCAGTACGACCAGTAACTGCTCCACCATTATCAACCAGCATTTTAGCTCCTTCTGGCAGGCCTAATTCTTCTGCATGGGATACCTCTCTATCCAGCACGATCATCCCTTTATTCTTCAGGGATAGTTCATAGGCTTTAGAAACGGAGCAGAGATGCTTCGTGTTATTCATATAAAACGAAGTTTCTACCGTTGATTTCATAGGTGAAAAAAGACTGTTTTTATTAGTTATGGTGTTTCTGGTATAAGTTTCTACCGTTGACAAAATTATTCCTCCTTAGAAAGCGCTTTCATAACAAACGTATTGTAGCAAACAATATCTTAAAAAACTAGCAAATGTTGTTTTTATTTTAATTCCTGCTGAATGCTTGAATTAAAGCTTTACAATATACTTCGATTTGCTATAATTATCGATGTAATATCTTTACAATGCGCTGAAAAGAAAGAGTAGGAGTCGAGTTGCTTTTAGAGACATCATGCTGGGTGAAAATGATGACGATGAGACTTTGAAACACATCTTGGAGCAGAATGTTGAATCATCTTGAAGAGTAGACATTTCCGGAACCGTCCGTTATCAGGTCAGCGTCTGAAGAGATGTGCAGAGGCAGTTTTTAAAAGAACTGTGAAAAAAGGTGGGAACACGCTCCATATTAGAGTCGTCCTTTAATGAGCTGATACAGATCAGCTCATTAAAGGACGATTTTATTTTTGAAAAAATGAAATCGCGAGTTCATTAAGGGGGAATATATAATGAAGAAATGGTTAGTAAGTTTGATGTCGATATTGTCAGTCACTTTAGTTTTAGCTGCTTGTGGAAACGGGGAGACCGATGAAGAAGCAGGCGGCGGTGAAGCCGGGGGTTCGTCTGCTTCCTACGACAGCCTTGTGGTTGGGTTAGATGATACCTTCCCGCCGATGGGTTTTAGAGATGACAACGGTGATCTGGTTGGTTTTGATATCGACCTGGCTAAAGAGGTCGGTGAAAGATTAGACATCGAAATGGATTTCCAGGCGATCGACTGGTCTTTAAAAGAAACAGAATTAGATGCCGGGAACATTGACCTGATTTGGAATGGTTATACAGTGACACCTGAACGTGAGGAAAAAGTCCTGTTTTCAGAACCTTATATGGAAAACAGCCAGATGATCGTAGTAGCAGAAGACAGTGATATCCAGACGAAAGAAGATTTAGAGGGCAAAGTTGTAGCAGCCCAGCAGTCTTCAAGTGCAGTAGATGCGATCAATGACGACGAAGGAGATTATCCAGCTTCTTTCGCGAATGGTGAAGTCGTCCAGTACCCGTCTAATAATGATGTGTTCAATGACCTGATCAGCGGCCGTGCAGATGCCATCGTAGTAGATGAGGTTATGGGACGTTACTACATGAGCTTAAATGATGATTTCGCTTACCGTGTCCTGGAAGATAACTTCGGAGAAGAAGTTTATGCAGTGGGTATGCGTAAAGAAGATACAGCCTTAAAAGAAGAATTTGATGCTGCCTTACAAGAAATTATCGATGATGGAACTTATGATGAAATTTACGGAAAATGGTTCGCAGAAGAATAAAACTCATTAGAATTGAGGAATAAAAAACATGGACTTAATCGTACAAATATGGCCATCTTTAATGAGTGGTCTACAAACAACTCTCTCTTTATTTGCTATCGTTCTCATAGCAAGTCTGCCTTTGGGAATCATCCTGGGGATTTTACGTGTCTTTGGGCCTAAATGGCTGCAGGGGTTGATTGGAGCCTATATCTATGTCATGCGTGGAACGCCTCTCATGCTTCAGCTGATGTTTGTTTTCTTCGGACTCCCCTTTGCGGGAATTTCCATCGCCCGTTTCCCGGCAGCCCTGCTGGCTTACATCTTAAATTATGCAGCTTATTTTGCTGAGATTTTCCGGGGAGGCATTATTTCCGTTCCAGACGGCCAGTTTGAAGCTATCCATGTTTTAAAGATTGGTAAGATCAGAGGATTCAGAAGAATCATTCTGCCGCAGGTCTTTCGAGTCGTCATGCCCTCGGTTGGAAATGAAGTTATTTCTTTAGTTAAAGATACGTCGCTTGTGTATGTTATCGGTATTGGTGAACTGCTGCGCGCCGGTCAGATTGCTGTGAATACCTATGCTACTTTGGTGCCCTTCTTAGCGGTTGGGGTCCTCTATTTGCTGGTGACCGGAGTCGTAACTTTCTTATTGAATAAAGTTGAACAGAGAGTGGAATATTAGGAGGCCGTCATGACTTTAGTAGTGGAAAATTTATCTAAAAGATTCGGTAATGCAGTCATTTTGGATAATTTTAATTTTAAAATGGAAGAAGGAGAAATCGTTGCACTTGTCGGTGAGTCAGGGACAGGTAAAACAACGTTTATCCGCATCTTAAACTCTTTAATTCCCGCAGACCAGGGCACGATATCGATCAATGATGCCCGACTGATGTACATGGATGAAAAGGGCCATGTCACTTATACCAGCGGAAGTGAACGTACGGCTTATGATAATGAGATCGGTATGGTTTTCCAGGATTACCAGCTCTTTCCTAACATGTCGGCTTTAGAAAACTTGATGGAAGCACCTTTGGCACATAAAGAACTTTCTAAACCGGCCATCCGTGAGAAAGCTGTTGCTCTGCTGGAGGAGATGGGCCTGGGCAGCAAGATCGATGCTATGCCGAAGACTTTATCCGGTGGACAGAAACAGAGGGTGGCTATTGCACGGAGCATGATGCTGGATCCGAAAGTATTGTGTTTCGATGAGCCGACCTCGGCTTTAGACAAAGATTCGGCCGGTGTTGTCGGCAGAATGATAGAAGGCATCGCAGCTAAAGGCACAGGAATTATTCTGGTGACGCACGATGTAAATTTTGCTGAAGAATACAGCACCCGTGTGTTAAGTTCGGCAGAATTTATTTAACTTGTAACTTGCAAAAAAAATAAAAGATTATATAATAGGTTCCAACTAGAGAAAATAGAGAGGAGCAGATGATATGACTAAGATAATAAAAATGAACATACCGTCTGCTGCTCAAAAAGAAGACGTTTTATTATTAGTTATCTAGAGGGTCCCAGCCAGAATGTTGGTGAAGGCCTCATTTCGAGTTGGGAAAGAGGCTCTCTAACTAATTAAAGCGAGCCGGTGTGAGGCTCGCTTTTTGTTTTCGTTTCTTTAGATAGAAAAAGGGGGAAAAATAATGAAGATAAAAAAAATTATCACAGGCGGTCTGCTGGCTGCAAGTGTATTCCTGGCAGCCTGCTCTAATGGCGGGCAGGAAACAGCGGAGGAAAGCGATACAGTTAAGATTGGTTCCATGTTTGAGCTGACCGGTTCTGCAGCTGGTTACGGCACTTCGATGAACAATGCTGTGAAGATGGCTGTTGAAGAGATCAACGCAGACGGTGGAATTGACGGTAAAGAAATCGAGATCGTCGAGTATGACATTCAATCCGATGAAACACAGTCGGCTCAGTCCACAACAACTCTAACGACAAGCGATAAAGTAACAGCTATCGTAGGACCTGCCTTGACAGGTACATTCCAGGCAGCTATTCCGATTGCTAATCAAAATGAAGTGCCGATTATTTCGCCTACAGCGACAGACGATAGTGTTTTAGAAAAAGAAGACGGCAGTGTTTACGAATTTGCCTACAGAGCGTGTTTCACTAACTCTTACCAAGGGACAGCTTTAGCTCAGTTTGCCAACGAAAATCTAGAAGCTGAAAAAGCAGTTATCTTTGCGGACAATTCAAGTGACTACGCGCAAGGTTTAACTCAAACATTCGAAGATACTTTCCAAGGTGAGATTGTTTCAGTACAGAACTTTACAGCTGATCAGACAGACTTCTCTGCTTCATTGACCAATATTGAAGACATGGACTTCGATGTATTATACGTTCCAGGCTACTATGAGCAGGCGGGACCGATCATCAAGCAGGCTCGTGAAATGGGAATCACACAGCCGATCTTAGGTCCGGATGGATTTGGAAACGAAATCATCTATGATCTAGCCGGTGAAGCTAACATGACCAACGTTTTCTATACGTCACACTTTGCAGTAGAAAGTGAAGATCCAAAGATTCAGGAATTTGTTTCTTCCTACCGCGAAAAATTCGATGTTGAGCCTGATATGTTTACCGGTCTGGCTTACGACTCTGTTCAAATAGTCAAAGAAGCGATCGAGCGTGCAGGTTCTACTGATCCTGTTGCTGTCAATGAGGAAATCGCAAAAACTGAAAACTTTGAAGGAGTTACAGGAACATTCTCCTTCGATGAAAACCATAACCCTGTGAAATCAGTATCCATCATCGAAATCCAAGATGGCGGGCCGACAGATATTCATGAAGTTAATCCTGGACAGTAAGAAAAAAATATAATAAAAAATCCGTGTCAACTATGCAGGATTTTCCGGGCTCTAACTGAGCTTAGACCTGCATAATAACTGATACGGTTTTTCTATTTCTGCGGGTGGCAGCCGGCTGTTAATCTTTAAGTGGATGCTTTAAGCAGAAAAGCATTGCTTTTTTATCTTATTATTCATATAATACTGATATATTATTAGTATCGATGAAAAGGAGGAAGCGACATGAGCTGTAGAAACCATCAACAATTGAATTTATTTTGTAATAACTGTTCGCTTTCTCAACAAGTGAATAATGTCACTATTATTGTGTAGCAGGATTCTTTCGCTTTAAGAAAGAGTCCTATTTCTACTTAAACTAGAAATATTGGGCTCACATAATACGACAAGCCCAACTATTCTGGGCTTGTCTTTTTTTTCGATAACTAATATCAAAAAAGGGGAGATATATTTATGAAGAAGAATGGATTCAAAAAAGGATTACTCGGTCTCTTAGCAGGTGCAGCACTTGTGGCAGCAGGTTGTTCTGGAGGAGGAACGGCTGATGTCAATTATGACGAGGCAGAAACGATTAAAGTGGGTTCGGTTTTTGCACAGTCCGGTGATGTTTCAGCTTACGGGCTGCCTCAGGCACAAGCGGTCCAATTAGCAGTGGAAGAGATCAATGAGGCAGGCGGAATTAACGACAAACAAGTTGAAATCGTAGAATATGATTATGGTTCAGAAGATTCAGAAGCAGCTACTATCACCACCCGTCTGGCTACTCAAGATCAAGTAAGTGTCATCTTAGGGCCGGATGTTTCAGGTGCAGCCGTAGCTTCTTTACAAGTAGCTAACCAAAATGAAATACCACTACTCTCACCTTCTGCTTCTCTAGACTCATTCACTGAAGGTGCAGACGGCAGTGTGATTCCTTATGGATGGAGAATTGCTTATCCAGACTCTTACCAGGGGAATGCTTTAGCAGAATTTGCTGCCAATGAATTAGGTGCGCAGACAGCAGCAGTCTTAGGAGATAACTCTTCAGATTATGCGACAGGATTAGTAGCTACATTCACAGAGGCCTTTCCAGGAGAAATCGTAACGCAGGAGAACTTTACAGCCGGAGAAACAGACTTCTCTGCAGTGCTTACCAGCTTAAAAGGACAGGATTTCGATATCCTCTTCATCCCTGGTTACTATGAAGAAGCCGGTCCAATCATCAAACAGGCGCGTGAGATGGGAATCACACAGCCGATCTTAGGTCCGGATGGATTCGGGAACGAATCTCTCTACGAATTAGCGGGAGCTTCCAACTTGACAGATATCTACTATACCACTCAGTTCTCTGCCTTATCTGCAGATGAGCAGGTCGACGCATTCATGGCAGATTATAAAGAAAAATTCGGCAAGGATGCAGATATGTTTGCGGCTATGGCTTATGACGGGGCATATGTAGTTAAAGAGGCTATCGAGCGTGCGGGCAGTGCAGATCCACAGGCGATCAATGAAGCTTTAGCAGAAACCACAGATTTTGATGGTGTAACTGGAAACTTCTCATTTGATGAAATGCATAATCCTGTGAAAACTGTTACAATTATTGAGGTACAAAATGGTGAGGATGTAGAAGCGCACGAGGTAGGAGCTGAATAAGCTCTTACTTTCTGTTTTTAGAGAAAAAGTAAAAGAAAAGGAAGTGAAACGGTGGCTGTTTTTATCCAGCAAGTAATCAATGGTCTGACCTTAGGCAGTGTGTACGCACTCATCGCCCTGGGCTATACCATGGTTTACGGTATTATTAAACTATTAAACTTTGCTCACGGGGATATATTTATGGTGGGCTCATTTGTCGGGTTTACTATCATTCAGAGATTTAATTTAGGCCTGTTTCCAACGATTATTTTGACGATGATTGCGACAGGAATCATGGGAGTGGTGATCGACCAGATAGCTTACAGACCATTAAGAAATGCTCCGCGGCTGTCTGTGTTAATTACAGCTATTGGGGTGTCCTACCTGCTGCAGAATGGAATGACCGCTATCGTCGGTCCGGAAACGAAGTCTTTTCTGTCAGCTTTCGAACAGACACCAGCTTTTATGAGCCAGTCTGTCAGCTTAGGCGGCATATCCGTTTCTATGATGCAGATTATCTTACTTTCAACAACGATTGTTCTGATGGTGCTGCTGCAGTTTGTCGTTCAAAAGACTAAGATGGGGAAAGCCATGCGGGCGGTAAGTATTGATCAAGAAGCCGCTCAGCTGATGGGGATTAACTCTAATGCGGTTATCGCCTTTACTTTCCTTCTGGGCTCTATGCTTGCGGGTGCAGGCGGTGTCATGGTTGGAATGTACTATAACTCCATGAACCCCTTGATGGGTGCAGGCTACGGTACAAAAGCTTTCGTAGCAGCGGTAATTGGGGGAATCGGTTTAATACCGGGCGCGGTGCTTGGAGGTTACCTGATTGGAATGATTGAAGTGATGATCACAGCCTATGGTAATTCCATGATTCGTGATGCAGTTGTCTATTTAATTTTAATCATCATTTTACTAGTGAAGCCGGCAGGTCTCCTTGGTAAAAATGAAAATGAGAAAGTGTAGGGTGAGCGGGCATATGAAATTATTTAATCGTACCAATCTCATTTGGCTCGTTCTTATTGTCGTAACATTTATTTTGCTTGAAGTAGGTGTCACTACCGGCTTTACTTCACCGGTCATGCAGCAGACCCTGGTGACTATCATGATTAATATCATGCTGGCAGTCGGGCTGAATTTAATCGTCGGCTTTTCCGGTCAGCTGGCCTTAGGACACGCGGGATTCATGGCCATTGGAGCCTATGCGACAGGTATCATGACCCGTCAGAGTCCTAATTTTACCAGCTTTATCATAAGTGTTCTGGTAGGAGCAGCCATCGCAGGGGTTATCGCTTTTATTGTTGGATATCCAACTTTAAGATTAAAAGGTGACTATTTAGCAATTGCCACACTGGGAGTTGCTGAGATTATTCGTGTTGCCATCTTAAATATGGATGACTTGACGAACGGAGCAGCAGGTCTCAGCGGGATTCCTATCTATTTAATGAACTGGCGGACAGCCAGCATCTTTACAGTTATCGTCATCCTCTTCATTCTGAATTACATCCGCAGTTCACGCGGCCGGGCAACGATTGCTGTTCGGGAAGATGAAATTGCTACGGAATCCCTGGGTATTAATACAACGAAAATGAAAGTCATTGCCTTCGTTATTGGAGCAATGGCTGCTGCTGTGGCAGGATCTGTTCATGCCACCAACTTAGGAGTCATCAACCCTTCTCAGTTCGGTTTTGACCGTTCGATTGATGTGTTGATTACGGTGGTATTCGGTGGTATCGGTTCAATCACAGGTTCTGTTATAGCCGGTGTCATTCTGGGTATTCTGAATCTTTACCTGCAGCAGTTCGGTGCCCTGCGCATGATTATTTATGCTCTTGCCCTGATCGGTATCATGATATTCAAGCCATCAGGTTTACTTGGCGGGCGCGAATTTAGTTTATCAGCTCTGTTGGGCAGAGAAGAAGATCGACCAGGATTTATAAAAAGTCTGAAGAAAAAAGATTAGAGAGGGGTGTTTGAATGTCTTTATTAAAAGTAAATGACTTGACTAAGAATTTTGGCGGGCTGACCGCAGTTTCAAATGTGAGCATGGATATCCAGGAAGGCGAGCTCATCGGTCTCATTGGACCTAACGGAGCAGGAAAAACAACCTTCTTTAATTTGCTGACAGGTGTCTACCAGCCCAGTGAAGGGGAAATTTATTTCACGGTTGATGGTAATGAAGAGAAAATTGACGGAGAGAAGACTTATAATATTGCGGAAAAAGGGATCGCCCGTACCTTCCAAAACATCCGCCTGTTCGGGGATTTATCCGTCATCGATAACGTTAAAATAGGGATGCATACAGAGAAGCAGGCAGGACTGTTTTCCACCTTCTTTAGAACACCGGCTTTCTATCGTTCAGAAGAAGAAATTACCGAAAAAGCTTTCCATCTGCTGGATATTTTTGATCTGACTGAAGTCTACGATGAAAAAGCTAAAAACCTTCCTTATGGAGATCAAAGAAAGTTAGAAATCGTCCGCGCGATGGCTACTAATCCTAAACTTTTATTTTTAGACGAGCCTGCAGCAGGGATGAACCCTAACGAAAGTGTAGAGTTGACCCAGTTGATCCAGCGTATTCATGAAGAGTTTAATCTGACTATTATATTGATCGAACATGATATGAATGTGGTCATGAATGTCTGTGAAAGAATCTATGTTCTGGAATATGGGCGTTTAATTGCAGAAGGAACTCCTTCAGAAATTCAAAATAACGATGAAGTTATTCGTGCATACTTAGGTGGTGTTTAAATGTTAGAAATTAAAGATGTAAGTGTACGTTACGGTGTAATCGAAGCCATCAAGCGTGTATCCTTTGAAGTGAATGAAGGAGAAATCGTTACTCTGATCGGGGCAAATGGCGCAGGGAAGACGACGATTCTAAAGACGATCTCCGGCCTGCTCCGCTCTTCCAACGGCAGTATCAACTTTAAAGGACGCGATATTACCAAGGCTGATGCACGAACTATTGTAAAAGCGGGTATCTCTCATGTTCCGGAAGGGCGTCATGTTTTCGGCGGGATGTCTGTAAAAGAAAACTTAGAAATGGGAGCCTTTTTAAGAAATGACAGCAAAGCTGTCCAAGAAGATTTGGACCGGGTATTCCGCAGCTTCCCAGTTCTAAAAGAGCGTCTGAATCAGGACGCAGCGACTTTATCAGGTGGAGAGCAGCAGATGCTGGCTATGGGGCGTTCGCTCTTATCCGACCCCGAATTGATCTTATTAGATGAACCATCTATGGGGCTGGCTCCTTTATTTATCCAAGAGATTTTTGATATCATAAAAGAAATTAATCAAAGAGGTACAACAGTTCTTTTAGTTGAGCAGAATGCCAACGTTGCTCTTGAAATTGCCGACCGCGGCTATGTTTTTGAAACAGGTAAAATTGTCGCCACTGGCACAGGAAAAGAGCTTCTGGCGAGTGATGAGGTTCAAAAGGCGTACTTAGGAGGATAAATAATGAGAGTAAAAGATTACATGACAAAGAATGTGATAACTGTAGAGCCGGATGTCCGCTTAACCGAGGTCATTTCTATCATGGAAAGTAATGATTTTCACCGGGTCCCTGTCGTAGATACTAATAATGTTTATCAAGGTTTGATTACAGAAGAGATTATTGCTAACAATTCCCCATCCAGTGCATCGAGCTTATCTATCTATGAGATGAATTATCTTTTAGATAAACAGACGGCCGGTCAATTGATGACGACAGAGGCACATACTGTCGATGAGGACTTGACGATAGAAGCCGCAGCAGCGCAGATGCACGACTACGGTTTATCTGTCTTGATTGTAGTCGATGAGCAGGATAAGGTAATTGGCATCATCACCGATAAAGATATCTTTGCTGCTTTAATTGAACTTACGGGATACCGCCAGCCGGGTGCCCGCATTGAATTAAAAGTAGAAGATAAAGTGGGAGTTTTACATGAAGTATCAGGTTTACTCTCAGGATTAGGTGTAGGCATCAGTCATCTTTATATCGCAGACCGTGATGGAACAAACTCTCTCCTGATTGTCCAGACAGATACTGAAAATGGCCAGGAAGTGTTACAAGTTTTAGAGAGTAAAGGCTACGACGTCTCAATTATTTAGAAACTCTTTGTCGTTAAGAAGGTGCCCTATAAATAATAGGGCTCTTCTTAGCACAAGGAGTTTTTTTCATAGTTCCTTATCAGCGATGATGATCGAATGCAGGGACTGGTAGCCTTGCTTTTTATACATGTCAATCGGGGTATCTTCTGCATCAGCAATCAAGATAACATCACTTTCCTGCTCTTCCGCGATTTTCATAGCACTGGCCTGGAGGGCCTGGGCGATACCCTGGCGGCGGTAGTCAGGATGGACGTATAAGCTGTTAATTTCAATATGGCTCTTTGTTGCTATAAGATCGATACTGGCGGTCGGACGTCCGTCTTGAAAGGCCAGGTAAGGCTGGATGTGAGGCCGTTTGAGATAGCCCTGATACTGAACCTGCTTTTGTTCAGCGTAGGCCTTACCGTATTCCAAGTCTGCTTCATAATTTAAGTCTAAATAGTCTTCCATAGCATCTTTATTTAAGCTCCTGATATCAATGTCCGGCCCGCTTGAAGAAGGGCGGAAGTCTCCCGGACTTATTGTGAGCAGTTCCATGCGGCTCAGCCGGTAATTGTTTTCGATTAAATAGTTGAACGTTTCAGGATAAATCCCTTCATCTTCCGGCCAGTGGAAGCGGAGAAAGTCGAGCCCTGTTTCCTGATGAAAGTCTCGCTGCCAGGATTCCAGGAACTGAAAAATTTCCAGGGCGGGATTGAGATGAAAGGTCATGAAGTTAACCTGCCTCACATCGGGCATTTTCTCCTGGTGGTATTGGGTGAAATAGGGTGTCTGAGCGCTGATGGCAGAAAATAAGTAAGTATGTTTAAAATGGGACATAATATTTCCTTTTTCTTTATTTTTATTTAAGTTAGATTTATTATAGTTATATTCTTATCTTATAATATAGACGACAAGATCGAAAGGAATTGAAAATATGATTATTGGTATTCCAAAGGAACTAAAAAATAATGAGAACCGTGTAGGAATGGATCCTATAGGTGTGGGGGCCTTAGTAGAGGCGGGACATGAAGTAGTTATCGAAAGCCGGGCCGGTGTCAATTCAAGCTTCCTTGATGAAGATTATACCAAATATGGGGGAGTCATCTTAGACAGTGCAGATGAGGTCTGGGAAAAAGCAGATATGATCATGAAAGTAAAAGAACCGCAGCCGACCGAATTTTCTAAGATGAGAGAAGGGCAGATTCTTTTCACTTATCTGCATTTAGCTAATGAAAAAGAAGTGGCCGAGGCCTTGATTGAACGAGGTGTGACAGCTATCGCTTACGAAACCGTCGAGGACAGCAGAGGTAACCTTCCTCTCTTAGAGCCGATGTCAGAAGTGGCCGGGCGGATGACCGTCCAGATTGGAGCCCAGTATCTGGAGAAGATCAATGGAGGAAAAGGAATCTTACTGGGAGGGGTTCCCGGCACCAAACGCGGTCAGATTACGATCATCGGCGGAGGTACGGTAGGCTACAATGCGGCACGTATGGGGCTGGGACTGGGCGCCCATGTTAATGTCCTGGAAGTTAATCCATCCCGCAGACGTTTTATTCAGTCGGTTTTCGGTACCCAGGTGCAGACTTTGACATCTAATCCTGTGACGATTGCTGAATCGGTTAGAAATTCAGACTTAGTGATCGGGTCGGTCTTACTTTCCGGTGGAAAAACGCCGAAATTAGTGACAATAGACATGATTAAGAATATGGAAAAAGGCAGTGTCCTGGTCGACCCGGCGATAGATCAGGGCGGGAACTTTGAGGGCTTTGATCAGGCGACGAGCCATGATGACCCGATCATCGAAAAATATGGGGTGCTGTACTACGGCGTGTCAAACATGCCGGGTTCGGTGCCGAATACAGCTACGCAGGCTCTTGCAGGGAATACCGTAGAGTATGCTGCTCTCATCGCCAAATACGGTCTGGAAGAAGCAGCCGGACAGATGCCCGGCCTGAGAAAAGGGATCAACATCTATAAGAAGAAGTGTACCAATGAAGCAGTTGCCGAAGCCCTCGATTTTGAATATACTCCTTTAGAAAAAATAGAAGGATAATAGATGGAGTAAAAAAGACAACCACGGAAATCAGAGATTTCCGTGGTTGTCTTTATGTCTTCATAATCTTAACGCCGGGTCAGGTAGATTTCTTGGTTGACAAACTGTTTATAAATCAGAGAATAAGCCCGTTCAAGTAGAGCATTCGATTCACTGATGGAAGGGACGATGAGGCCTTTCGTTACTAACTCACTGACTTCCCCTACTTGCTCCAGACAGAGAATCAGCCAGCGCATTTCCTTGCTGGTCAGCTTTTCTGTCGAGCGCGCATCACTTTTATAAGAGAAGTAGACAGGAGCAAGGTCTTTGGTATTTTCTAAAGGATGGGGATTCCGCAGTTTTTTAAATTGATCCGCCGTATCCTGCATGGCTGGTGGAAAAAGTTTATGATCCTTAAAAACGATACCTATACCATAGAAGTTCTGCAGCTGGTTGAGTGTTTCCATAGCATTATTAGTTTCATGATAGAACTTAGAACTGTTCTGCAGTTCCAGGAAAGACGTGTCTCCTACGAAAATGCTGAGGCCTGGATCCTCTCCGTCTGAGCCGGAGACAGAGCAGAAGAGCTGGATGCCTGTATTGTGATCGATGACGCTGAATATTTGATCTTCAGTTAAAATATTCCACGGTTTCTGATAGAGGAAATCCAGTGCTGACTGCTGAAGCAGCTCTTGGTAATAGTCCTCTTTATCGATCAGGGGCTCTGATATGATGAGTGCTTCTTCTAACAAGTGATGGTTAATTTGTTCTTTAAGAGAACAGACATTATGTGAATTTAATCTCCGCTGCGTTTTAGAAGCTCTGGAAGGATAGGCCTCTTTGGGTGACAGGTATTCGGCATCTGTACAGTAAGGATAAATTCTTCCGGGCTCAGGTTCGATGATATCAAGGAGTTCAATCAGATGGTAACGGCGTTTTTGGTAATTTTGATAATATTCATAGACGATGTTATCTTCTTTTTCACTGAGAAAAGTTCCTAACCTGTAATTTTTTTCTTCAAAAAGGTGCCATTCTCTAAAATACTCCAGCGCCGGCTGACTGAGGTCTTTTAGTCTTGCCAGCGCCTGGACTTTATCTTTTTCATGAACTAAAAATATATGAGGCCGCAAGCCGGACCAGTCAAAAGCGGTCTGAATAATATAATGCAGCTGTTTAAAGTTGATTTCTGAATTGACGTGAAGAATACGAGTAACCGGAACCTCACCACCAAATAATTCAACTTTAAGTTCATAAATCATATTCTCACCTACTTTCTTATTCTCCATTATAACATAGGAGAGACATGTGATAAAATAAGGAAAACATCTTGAATGATACAGAGATAAAAAAGAGAAGGACGATTTTATGATTGAGTCAAGCCAGAATAAAAAAGTTAAATTGTGGAAAAAACTTAAAACAAAAAAAGGAAGACAGCAGGAAAACTTATATCTTGTAGAAGGTGAGCATCTGGTGCAGGAAGCGGCGGCCAAGCTGTCGGAGTCGGAAATACAAAACCTCATCTTGACAGAAGAGCACCGGGATAAACTTCTCGGTTTACCAGAAGATAAAATCATCTATGTCAGTCAAAAGGTAGCGATGGAACTTGCGGAGACAGAAACGACCCAGGGCATGTTTGCAGTGATAAAGAAAAAAGAAACGGTGCTGCCGCGGACGGTTAAGCGGCCTTATTTATTTCTCGATGCTGTCCAGGATCCGGGTAATATGGGTGCCTTGATCCGCACGGCTGCTGCAGCCGGCTTTGAAGGCGTCGTCTGTGGAAGCGGCAGCGTCGATCCCTACAATATGAAGGCCCTGCGGGGGAGTCAGGGTATGCATTTTAATCTGGCAGTCTATGAGGGAAATTTAGAAGACTGGATTACTTATTTTCAAGATCAAGGTTTCACTGTCTTTGGAACAGCCCTGGACCAGGAGGCCCAAGTCTATACGTCGATTTCACCATCCTCTTATCCTTTTGCCTTAATGGTGGGAAATGAGGGCCAGGGAATCAACCCCGACCTGCTGAAAATGACAGATATGAACTTGTATATTCCCCTGGCTGATCAAGTAGAATCTCTCAATGTTTCTATTGCAGCCGGTATCCTCATGTTTCATCTCTATGACAATCGTTAAAAAAAGTTTTTTGGCTTTCATAAATTAATGAAAAATGATATAATAACTTAGGTCAGTAAGTCAGGCAAATAACGGAGGTTATAATGGAATTTATTCCTACACATATAAAAGCTGATACAGAATA
>CAYTHW010000009.1:0-17043 GCA_964437675.1 uncultured Atopococcus sp. | reverse complement strand
TATGAGTGATTTGAGGTGAAAGTGATGTCTGAAATAATAACCAACAACGAACAACCGGCAATTTGTCCTAAGTTTGAGTTTACTTTTGGTATTTTAGGAAAAAAATGGAATGGACTAATCATCGAGGTACTTCTTGAAGGTGAAAATGCTCTTCGTTTCATCGACATATCAAATTCTATTGAAGGTGTCAGTGATCGTGTCTTAACAGAACGATTAAAAGAACTCGAATCTTTAGATATTATCCAACGTGCAGGGGGATCTAATAATGTCAGAGCAGGTTACTGTCTGACAGAAAAAGGAGAAGCCTTACACAAGGTGATGAATGAAGTACAGTCCTGGGCTGATGAGTGGGTCTGCAGTGAAGAATGTCAAGAAGCTAAATAAATTTTTGAAACTTGATCTTTCACCAGACCTTGATTTAAATTTTATGTTTTCGTAAGATAGATGTATCAAATTAATAATTAAAAACGTTGAAGGAAAGTAGTAATTTAAGACTGTGACTGAGAGAGCAGAATCGACAGCTGAAAGATTTTGTGTCATAAGCTAAATGAATTCATTCTGGAGTTGTTACATCGACCGGTTGGCACCGTTATGCTTAAGTGTAATTAATTTTTTAATTAAATTAGGGTGGAACCGCGGAAACTCGTCCCTTGCAGGGGGACGGTTTTTTTTATTTAAAATTTAAGGAGAATAAGATATGGGGATGGAACAAGAATTAGAACAGATTCGAGATGCTGCCCTGGCAGATATCGAACAAGCAGATAATTTAGATGAATTGGAAAGCATCCGGGTGGATTATTTCGGCCGGAAAGGAAAGCTCACCAATGCCATGAAAGGTATGTCTCAATTATCTAATGAGGAAAAGCCTTTGATCGGTAAGCTGAGCAATGAAGTTAGAAACGCTGTCACATTAAGACTGGAAGAAAAACAGGCGCAATTTGAAGCGGACCTCTTAAATGCCCGTTTGAAAGAAGAAACTTTAGACGTCACTCTGCAGGGCCGTAAATTACCTAAAGGGGCCAGTCACATACTGACGCAGGTGCGTGAAGAAATAGAAGATCTTTTCTTGGGCATGGGCTACATGGTCATCGACGGACCTGAAGTAGAGCAGGATGATTACAACTTTAAACGTATGAATTTACCGGAGGATCATCCAGCCCGCGATATGCAGGATACTTTTTATATCGGCGATAATCTGCTGATGCGTACGCATACATCTCCTGTACAGGCCCGTGTGATGGATGTTCATAATTTCGAAGAAGGGCCGTTGAAAATGATCAGCCCCGGGAAGGTTTACCGCCGGGATAATGACGATGCGACCCACTCCCACCAGTTCCAGCAGATTGAAGGACTGGTCGTGGATCACCATATTTCTTTAGCCGACCTGAAAGGAACGCTGAATCTCTTTGCCAAAGAATTATTTGGTGAAGAACGTGAGATCCGCCTTCGTCCTTCCTATTTCCCTTTCACTGAACCATCGGTGGAAGTAGATGTGTCCTGCTTTAACTGCGGGGGGAGCGGCTGCCGGATCTGTAAGCAGTCAGGCTGGATAGAAATCCTGGGTGCAGGTGTCGTCCACCCGGATGTGCTGGAAATGTCCGGTATAGATGCGGAAGAATACAGCGGCTTTGCATTTGGAATGGGTATCGAGCGTGTGGCTATGTTGAAATACGGAATCAATGATATCCGTGACTTCTATCAAAATGACCAGCGTTTCTTAAGACAGTTCAAGGTTAGGGGGTAAAAGATGCTAGTATCATTCAATTGGTTAAAAGAATATTTAGATTTAAGTGATGTAGACCCTGTAGAATTAGGCGACCAGCTTTCTTTGACAGGAATTGAAGTAGAAAATGTCTATCAATTAGGGGAAGAGATTTCCAATCTCCTGGTGGGAGAAGTTGTAGAATGTACACCTATTCCCGATACCCATCTCTATGCAGCGAAGGTGGATGTGGGACGCGATGAACTGCAGGAGATCGTCTGTGGGGCTCCGAATGTGGCACAGGGTCAAAAAGTTATCGTGGCTATGCCGGGTGCCCGTTTACCTGGAGGAATGGAAATCGGTGAGCGTGAGATGCACGGCTATCCATCTAATGGAATGATCTGTTCATTACAAGAGCTGGGCTTTCCGGAAAAAGTAGTACCTAAACAATATGTAGAAGGAATTTATGTTTTCCCGGATGACATCATCGTTGGAGAAGATGCCAAGCCAGTTCTGGGGCTGGATGACACCATCTACGATTTCGACCTTACGCCCAACCGCTCCGATGCTTTGAGCATGCGCGGGGTAGCCCATGAAGTAGGAGCTATTTTAAGCCAGGTTCCTGAATTTGACGCGGTCGATTTAATAGAAGACAAAGAGCGTGAATTTGAGGATATGATGAGCCTGAGTGTGGCCAATCCTGAAGATGCTCCTATTTACAGTCTGCGCATCATCGAAGATCTGGAAGTTAAAGAGAGCCCGATGTGGCTGCAGCGCAAGTTGATGGCCAGCGGGATGCGTCCGATCGATAACTTGGTCGATGTCACCAACTACATCATGATGGAATACGGCCAGCCTTTGCATGCTTTTGATAAAGACTTAATCACTACTGATGAAATCCGTGTCCGCCGGGCAGAAGAAGGGGAAACCCTCGTAACTTTAGACGGGAGAGAAAGACAGCTGGATGCTGAAGATATCGTCATCACTGACGGTGAGCAGCCGATTGCCCTTGGAGGGGTCATGGGGGGTGAAAATACCCATATTTCTGATTCCACAAGAAATGTCGCTTTAGAAGCTGCTGTTTTTAATCCCCTGCATATTAGACGAACGGCAGGCAGATTGAATCTACGCAGTGAAGCCAGCTCCCGTTTTGAAAAGGGAATTAACCTGGCAGTCGTTACCGACGCTTTAAATCATGCAGCTCAGCTTTTATCACAGCTGGGAGGCGGGGATGTTGCTGCCGGCATGGGGCAGGTCGCTCATGTCTCAGCAGAAGATAGAGAAATCACTTTGACGGTGTCTTACTTGAATAATATCATCGGGGTGGAATTGACCAAGGTCATTATTTTCGATATCTTCGACCGGCTGCAGTTTGACTATCGGGACGAAGAGGGAGACAGCTTCACAGTTATCGTCCCTCCGCGCCGCTGGGATATCAAGATTAAAGCCGATGTAGCTGAAGAAGTTGCCCGTATTTATGGATACAATAATCTGCCGAATACTTTACCTGTCGGTGCATCCATTCCCGGTAAATTAAGCCAGATGCAGAAAATGATCCGTCAGACGAATCGATACATGGAAGGATCCGGCTTCAACCAGGCGATCACTTATTCTTTAACTACGAAAGCAAAAGCTAATCAATTTTCTATCGTGGACAGTGATGATACGCGTCTGGCTATGCCTTTAAGTGAGGAACATGAAACTCTGCGTAAATCGATTATCCCAGGTCTGCTGGATAGTGCCCAATACAACCGCGCACGTTCATCCGACAGCATTCTCTTATATGAGACGGGCCGTGTCTATCATGGGACCCCGGGAGAGTCGCTGCTGAATGAGATGGAGCATGTATCAGCCCTCGCTGCAGGCAATTATATCGATGACTGGACCAATGAAGTCTTAGAGATGGATTTCTTTACTCTTAAAGGAGTACTGGAAGGCTTGCTCGACTCTTACGCCCTGGCTGAAGAGATTGAATTCCGTCCCTTAACTTCTAAAAGAGGAATGCACCCCGGCCGTACAGCCAGCATGCATTTACAGGGGCATGAGTTCGGCTTCATCGGACAGATCCATCCTAAACTGGCAGGCTCTCTTGATTTAGAAGATGTCTATGTCTTTGAATTTGACTTGCAGTTGATTCACGATGCTGAAAAAGCCTCCCGCATAGCTGAAGAAATTCCTAAATATCCGGGGATCACACGCGACGTAGCTATTCTGGTGAATAAAAAAGTCACCCACCAGGACATTGTCGAAGTGATCCACAAAGTAGCCGGTCCTTGGCTGCAGTCGGTGGAATTATTTGACTATTATGAAGGAGAAGGAATAGATACCAAGAAAAAATCTGTTGCTTATTCACTTTTCTACCAAAATCCGAATGCCACATTATTAGAAGAAGAAGTACAGGAAGATTTTGACCGGGTGCTTAAATCTTTAGAAAATGAATTGAATGCTCAGATCCGCTAAGTTGCATTACAATTAAATATGTTTTAAAATGAAAAAACCCAAAAAGTCTCCTCTGATTTTTTGGGTTTTTAGCTTTACATAAATAGTTACGGCAAAGAGAAAAGGAGACCTCTCATGCAGGAATTTACACAGATACTCTGGAAAAATATCAAGAATTTCATCAAAGCTCAGGGCAAATTATTCTTAGTCGGCTTCATCATGCTCAGCTTAGGCTTATATTGGATAGGAATCGAAGGCGCTCTCTTCATCGGTCTGGCCATTGCCATCGTGGAAATTTTACCTCTGGTCGGCTCGGCTCTCGTCCTGATTCCCTGGACCATCTATGAATGGATCTGGGGAGACACGAGGACGGGCTTTTATCTCTTGACTCTGTGGCTCATCGTCGAGCTGGTTCACAACCTGCTCGAACCCTATCTGCTGGGCAAAGGTTTGAATCTTCCTTTATGGCTGACAGTCCTGGTGACGATCGTGTCTCTCTTCCTGGTTACGAATGTCTTCACAATCGTCTTAGCTCCCTTGGTTCTGCCCTTTGTGGCCTCTGTCAAGCAGTACAGGGACCGACATTATCCTGGAAAATGATTTCTAATTTCTGTTTTTTCTTTTCTGCGCAATTTTTTGAGCTTTCTGCGTATTAGAAAAGTGCAGCTTGGCAAAATGTCCCAGGTCTAAATAGGGTTGCAGCAAAATCTCAGCTGCAGTTTCGTCGACCAAGGCATTGGCTCCCCCGGGTAATTTCATGCCGGCCTGTTCGGACAGGCGGTCCATCTCTTGAAGGAATTGGTCTCTGGCCAGGATAGAGGCAGCGGCCACAGCCGGATGGGCTGACTCACCCTTGGTAGCGAAGTAGAGGTTTTGGGTGACCGGGGCAGGACTTTCTTTGATGTGTTTCAGATAGCTTTCCCGGGGTTCAAACTGGTCGATCAGAATGGCTTCGGGCTCTTCGGGAGAAACTTCCTCCAGGACGAAGCCGAGGGCCTGATTGTGCAGGAGGGCTTTCATCTTGTTCTGCGTCATCTGAGGCTGGATTTGATTGTATTTTTGAGGCTGGACAACGAGCAGTTTGTAAGGTATAGAGACCTTCACATCCTGGGCGATCGAGCGGATCTGTCCGTCCGTCAGGCTTTTAGAATCTTTCACACCCAGTTCTTTGATGAGTGGAAGATTTTCTCTGGAGACATAGGCAGCACCCACGACCAGCGGGCCGAAATAAGAGCCGTTGCCCACTTCATCACTGCCCAGAACAGACCATTGCTGGAAATCATGAGGAAGACCGGCCAGCTGGCTGTCTGTTTTTTCAACGGGTAAGACTTTCCCCCAGATCCCGGCTTCTTCTTCAGCCTCCCGGCCCTGGAAAACTACTTTTCCGGTTTGATAAGCTGTAACAGTAACCTGGTCTTTTTTAGCCTGAAAAACACTGTAGGCCGGCGTTTTTTCTCTTTGATAAGGCTGATAATGCTCTTCCATCTTCTTTATCTGCTGGGGACTCATTTTTAAAGTGACACTCTGCATGCTTTTCTACCTCCGTTTTTAGTTACAACCAGTTTAACAAAAATAAAATTAATTTTATCTGGGAAATAAAAGCAAAGATGAAGAAGATACGCTTTCGTGGTACTATAATGAGGTATGAAATAATGGGGGGATGCCTTGTGAAAAATATGAAAAAACGCTATAAAGCAACCATCCAGGGGAAAGACTACACGATAGTAGGAACTAAAAGCGATGCCCACATGGATGCAGTGATCGATGTCATCAACGAGCAGCTGGAGCAGATCAAAGAGTTGTCTGAAAAAATTACAAATGAAGAAGCGGCCATTTTAGTAGCTGTCAATGCGGTATCTGACCAAATCGAGATGCAGGAAAAAGTACTGTTCCAAGAAAATGCCGAAGAAGAATCGGATGATTTAACAGAGGGAACTGACTAACAGATTAGAGGAGGGCACATGATTAATTTATTGCTTATATTAGTCTATATCATTGCTATTTATGAAGGAATGAGGAATGGCTTTTTAAATCAGCTCCTTTCATTTCTAGTGATTGTTGTGGGCTTTTGGATGTCTTTTATTTTATCACCCGGTATCACTAATACTCTGGAAGTCTGGGTACCTTATCCATCGCCGACCTCAGCGGAGGCTTTCGTCTTGTATCCCGAAGAGTATGCCTTTATGCTGGATCAAAGCTTTTATCATATTTTATCATTTTTAATCCTATTTTTATTTTTCTGGCTGCTGTCCAAACTCGTCTTATATATCATCCAGCCGCTGAATCGTTTTGAAGGAAATGTCTATGTAGACCTCATCGGCGGAGCCGTTCTGAACCTGATAACGGTGTCTATCATCATTTTTCTAGTGCTCTTTATGCTGTCTACGATGGCGGCTGAAAGTATTCAGGGACTGATAGCCGATAATGCCTGGGTGAGATTGATCATTGAGAAAACACCTGTCCTGTCTCGCTTATTCTACAATGAATTCATCGCATCTCTTGTCTAACCCCAATTTATTTTAATAAGGAGGAAGACTAAATTTGTCAACTTTTGATACAAAAACATTGGAGATACTCGAGTTTCCAAAAGTGATCCATCAATTATTAAGTTTTGCCAGTTCGGAGCCTGCCAAAAAGAAGATAAGAAAATTAAAGCCTTTTACCCAAATTGATCAAATTAATTCCTCACAAAATGAAACGGAGGACGGTGTAGTCCTTCTAGAGAGAAAAGACGGTATACCTATTGCTGCCTTTGAAGACGTCCAGGCGCATCTGAAACGACTTCAGATCGGCGCATCTTTGAATGGTGAGGAAGTCGCCCATATCGGCCGCCTGCTCAAAATTGCCCGCGACATCGTCCGTTATTTTGACAACATCAAAGAAGAGGGAGATATCCAGTTAAAACAGCTGTACACTGTCACTGATGAACTGGATGCCCTGCCTGAGACTCTCAAAGAAATCGAGCGGACTGTAGATGACAGCGGCTATGTTTTGGATTCTGCCTCGCCTCAGCTGAGACAGATTAGAGGTCAGATTCAATCGACCCAGTCTTCTATCCGCCAGGTATTGAACGGAATCGTCAAAGGTAAAGATTCCAAGTATCTCACAGAGAATTTGATCACAATGAGGAATGACCGCTTCGTTCTGCCTGTTAAAGCAGAGAACAGAAAGCAGTTTGGCGGCGTCGTCCACGACCAGAGTTCCTCCGGTCAGACGGTTTATGTAGAGCCTCAGAGGGTCGTTGACCTCAATAACCGCCTGCGCCAGCTCAGTGTAGAAGCCCAAAATGAAGAGGAAAGAGTCTTGAGTGAAATCTCATCGAGACTCGGCCAAAACACGGAAATGATCGAGAAAAACCAGGTCTTATTGACACATCTCGACTTCATTTCAGCAAAAGCTAAATATGCCCGAAGCATCAAAGCCGCCCGTCCCCAGGTCAGTCTTGAAAATCATGTGGATCTGCATCAAGCCCGCCACCCCCTGCTTGATGCAGAAACAGTGGTCCCTAATGACATCAAGATCGGCGAAGACTATGAAGCCATCGTCGTAACCGGGCCGAATACAGGTGGAAAGACGATCGTCTTGAAAACCTTGGGACTTCTGCAGATCATGGGCCAGGCCGGTCTTCAAATACCGGCAGATGTCCCGAGTACTATCGGGGTTTTCGACAGTGTCTATGCCGACATAGGAGACGAACAGTCGATCGAACAGAGTCTCTCAACTTTCTCCTCCCACATGACGAATATCATCCGGATCTTAGAACAGATCAGCGATCAAAGTCTGGTCCTCATCGATGAATTGGGATCGGGTACCGACCCGCAGGAAGGGGCTGCACTGGCAATTGCTATCATGGAGTACATACGCAGCAAAGGTTCCTTGTCAGTGATTTCTTCCCACTATCCTGAATTAAAAGCTTACGGCTACAGGCAGGAAAAAACCGTCAACGCGAGTATGGCTTTCGATGTAGACACTCTGAGCCCGACTTTTAAGCTCCAGATCGGTATACCGGGGCGTTCCAATGCCTTGGAAATTTCCAGACGCCTGGGCATTCCCGAAGAAATCATCGAACGGTCCAAAGAATGGATCGGGGATGAAAGTCAGTCGGTTGAAGATATGATCACTGATCTGGATTTTCAGCGTCAGCGGTCGGAAGAAGAGCGCGAACATTATCATGAGCAGTATATGGAAGCTTACAAGCTGAGAAGGCAGCTGGAAGCGGCTTATGACGAATTGAATCAACAGCGCGGACAGCTGATGGAAGAAGCGCGTAAAAAAGCCAACCAGGAAGTAGAAAAAGCGCAGGAACAGGCTGAAAAAATCATTTCAGATATCCGTGCCAAGCAGTTAAACCTGGGCCAGTCAGTCGTCAAGGAGCATGAGCTGATCGATGCCCAGTCCCAGCTCGGCCGCTTGAGAACAGATGAAGAAAGAGACTTGCTGGCCAAGAATAAACATATTAAAAAGGCCCGGCAGACAGCTGGTCTCCAAGAAGGTGATCAAGTCCAGGTGACTACTTTGAATCAGCAGGGAACGCTGCTGGAAAAAGCAGGTAAGAAAGCCTGGATGGTCCAGCTCGGCAGCATGAAGATGAAGGTGGATGAAGCCAGTCTAGAGAAAATAGCCGGCTCCTCAAGTGAGGATAAACCGGAGAGTGTCATCAGCCACCGTGCCGCCCGGCCACGTGTAAAAACTCAAATCGATATCCGCGGCGAACGTTATGAAAAAGGGATAGATGAAGTCTCCCAGTACCTGGATGCGGCTCTGTTAAATAACTATGAGACAGTGACTGTTATCCACGGCCATGGAACCGGGGCGTTGCGCGAAGGTGTCCACAAACTTCTGAGAAAGCATCCGCAGGTGGAATCCTTTGAACTAGCGCCGGCCAACCAGGGTGGAACCGGGGCAACGATCGTCCGCCTCAAGTCATCTTAAGGACTTTCCAGAGGCATTAATATTGTCGCCAGTGTATGATTTTGATATACTGATGATGTCAAGAAAGACTTACTTTTATTTAGTAATAAGGAAAGAGGTATGAAAATGGTAGAAGCAGTTACAGATGCAAATTTTGATGAAAAAATCAGTGAAGGTGTCAGTTTAGTAGACTTTTGGGCAACTTGGTGCGGTCCTTGCCGTATGCAGTCACCTATCATCGAAGAGCTGGCCAGTGAAGATGATGGAACAGTCAATTACTACACGCTTGATGTTGATGAAAACCAGGCGACAGCTCAAAAATATAGTGTCATGTCTATTCCGACTTTAATGATCATGAAAGACGGTCAGACAGTTGAGACTTTGATCGGCTTACACGGTAAAGAGCAGCTGGAAGAAATCATCGCTAAACATAAATAATCAATGGAGGGGCAGGAAACATCAAATTGTTTCCTGCTTTTTTATGTCTTTTATCCTTCCATGTCTTTTTTGTGATAAAATTGAGTTTCGAAAGTTGTCAAATTAATATTGCGAAAAAGAATTGGAGAAGAATCATGAGTGGAATCGGTGTATTTGATTCAGGTGTGGGTGGTCTGACCGTATTGAAGACTTTAGCTCAGTCCTGCCCTGATGTTAATTTTTATTTTATTGGAGACAACGAGAGAGCTCCTTATGGTTCACGATCTGTAGAAGAATTAGAGCTTTTTTCCAAAGAGCTGATCACAGCTCTAGTCGATATGGATGTCGATTTAATCGTCATGGCATGTAATACGATATCTTCCCTCGATTTAAAATTTTTGGAAAAAGAAGTGGATATCCCTATAATAGGAATTATCGAAGCGACCTCCCATCTGGCGGACTCAGTAACTTCCAACCGTCAAATCGGTCTCATAGCGACAGAAAAAACGATCGAAAGTCAATCCTATCAAAAACTGTTACAGGCACTTGATGAAAAGAATCAGGTCACAGCTCTGGCGACACCCCAGCTCGTCCCCTTAGTAGAAGCGGATAAGATGCAGACAGAGGAAGCTCTGAATATAGTGGAGCAGGCTCTGGCTCCTCTAAAAGAAGAGTCTTTTGACACCCTAATTTTAGGCTGCACGCATTATCCTTTCTTGAAGGATGAAATCGAGCAGGTCTTAGGGAAGGATATAACAATCATAGATGCCTCGATGGCTGTGGCTGATTCTATCGAAAAGTATATCGGTCCCGAGATGCAGGTAGATGATCGTGTCATTAAGCTGTATACCAGCGGCGATTCTCTGCAGTTTGAAAAAATAGCTGGAGACTTACTGACTCACCTTGATTTTGAAATAGAGAAAATCGATCTACAAGGAGAATAAAATGGAAAAAATATTAGTGGCCACACGTAATATAGGTAAAGCACAGGAATTTAAAGCGCTGTTTGAACCGCGCGGCTATCAGATAGAGACTCTTCATGACTATGCTGATTTACCGGAAATAGAAGAAACTGGTAAAACATTTGCGGAGAATGCCCGTTTGAAAGCGGAGAAAATTTCACAGCTGACCAACCGTATCGTGATCGGGGATGACTCCGGCTTGATGGTAGAAGCCTTAGATGGAGCGCCGGGCATCTATTCTGCCCGTTATTCCGGTGAGGACCACAATGACCGGGCCAACAATAAGAAATTATTGGAGGAATTAGAGGGTCTGGAGCCGGCCCGGCGTAAAGCGAAATTCCATACCAGTTTAGCAGTAGCCGGACCGGGTAAAGAGACCTTAATGATTGAGGGTGAAGTTGAAGGCCGTATTTTAACAGAGGCCCGTGGGAATAACGGCTTTGGCTATGATCCTTTATTTTTCCATGAAGAAAGTCAAAAAACCTTGGCAGAATTAAGTGCAGAGGAGAAAAATGATATCAGTCACAGGGGAAATGCCTTAAAAAATCTGGATAAAGAGTGGGAAGGATGGATTAATAATGGCTGATTCAAGAAAAATGCTGCTCGTAGCTGACAATCACGAAGACCGTCAGCCGATCGAAGATTTGATACATATCTATGAAGGTGAAGTCGACCATATGCTTCACTTAGGAGACAGTATGTTTGCAGACTTAGACAAAGTCTGGCAGCAGATGATTCCCATCAAAGGAAATAATGACAGTGGAGAGGGCTATATCAAAAAGACGATCGTCTCCCTGGGTCAGGCAAAAATATTTGCCATCCACGGTCATCAGCTGGATGTTGGTAAATCAAGGCGAAGACTTGCAGAAGAGGCGAAAGAACAGGGCTGTCAATTCGCCTGTTACGGTCATACACATGAGGCCAAGGTTGAGGAGATAGAGGGAGTTCTTGTCATCAATCCCGGAAGTATTTCTCAGCCCCGCGGACCGGTGCCCCGAAAGCTCTATGCCATCTTAAGTGTAGATGATGACCGCCATTATCAACTGGACTATTATGATCATAATCACCGGGAAGTGAAGGGATTATCTGCTTCGGGTGAATTCTAAGAAAAATCTAAAAAGAACAGCTGGAAAAATCAGCTGTTCTTTTTTAATTAGCCATCGGGGGAGTGATGACATAGTCGGGAAGGTCGACACCCGCTTTATTTAATTCAGCTACATAGGTTTCAAAAGCATAGTTTCTGACTGTAAACATATCCTGGGGTTTAGTATACATGATGATTTGAGCCGCCACCTGCCCGTTGCTGTAAGGAACGAAGCTGACAGAGTCAGGGTTGTTGGTGATTTCTTTCTCAAATTTTACGATCAAATCTTCATTTACTTCATTGATGACATCTCTGACTAAAGCCAGATTGGTTTCTGCGTATAAGGGCAGCTGGATGAGGACCCGCAGACTGGAACGTGATTTATTGGACACGATAATAATTTCACGGTTGGGTATATAGTGGGTAACCCCCTCATAATCACGGACGACGCTGGTTTGTATGCCGACCTGCTGGACGGTGCCTTCGATACTCTCCAAAACGACGATATCCCCTACATGCATCTGCTCCTCGAAGACTATCTTAAAGCCGTTGATCACATCACTGACAAAACCTTGGGCTCCAAAAGATATCGCTAAACCGATTACCCCGGCCCCGGCCAATAATGTTCCTACCGGTATGCCCATCAGACTCAGAACCGTATAGGAAGCGACGAAAATGGTGACAGCGAGGATGACGCTGTTGGTGATATTTTCTATCGTCTTAAAACGGTTCGGCAGATCCTGGTTGGTGGCAAATTTTCTTTGAAAGAAAGAATTAATCAAGTATTTTACGATGCGGTAGACGATGTAAATAGCGATGAGAGATAAAATAATCTTAATCAGGGTAAAGCCGGCCTCTATCAGCAGGCTCTGCCATTCGATATCGCCAATAAAATTCATAAATGCGGATGTTTCTTTTTCTAATTCCTGTGTTACTTCCTGAGTAACAGTGGATTCTCCATTCATTCTATCCATCCTTTCTGCGTATATTATAACAATAAAAACTACCGCTGAAATATATCAAATTTGTTTTAATAAAAGCTTAACAAAAAAACATATGATTTGATTTTCCCGTCTTTGAAGTGGTAATCTTAATTAGAAGAATAGTTGTTAGTTCAATAAATTTAAGTTAAGGAAGTGACATAATGACAGGTGGGGAAATTGCGGCTATTATTGCTGCTGTAGCATTTGCTATATTAGCCTTTACTTTAGTGTATGTTCTAATCAAAGTGGCTGGTGTGGTAGAGGAATTAAATAAAACAGTAGACGAAGCCAATCATACATTGAAAACAATTACTAAAGATACAGATCATTTATTGATTGAAGTGGAAGGTCTTCTTAACAAATCAAATGTGACACTTGATGATGTAAATGGAAAAATGGGGATGTTGAATCCATTATTTAAAGCGGTAGGAGATCTTGGTGTGACAGTTTCAGACTTAAATCAGTCTTCTCGTAGATTAACTTCGTCACTAACTTCATTTACTAATCGAACAACTACAAGAAAGTAAACTATAAGAAATAGGAGATGAGGATCATGTTCAACAACAACAAACATCGTGCAGAAGATTTTCTAATGGGTGCAGTTTTCGGTGCTTCCGTAGCAGCAGTAGCTGCTTTATTATTTGCTCCACAGTCCGGTAAAAAAACACGTGAAGATATCAGCAGACGGACTCAGGAGACAAAAGAGCAGGCAGGCGAATATTTTGAAATCGCTAAAGATAAAGGGAGCGAAATTTATCAAACGGCCCGTGACACAGGGGAGAAATACTGGGATGATGTGACACATCAAGCTGAATCTACATTAGATAAAGTAACGAGCAAAATTAAATCTGACAGCTCAGATTCAGAAGATGTTAAAATTTCTGAGAATCAATCGGTAGATGATGTAATTGAAGAAGCTGAAGAGGAATTGAAAGCATCTCCTGAAGTAAACGAAGGTGCAGACGAAACAGCTCTCCGTCAGAAAGAAGAAGCTGATAAGGAAAAAGATAAAGAAGAAGATGGCTATATCTAAAAAATAAGTAAGAATAAAAGAAACAGCTTAGGTTAAGCTGTTTTTTTACGTCCATAATTAATGTATAATGGAAATCAGAATATAATATTAGATGGGAGATAATTTGGCATGCAGAAAGCAAATACCGGGTCGTGGAGTCAGACGATTAAAGTAATGTTACTCTTTTTACTGGCTGTGATTACTTTAGCAGGGTGCAGCAGTGAAGATGGAGAAAATCAGGAGGGAGCTACAGCGGCCTTTGGTCCGGCTGAGTTTCTTGAAGAAGTTCAATTATCAAGTGACATTTTTTCTGAGGCTCTTGCTGACTACCAGCGGTTAGTGAAAGAACACCCGATTCAGCCTTTTATGTTTGAGGATGAAATGACAGAGGCTCAAAATATGCCGACAGAAATTTTGAATAATTTTAAGACAGAGGCTGAGGTTCAACATATGACAGCCAGCGATATGGAAGATTATCTCTTTTACGAATATGAATCCGATGAAAAACTGAGGGATGATTCTTCTGAAAATAAAAAGGCTTATATTGGACTTTATTTCATCAATGGTGCTTTGGTTCAAGCCGGAGTTTTTTCCAACCAGTTAGAATTTCCTGAAGAGGACTACATGGCGAATGAAAAAGTTAATGAAGTGACGGCTGAAGGTACAAGTTTAGAGACTTTAGCAGCAGCTGATCCGACTCTGATTGCTTTTTCTCAAATGAATTATGACAGCGGTATTCACACCTTACCGGGCTTTATCAGCCACTCAGCAAGTGGGGGGAATATTTTCCAGATGCCTGTCTTTAACCCTGAAAATGAGCTGGTAAAAATTGAAAATGAAAATCTGCGCTTAGTTGATCCGACGAGCATGAACACCACCATGATCAATGTTCTTCTGGGTTATTATACGGAAGATATTTTAGGAATCCCACAAGAAGACAGTGAGGAAACAGCTGTCGGAGGAACTTTCATGCCTTATGAAGAGTTCGAAAAACAAACAGCAGAAGTTCGTTCAGCAGCTATGGCAGCCACTGAGGAAGAGCCGCTGACGCTCGAAGAAGTCCAGGAAATCATGGGTGAGCCTTATAATCAGTCGATGGAAGCAGTCGACTACCGCTCTCAAAAAGCCGAGGGAGAAATCGAGATTTTAACTGTTGTCTTTAATGAAGATGAAGAAGTAGAGAGCGTATCTATGCAGACTCAGGCCAATGAACTCGAGTTTCCATTCGATAAGGGTGAAATTGAATCTTTAGGTTACATGGATGTCAACACTACGATCGAGGAAATCGAAGAGATGTATGCCCCAGCGCCGATCAAAGAGTTAAATTTAGAAACGAAAGAGACCATGTATATGTGGTATACTGATGATCCGGAATCGGAATTGAGTATCGTCCAGATCGTCATCGATAAAGATGGAATGATACAAGGTATCGCGGTTGAAGAGAATAATGGTGAAGCTTCTTCTGGCGAGGAAGAAAATGCAGAAGAAGCAGAAGCCAATTAAGGGATTCTTTCGAGAGAGGCTGTTCTCAGCCTCTTTTTTATGTGGCAGCGAATGGATTAAAGCTCTAAGAACTGGTCAACAATAGTGAAGTAAACGCTTGCAAAGAAAGAATGGTTTTGTTAAATTTACATGAGGACTTTACTAAAAAAAGAAAGGGGGATTTATATGGCAAAGAAAACAGTGACAATTTATGACGTTGCCAATGAAGCAGGAGTTTCGATGGCGACTGTCTCCAGAGTAGTTAATAGAAACAAGAACGTAAAACCAGAAACGAGTAAAAAAGTACAAGAGGTCATTGAACGATTGAATTACCGTCCCAATGAAATTGCCCGTGGACTGGCCAGCAGTCGAACGACGACGATTGGTGTAATGATACCTAATATGACTGACTTTTATTATTCAACTTTAGCCTTGGGTATTGATGATATCGCCAGTATGTATGATTATAATGTTATTTTAGAAAACTCCCGTAAGGACAGCGAAAGTGAAGCGAGTGTACTTAACTCCCTACTTTCCAAGCAGGTGGATGGAGTTATTTATATGGGACTTGAATTTGATGATGATATCCGCCAGCGCTTTAATCAGTCACATACGCCTGTTGTTCTGGCAGGATCCATCGATCCGAAAAATGAATTTCCCAGTGTAAATATTGATTACCGGGAATCCACTAAAAAAGCCAGTTTAAATCTTTTATCAAAACACGAAAAGGTTGCTTTGGTTCTCTCGAACCAATCGGCACCTGATGGCAGACAACGGTTGGAAGGCTACAAAGAGGCTTTCGATGAAGTAGTTAAAAACTATGACCCCTCATTCGTCTATGAGGTAGAAGATGATTATGCAGCTGCTTATCAGTTTGCTGAAGAACTCATCGAGTCAGGTATCGAGGCTGTCGTCACTTCATCTGATGAGGTAGGTGTAGGAATCATGAATCGTGCGGTCGAGTTAGGAAAAAGTATACCAGATTCTTTTGAAATTATAACTTCACACAATACGAAGATCACAGAAATGGTCAGACCTACTTTATCCTCTATTGTTGAGCCGACTTATGATGTAGGAGCAGTGTCCATGAGGTTATTGACAAAATTAATGGATGAGGAAGAGATTGAAGAAAAAGAAGTGATTCTCCCTCATAATCTCGTCCACCGTGGAACATCTGTTGAATAAGGGCGAGAATTAAAACAATATAAAAAGCCTGCTTTCTGTCTAAACAGAAAGCAGGCTTTTGTGTCTTATTCGAACTGTTCACGGAATTCGTTGATAAAGTCTTCTACGGGGTTGGTGTCTCCATCTTGATCAGTTTCTTCTTCATCTCCGGAAGATTCTTCATCTGGTCCTTCTGAGTCCTCGTCTTCCCGATTAAAGAAGCGGTCGATGAAGGAATCTTGATTACGGGAACCTGCACTGCTCCAAAATCTTCTCAATTCTCGGTCAGTAGCATTCACAGCAAAGTCATAGGTGGTCACTCCGGGAACGAAATCCGGATGGAAAATCTCTGTTTTCATAGGACCGGAAGCGGTATAAGTCTGCCCTGATGGCGAAGTTACAGCTCCGGGCTTCATCCCGGTCGTGCTCAGTACCTCTGTCGTGACGATGGATTCGGGCTGGTTGAATGTCTCATCGAGCCCGAGAATCTCCGGATTGACTGCATAGGCAGCATTCAGCATTCTGGCCCAGATGATCTGGTTACGATTAGAAGAGCTGTGTCCAAATTCGGGATATAAAAGATTGGTATCCATGATATTACGGTAGCCGATCCAGGATCCAAAGGTGATTTTAGGATTGGAGCCTATATACCAGATGTCCCGTGTATCATCACTGGTACCGGTTTTAGACATGAGGTCCAGGCTGAAATTAAGATTGTTTCTGCTGGCTTGTCCTGTTCCGTCAGTCGATACTCCTCTTAATATATCCTGAAGCAGGTAGGCTGTTTCTTCTGAATAAACCTGCGTTGATTCGATACTGTCTGATGCCTGGTAGACTATTTCACCGTTGGCATCTTCGATATGAGAGATGACATGTGTTTCATTATA
>CAYTHW010000008.1:24387-34868 GCA_964437675.1 uncultured Atopococcus sp. | reverse complement strand
GGTTCGTCCGTACAAGGTCCGGGAATAAGCATTCGTAATGTAAAGCTTTTTCTCAGCCCTTGTAATGCCTACATAGGCCAGCCGCCGTTCTTCTTCCATTTCCTGCTCATCCATGGCTGCCCGGGATAAGGGGAAGATTCCCTCTTCCATACCTACTAAAAATACGACGGGAAATTCCAAGCCTTTGGCAGAATGCAGAGTCATGAAGGTGACTTCTTCCTGGTATTCTTCCGAAATATCTGTATCTCTCACCAAAGACAAATCCGTTAGAAAATCGATCAGAGAATGCTCTTCTCTCTCTTCCTTTTCATATTGGATGGCCACTGACTTAAATTCTTCCAAGTTTTCTATTCTGGACTGGGCTTCGTTGGTATTTTCTTTTTCCAAGTCTTGGATGTAGCCTGACCGGTCCAGAATCTCATCGACCAGTTCATCAACAGTGAGATACTCTTCCATTTTTCTTAATTCTTGGATCATGGTCGCAAATTCAAAGAGCCCTTTTTGAGCTTTACCTGTCACCGGGGTAGAGTCGACATGCAGAGCGGTTTCATAAAGCGACCAGCCCATCGCATCCGCGGAATCCTGCAGGCGTTCCAGTGAACGGTCACCAATGCCTCGCTTGGGCACATTGACGACCCGGTTGAAACTCAAATTATCTGCCGGATTAACGATCAAAGTCAAATAGCCTATTAAATCCTTAATCTCTTTGCGATCATAGAACTTCAAGCCGCCGACTATTTTATAAGGCAGACTGGAAAATTTGAAAGTATCCTCCAAGGAACGGGACTGGGCATTAGTCCGATAGAGAACCGCAAAATCATCATAGGATAGATGGGCATCTTCAGCCATTTTATCCTTAATCTTGGCTACTACATATCTGGCTTCATCTTCTCCGGATTGAGCACGGTAATAGGATATTTTTTCACCCTGATTATTAGCCGTCCACAGGTCTTTCTCTTTTCTTTGAGCATTATTTTCAATCACACTGTTCGCTGCCTGAAGAATCGTTTTAGTTGAGCGGTAATTCTGCTCCAAATAAATAGTCTGTGCTTCCGGGAAATCTTCTTCAAAGCTTAATATATTGGAAATGTCTGCCCCCCGCCAGCCATAAATACTCTGGTCGACATCCCCTACGACACAGACATTCTGGAAACGGGCGCCTAAAAGTTTTATCAATTGGTATTGGGCATGATTGGTATCCTGGTACTCATCCACATGAATGTATTGAAATTTATTTTGATAGTATTGCAGAGTCTCCGGATCTTCTTGAAAGAGCCGCACGGTCTGCATGATCAAGTCATCAAAATCCAAACACTCACTTTGACGCAGTTCTGCTTGATAAGCCTTGTAACATCGGGCTACGATTTCTTGATAAAAGCCTTTATTTCTTTTCTCGAACTGGATGTCATCTACCAGCTCATTTTTAGCCTGGGAGATTGCCCCCAGAATAGATTTCGGCTTATACTGTTTAGGATCAATATTCAAGTCCTTTAAGATACGTTTCATCAAAGTCTGCTGCTCAGCCGGGTCTGCAATCGTAAAAGACCTGCTGTAGCCGATACGGTCAATATCTCTCCGTAAAATACGTACGCACAAGGAGTGAAAAGTAGATACCCAGACATCCTGGCCGCCGTTTTTGACAAGGGCGGTCACGCGTTCTCTCATTTCGCTGGCTGCCTTGTTGGTAAAAGTAATCGCTAGAATATTCCATGGGTTAACGGCTTTCTCTTCAATGAGATAAGCGATACGATGGGTTAAGACCCGTGTTTTACCACTTCCTGCTCCAGCCATGATTAACAAGGGGCCGTCTGTATGCTGAATGGCTCTTGCCTGTTCTTTATTTAGTCCCTCTAAAATATCTCGGCTTGTTGCCAATTTTATTCCTCCTTATGAAAAATCACATAGTTTATTATATCAAAACTTACCGGGGAATTATATATTCCAAGCCAACTTATGCCGACTTCTCTTAAAAAGGATGCCCGGCCGGACCTTGAAAAATATTCATGATCATTTGGTTAAATAATATCCGCAGCTCCCGGCGGGCATAGGGATAATCATTATTTTCCAGGTAGATGACCAATTGGGAGAGATGAACTATCTTTTCTGTCTGGCTGCTATGGATCACATCCTGGATGTAACCTTTCTGCTCAAACACGGTATGCAGGGTCTGCATCATGAGAGATACATTGTAATCATTGCCGGCATAAGTTAAAAATTCATTCCAAAATTCCAATTCTGCTTTTAGAAAGTCGGAGCCTTCTCCCGTTTCTTTCTTTTCCTGCATCCTCTGGAGGGCCTCTTCCAGATCAGAAGTTGCATAATCAATTTCTTTTCTCTCTATTTCCTGCAGATAATGCAGGGACATCAGTTCAAAAAACTCTACAGCTTCCTGAAAGTCCTTCTTGCTTATTTTTTTAGGAGCTACGACTACCCCTTTGTTATCAAGATGCTCAATATAATTTTCTTCTTCCAGTTGAACAAAAGCCTGCCGGACAGGCGTGCGGCTCATACCGAGTTCTTGAGAGATATCCTGTTCTTTAATGGGCTGTCCTACCAGCCACTCCGACTGTTCGATTTTTTTCTTCATATATTCATAAGCTTGACGTGTACGATTCATTCTTCTTCCTTTCCTTTTTTCTCTACAGAGAAAAAAACCGCCTTCGCAGACGGTTTAATATATCTCAACACTTCCAATTAAAAGTAAAGCCTGTCTCTAATTTCTTGAATCTCATGCTTATCTTCTGAATTAAAAGTGACATGACCGAACGGATGGGAAGCTTTGGTTTCATTATAATAATAAACTTTCCCGGTAGGATAATTATTCAATAATTCGACTACCTTTTCAAATTGACCGCTGTAGAAAGGCAGGGACAAACTCGCCTCGTAATGCTCGATTTCCGGTATAGACCAGTTGACAGCTGTGCGGACGAACAATTCATACTGGCATAAATTCTGGGCATCCAGGGTGGTGAGACCTGCGGATGTTGTGAAAGGTGTAACTTCTTTAACATATAAAATCCCTGAATCGCTGATGATAAAGTCTAAGGATAAAATACCGATATAATCAAACGACTCAGCAATCTGATAAGTGATGCGGTAGGCCTCCAAGGCCAGTTGGTCTTCAACTTCCGGCGGATTCATCGTAGACTTTAACTGTCCTTCATCATACTTTGTCTCACAAAGTGCCACCGGGTGGACGTGACCTCCGACATCGACTGCCACTGTAATATTTAATTCTTTTTGAACTTCGATAAAAGATTCTTGGATGCAGGTTCTTCCCAGCATCTCATCGGATAATTCATCGATGTCCTCTTCATTTCTTATCACCGCGCGCGTATAGTCATAATCTTGAGAGAAATTGTTGGTGATGACAGCCGGATAGCCCGTTAATTCCACAGCCTCTTTCACATCTTCTTTGGAAAGCACCGTAGAATAAGGGGCGACGTTAATATTCAGTGAGTCAAACGTTATTTTCTGCAGAGCTTTATCTTGAGCAAGTGAAAGAATCTCATCCCCCTGCGGAACATAGGTCTCATTCATCATCATGCGGATCATTTCATTACCTATGTTTTTACTCGTGTAAACCAGGCAGTTCACATGTTGAGCGAAATTTTTTAGTTGTTCATGGTCAGTTAAAGAACCGATCCAGTGTTCATCCGATATCGACCCCGCCATACTCATCTCATCTTCATTATATACATACACTTGATAGCCCATCCTCAAGGCTGCCTGGGTAAAGTACAGGGCGTCTACATCATCACCAATCACACCGATGATTCTTCCGGGAATAATCCATTCATCCATTTCATAAAACTCCTCATCTTTTTATTCATAAAAGAAGCCGGACCTTTTACAGTTCCAGCTATATGTTTAATTTTCCTGTTTAATATTATTGTAAGGATCCTGATTCTCTTGTTCAGATTCATCCTCTTCTTCCAGCACATGAAGAAACAAACTCGAAACTCTGGCCCCCTCAACACTCTTAATCGATAATTCATATCGATCAATTTGAATCGAGGCTTCTTCCGCAGATTCTTCATGCGATTTAAATTCTATTTCGTTAGGAATAGTTCCTGTCTGCGTAATAAAATATCCCGCTATAGTATCTACTGCTTCAGAAGAAGCGATGGTATCAAAGTACTCATTAAAATCATGAAGAGGCATAGAACCATCAATAATATAGTTGTTGTCATCGATTTTTTCGATATAAACATCCTGAGGAGCATCGTATTCATCATCAATATCTCCTACGATCTCTTCGATGATGTCTTCAATGGTGATGATACCGGAGACACCTCCGTATTCATCGGTTACGATCATCATCGCATTATTGGTTCTCTGCATCTCATAGAGGAGGTCATCAATATAGATTGTCTCAGGAACGAATTGAGCTTCGTTCATGATATCGTAGAGGTCCACTTCATATAAAGGCTGTTCTACTGAAGCTTTCAATAAATTTTTCACATGGACAATACCGATGACATTATCTTTTTCTTCATTATACATCGGCACTCTGGAGTATTGCAGTTCTAATAATTTATTCATGTTGACTTCAGTTCCGTCATCATAATCTATCATATAGGCATCTGTTCTCGGCACCATGAGTTCTCTGACGATTTTATTATCGAGAGATAAAACACCTTCCAGCATCGAAAGTTCATCAACATCGATTGCCTTGTCTTGGTGACTGCGGGCTAAATAAGCTCGGAACTCGTCACGGGTCATCTTCTCTTCAGTCGCTGAAAAATCAACCGGTGTAATTCTTTTCAGAACATTCGTCGATGCACTCAGGAGCCAGATAACCGGCTTAAAAAGCATATTGACAAATGAGATAATGCCACTGGTAAACTTTGCAATTTTTTCAGGCATCTGTAAAGCCAGCGCTTTAGGATACAGCTCACCAAAAACCAGAGTAATATATGAAATGATTAAAGTGATAATCACAACAGACAAAGTCTGAGCTGCCGGTATACCCCCTAATAGAGGCTCAATGTATTGGGCAATCGACGTCGCGGCAGAGGCAGAGTTTAGAAATCCAGCTAAAGTAATAGCAATTTGAATGGTGGATAAAAAATCATCCGAATTATCAAGTAAAGCCAGTACTCTGTGAGATTTTTTGTCTCCCGCTTGAGCTTCATCCTCCAGTTTTCGCTTGTCTACACTTACGTAAGCCATTTCAGCCGCAGCAAAAAAAGCATTAACAAAAGTTAAAACAACAACCAAAATAAGTTGCCCCAACAAGGGACTGGCACCTACAGATTCTTCCATATATTTTTCTCCTTAAAGATACGTTTTATAACCATTAATTAATTGGGTTCATTATATCATTAGTCTCCAGGACTGACAATAAAGAGTCCATCTAATCAAACTCATACAGACCATATTCTTCGATTAAGTTAACCAGCTTAGCAGCATAATTTGGATCTGTTGCATAGCCGGCATTCTGCAAGGCAGCTGCCGCCTCTTTATAATTAGAAGCATACAAAACCCCGTGATAAATTTCAGGATCATAAGTTGTTCCATTGACCAATAACAGAGCATGATCTTCCATAGATTCCTCAAAATTTCTGTAGGTCCTGAAAGGTTCATCGACTGTAATAAAGCTTTCTCCATTGAATTCCTGGGTTAAATAATCAGGATCCCCGCTTCCACCCTTGATACCGTATAAGTTGTTGCTTTCCTCAGCTAAATCGCTTCTGCCCCAGTCCGATTCCAATATAGCCTGCGCCAAACTGATGCTGGGCAGTACATGATAGGTCTGGTAGTTTTTCTGGGCTGCAGGCGCCAGATAGTCAATAAATTCCTGGCGGGTCATATTTTTTTGGCTGTCTGCCTGACTGGATGCATCATCCCTTTTTTCAGACGGTCCGGACATAGAGTTGATAGTGCTGAGAGCAAGAATGAACATGGATAAAGTGATGAAAATGACAGAAAGAGTCTGCTTGAGCATGGTTTCTTGACTTTTTTTCCATTTATTTCCTCTGTATTTTTTCAACTTCTATCCCCCAGTCCTCACTGCTTGTCTCTCGCTTCAATCAGAGCATGAAATTCTTCAAGGGTCAGATTGTTATCCGCCATAAATTCCGCATTTTCTTTACCTACATAGCGGTAGTGCCAAGGCTCAAAATAAACACCGGTGATGTCCGTTTTGTCCTCCGGATACCTCAAAATAAAGCCATAATTCACCATAGTCTCGATATAGTAGGGGTAAGATGCTTCCTTGGCAAATTCCCGGGTCAGTCCCCCTCCTTTTTGATGGAAGTCCCGGCTGATAATATCCACAGCCAGCCCGGTATGATGCTCACTCGCCCCCGGCGGCTGTTGAAAACGATGAGTCATTTCCAGTGCTTCCTCCTGGCTGTAGCCCTGAGACAGATATTTATTAACCGTGTTGTTAAAATTCTCTTCCTGGTACTCGATGGTTCTAAAACCGGAGATTAACTGCAGGGGATAGCCATCTTTCTCAGCTTGTTCCGCCCATGCTGTAAAATCTCTTAAAATTCTTTGGTCTATTAACTGTCCGCTGTCTGTGGTTTCCAAAGGCCAGTTTAAATCATGTTTAATTCGATTTTCACGATTGATCAAAGTTAACTCCCAATCCGAAGCCTTTACACCCCGGGGAATATCATCTATCAAGGTTAACTGTTCCTGGCTTAAATCAACCTTCAAATTTCTGGGTGATGCGACATCTTGTTTAACATATTCTTCAGGTACTTCTTCCTGCTGGGCAGAATTTTCCTCGCTTGCTTCCTCCGGCCGGGCTGCTAAAAACTGTGACACGGTCTGACAGCCAGAGAGAGAGGTCAAGATAAATAATAATAATATTAAATATTCAATCTTTTTTTTCATTATCTGACTCCTTTTTTGCTTAGATTCATACTATTTTTCATAGACTGTCTCTATTTTACAGAGGATCAATATCTTTTGAAAGCTCATTAGAGATAAAAAAATGCTATGCCCTAAGCATAAACATCCGCACTGACAGGTTAAGAAAAGCTCAATCACACCTGGATTGAGCTTCCTGCTTTATGCGTAAAAAAATATCGAGAGAAACATAGCGGCCGCAGCCGCGACTACAAAGAGATGCCAGATCACATGCATCCAAGGTTTAGATTTTTGTTTGTAAAAAATAGTCCCGACTGAATATAACAGACCGCCTGTCAGCAGCCAGATCAGACCCTTCATATCAGCATTGGCAAGAAGCGGCTTGATGAGAAAAACAGCACACCAACCCATCCCTAGATATAAAATCGTACTGAGTTTTGGATATTTATCTAAATGAAGCACTTCAAAAGTGATGCCCGCTAAAGCAATCACCCATATGATGGATAAAAAGGTATAACCGACTCTTCCGCCGACTACATTCATGAGATAAGGGGTGTAAGTCCCCGCGATGAGTATATAGATAGCAGAGTGGTCAATCTTTTGAAAAAAAGTCCGCGCCCTGGTGTAACATAAGCTGTGGTAGAGAGTAGATGCCAGGAATAAAAGGATATTTGAAGTTCCATAAACGATATAAGAGACGAGTGCGGTGACTGAACCTGTCTCTATTCCTTTCAAAATAAGCAGCACTAAACCATAAACACTCAACAGGGTTGCGATGCCATGGGTAAGAGCGTTAAAAACTTCAGCCGAAAGAGAGCGGGGTTTGCTTAACTGAAGAGTTGGATTTGCTTGTTGAATGTGATCCATATTTTTCCTCCGTTTAATCTTAAAAATTATTATCAATATATCTTTATTTTAACATCTTTAAAGGAAAAACCCATGATAAAGCTTGTTACATCCTTCAGCTTCAGCACGGGCCTCAATTTTATCGAGTTCTGTAGACTTTTTCAGTTTTAAATTATTTCCTCAGATTCTTCTCTTTTAGATTTAGGTTGAATGAAGTGAATATTTTCTACTATACATTCCAGTACATAAACTTTGCTGCCATCTTTTTCATAATGACGGGACTGCATTTTACCGGTAATCCCCAGCAGATGACCTTTTTTACAGTATTCATCTATGAGCTGCGCCCGGCTGCCCCAGGCTACAAAGGGAATAAAATCGGCAGTCTCATTTGTCTTCGTCTGATAAGGACGGTGGACAGCCAGGGTATTATTCAAAACGGATGTACCCTCCGGTGTCTGATGTAAATCGATTTCTCTACATATTCTTCCTATAAAAGCCACTTGATTCATCTTTCATCTCCTCCTGAGTATAACTTACGTAAGAGGAGGGAGATTTTTTTAGATGAAGTCAAATAATGTTGCCCAGAAGCCGGGTGTAAAAATATCAAATGGATTTCCCCCACCGATAACACTGTAGCCAATAAGGGCACCAAGCAAAAATAACAAAACAAAAATACCTACAATGATAACTATTCGAATGGACACTTTCGTCAATCGCGTCATGATCTTTTTATCCATAATCTTCACCTTACCCGCCTTGTTTTATTACATACAACTTTATCATAGATTTATGCTTTAAAATGAAAACATTCAAATTAAATTAATTAATCTAATTTGAATGTTTCCTGTTAATCTTGTTTTTCAAATACTTTAGAAATTTCTTCTATATCCATACCATTTTCATCCAGATTAACTCTCTCGATATCTGCATTTAAATCCGCTAATTTTTCAGTAAATTTATAATAGCCGCGGTCTAAATGGTGAAGATTGGTTACCCTCGTATAGCCGTCTGCAGTTAAACCAGCGATGACTAGAGCAGCTGCGGCTCTTAAATCGGATGAGCTCACTTGAGCTCCCTGGAGTTGTGCACCGCCGTTAATGATAGCAGAATTCCCGTCTATCGTATAATCTACGCCCATTCTTTCTAATTCTTTGAGGTGCATGAAGCGGTTTTCAAAGACAGTTTCTTTCATGATGCTTGTTCCGTCGGCTAAAGATTGAAGAACTGTCAGCTGCGACTGCATATCTGTCGGGAAGCCCGGATAAGGTAGGGTTTCTACATTCGTAGATTTCAATTCCGCAGGTCCCTGCACACGGACACCATTATCTACTTCCGTGATGTTGACACCCATCTCTCTCAGCTTTGAAACTAAAGGTTTATTATGATCTATAATGAATCCGTCAATAGTTATATCGCCCTGAGTGGCTGCTGCGGCAACTGCGAAAGTCCCGCTTTCAATACGATCGGGTATGATGGCATGTTGTGTAGCCGTCAGACGTTCAACACCTTTAATTTTTAAGGTTTCTGTTCCGGCTCCTTTGATATCTGCCCCCATCTTATTAAGGAAGTTAGCTAAATCAACAATTTCAGGCTCACGGGCCACATTCTCGATAACTGTCGTTCCCTCAGCCATGGTGGCCGCCATCATGATATTTTCTGTGGCACCTACGCTGGGAAAATCCAGGTAGATATCAGCTGCCTTGAGTTTATCAGTCCGGGCAATGATGTAACCATTCATTACCTTGATATCGACACCCATCGCTTCAAAGCCTTTAAGATGCAGGTCAATCGGACGCGACCCGATAGCACATCCGCCCGGCATGGCTATTTTTGCATAGCCGTTACGAGCCAGCAACGGTCCCATGACAATGACAGATGCCCGCATTTTGCTCATAAATTCATAGGGAGTATCAGAATAAACATCCTCTGATGACTCAATCTTCAATTGATTATTCTCTGTATCAAAATAAGTTGAAACATTTAAATGGTTCAACACTTTTTTCATATTAAATACATCCGCCAATACGGGTGTATTATCTAAAGTAATTGTGCCTTCCTGCGAGAGTATCGCCCCCGCTATAATAGGTAGTACCGCATTTTTTGCACCTTCTACTTTAACCCGACCCTTCAGTCGCTGTCCACCTCTTGTAACTATAGTATCCATCTCGTGCTGCCTCCGAATTTTGTGATGTTTTTTCAATTTATTCAAACAGGAAAATTAAATTACGAGAAGATGTAATCAAACTGAAGAAAAAATTACTCACATTATAACCCAGAGCTATCGAAGCAAATATATAAAGTATCTGCCCATGAGTCGTATGGTTCTTCTTCAGCCAGACCTCAGTGCGGACACCCCTAATAGCCCAGAATGTCACAAGGATAAACAGGAAATCTAAAGTTATCTTTACTATGGCTTGGATTGCAATTTGATTCATCATCTCACTTTATACCTCATTCTATCATAAAATCAAATTAATACTACATATATCAACAGTGTGAACTCTAAAAAGAGCTTATCCCTGACACGGGATAAACTCTTTATATATATTCATTTTTTATAAAGTACCAAATAAGCGGTCGCCTGCATCTCCCAGACCCGGCACGATATAAGCATCCTCATTTAGCTTTTCATCCAGAGCAGCAACGTAAATATCTACATCAGGATGAGCCTTGCTCAATGCTTCTACACCTTCCGGCGCTGCAACAAGTCCTACAAACTTCATGGAATCAGCTCCACGCTTCTTCAAGGCATCGATAGCAGCGATGGCTGAAGCACCAGTTGCCAGCATAGGATCTAATACCATCAGCTG
>CAYTHW010000008.1:6949-24287 GCA_964437675.1 uncultured Atopococcus sp. | reverse complement strand
ATAGTCAATTTATGTTGAATTAACGGGTGATCCAATATTGTTACTTTTGCCATAATTACCGCTCCCCTTCTAATTTATACTCAAACAATATGATTATACATAATTAGTTAGCAAATAGCTAATTGTTTATAAATAATTCATCAATAATTGTTTTGGTTCAAACAGGCCGATCAGTTGAATATATTCTGTCGAGTGGTCCAAAGTTTTCCAAAGGATGGTTGGATCGATCGATACCTCAGCTAAGTCAACTTCAATAAAGAAGCCGTAGTTAAATGGCTTATCTTTAATAGGACGGGCGTCGAGGCCTTCCAAGTTACAATCAAACAAATTAAAAGTATTCAGCAGCTGGGCCAGTGCTCCCGGCGTATGGGCTGTTTCTACATAGAGCATCATACGCGTGCGCTCAGGAAAATCAGCTTTACTTTCACGTAGAAAATCACCGATCTCCATCTTCTCATCTATTTTTTCCATGATAAAAAAGCGGGTGGTGTTCGTTTTTTCTGCTTGAATGCTCTTTCTTAAAGGAACCAGTTCATACAGCTCCCCAGCTCTTTGACTGGCCAGAGCCGCCTTAGTGGGATCGCCCAGTTCCTTAATATGCTTGGCACTTTGAGCTGTATCGATATAGGTGACCGGCTGGACATGGGGATATTCTTCAAAGAAGTTAGCAGTTTGAGAAAGAGCTTCCGGGTGGGAATAGACTTCTCTGAGATCTTCTATCCGACTTCCTTCTACTCCCCATAAAGTATGCTGCACATGCTCATATATTTCTGCTGATGCCGCCACCGGCTGGTATCTAAATAAATCTAAAGTACGTGTAATGAGACCCGTCGTTGAATTTTCGATAGGCATGACCGCCAGATCTATCTCACCGGTCAGCAATTTATTCGTACTCTCCATAAAAGTATCCATCCCAATTAGTTCAGCATCCTCCAGACGAATCTGGTTCAGCTCGAGGTATTGGAGTGCTGCGGATTCACTGTATGAACCAGGAATCCCTTGGTATCCTATACGCATAACATTCCTACTTTCTATTCCATTTACATATATTCTACCAGAAAGTCTGGGAATAATGAGCTCTAAGTAGTATCAGAAAATATTTAAATAAAAAACAAGTAGACAGCTACTTGTTAGGTTTCTCTGCCACGGTCATTAGAGGCTGACATCATACGGACCGTATGTCTAAGTCCCCGCGTCGCAAGAGAAAGTTCATAAATATTTTCATAAGGAGCCATACCCGCATAACCTGTGGCCCCGATATGATGGATATCGACACCGGCTATTTTATTCCACAGCCCGATCTGACGGATCGTTTCTTTGGAGCTGGCTTCCTGGCTCGTTCCGATTGCACCTACGACTAATTTGCCGCGCCTCTGCACATGGCGGGTCATCAACCGGAGGTCTTCAATGCTGACACCGGGTTTGGTCCCGGGTGATGGGAAAAGGATGACATCTGCCCCATTGTCGATGAAGTCATCGACGATTGGATAGTCAAATATTTCATCGTCAAAACCGGCATCATGCATCTTTCCAGCCATCAGAACTCCGTCGAATTCTTGACGAGCAGATTTAACTGCTTCTGCTATCATGTGGTTGGAGACGCCTGAAAAAGGATTTCCGGTTAAGAGTAAGAAATCAAATCCCAGTTCATTACACCGCCGGTAATTTTCAAGAGTCGCTTTCCGTCCCTCAGCAATCTCATCTCTTTGATGGGTGGTCCGGCCTGATGTATCGACAGGCTCTAAATTCACACCCACGGGTCTGCCGGTTAATTTTTTCAGCAGACGGACAGGGTCATCCGTTTCAGGCAAGGCCCCGATATGAATGTTTTGTACATCACATTTATTCAACAAAATTAAATCTGCGGAAAAAGCACGTGCTATTTCTGCATTCGTCACATTAAAAGGCGTGGGATTCACCTCGCCATTAATTTCTGCTAAGATCGTTCTTCCCTCAGATGCACGAATAGCCTGCAGCAAATCTTCATTGGTCATCTTTTCAAAATCTACCGCATCCCATGCTAAAATTCTTTTCACCATGATAATTCAAATACTCCTTCTATTCCGTTTCATATTGTACTTTATAAAAGCAGAGGGCCCCCAATAAATTAGCGTCGCTCTTAAAAGCACTCGCTGTAATTTCTAAATGGCCAGGTCCCAGATAGGCCTCTGATTTAGCCTCATAAATATCCTCACATTGCTTTATCAGTTCTTCTATAAATATTTCCTGGTGGCTGATTCCCCCGCTGATAACGATTAATTCGGGGTCCAAAGTGACCTGAAGATTGAACAGCAGAAGACTGACAAGATGGCAGTAGTCAGTGAACAAGCGGTCTAACTCTTCATTTCCTTTATGAATCTCTTCAAAGACCCGCCGGCCGTCCGGCTCCTCCAGACCGATTAACCGAGATGCCCGTTCGATAAAATGGGTGGCAGAATATTTCACCGGGAAATAACCCTCATGCTCATCCTGGGTAATAGAGCTGAGCTCTCCCGCTTTACCATGAGCACCCAGATAGGGCCGGCCGTTGATCAGCAAGCCGCAGACGATACCGGTTCCTATAGTGACTAATATGGCATGCTGCCGGTCTTTCAGCTTGCCGCACCATGTCTCACCGTAGAGAGCGGCCTGGCCGTCATTGACCACTGAGGTCGGAAGGGAATATCTTTCTTCAATCAAATTTTTTAAGCTTTCCCCTATCATGAAAGGAAAACTGCCTGATTGAAGATAAGCACCTGAATCAGAATCCACGATGCCGGTCGTACTGACAGCTACCCCTTTGATCTTTTCTTTGAAATTTTCTACCAGTTCAAAAATCGTCTGGACATAAGCTTCTTTGTTATAAGGCACTGGAACCGTAGGACCGCGGTCAATCATCCCGCCTTTTTCATCAAGAAGTGCAGATTTGATGGAGCTCCCTCCAATATCGATGGTTAGATAGTTTTTTTGATTATTTGTCATCATCTTTCTCCTGGAATCTTAAAGCCTCTTGACTTGCAGCTGAAAACAAATTGATCCGTTCCGGCTTAATGATGCTGAGGTCATACTGCTCACCTATTCGGATGTCATCATCATAAGCCACTTGGACGACTACTTGGTGATCTTCACCCTCCAAAAAGATATGCTGCTCACTGCCTAAGTTTTCTATCATCTTGACAGTATAAGATCTGCCGTAGCTGAGCTTGAGATTCTCGGGCCGCACTCCGACAAGGACTTCTTGGTCTTCGGCGTCAACTGGAATCTGCTCTTCCCCGGACCACATGACCTGCCCTTCTCTTAATTCTCTCTCGAACAAGTTAATCTTAGGTGTACCTATAAATTCAGCCACAAAAACATTTTTAGGATTAGCATAGATTTCCTCCGGGGTCCCTACCTGCTGGATATTACCATGGTTCATGACGACAATACGGTCTCCCATCGTCATCGCTTCTGTCTGATCATGGGTCACATAAACAACCGTTGTATCCAGGGTTTGATGGAGCTGAGATATTTCATAGCGCATATCCACACGCAGCTTCGCATCCAAATTAGACAAGGGCTCATCCATTAAAAACGCTTTGGGCTGCCGGACGATTGCCCGACCGAGAGCCACCCTCTGCTTCTGCCCGCCCGATAATTGGCTGGGCTTACGCTCCAGTAAATCATCAAGCCCCAGCAGGTCAGCTGCCCGGCGGATAGTTCTATCGGCTTCATCTTTATCCACTTTATGCATTCTCAAGGGATATTGTAAATTTTTATAGACGGTCATATTAGGATAGAGGGCAAAATCCTGGAAAACCATGGCCAGATCTCTGTCTCGAGGACTGGCCCGGCTCATTTCTCGGTCGCCAATATATAATTTTCCTTCGCTGATAGATTCTAACCCTGCAATCATCCGTAAAGTCGTGGATTTTCCACAGCCTGATGGACCTACAAAAATGATAAACTCCCCGTCTTCTATCGTCAGATTGATATCTTTGACGGCATAATGCTGATCATCATAAGTTTTCGATATGTTTTCTAAAATGATTTCACTCATAATTCTATCCTTTCAACCCTTGATTTGACATACCTCGAATAAGATACTTCTGAATCGCTAAGAAAATGATCACCGTGGGGATACTCGAGACCACAGATGCAGCCATCTGCAATTCATAGGATGTTTTATATAAATCCTGGAAACTCAGCAGAGCAAGTGACATCGTTCTTAAATTAGCATCCGTGATGAAGGTCTGCACAAAGACGATATCTCCCCATGCCGTAATGAAGGCAAAGAGACCGGCGGTAATGATTCCCGGCATAGAGATAGGGATGACTACATTTTTAATGGCTTGCAGCCGGCTCGATCCATCCATCCAGGCCGCTTCTTCATAGGTCTTGGACACCTGGGTAAAAAAGGAATATAGAAGCCAGATCGTCATAGGCAGAGCAGCTGCTGTAGAGGCGATGACCAAACCATTCAATGAATTCAATAATTTCAAATCTCTAAAAATAGTGTACATCGGTGTAACCAAGATGACCGGCGAAAACATCTGAGTTAAAATAACTGCCATTAAAAATGCTTTGTTCCCTTTAAAGTTAAAGCGCGAGACAGCATAGGCAGCTAAAGAGCCGACAAGTACACACAGAATCATCGTTAAAGTAGAGACATACAGACTGTTTAACAGGGGTCTTAAAATATTTTGAGTCCCCTGGAAAATCTCTGCATAGTTAACCCACTGCAGATCTGTAAACCATTGAGGCGGCCAGGACCTGATTTGTTCATACGTCTGCAGAGAAGAGTTCAACAGAATGAAGACAGGGAAAATTAGTAATAAGACAAGAATGACAGCTATAATTGTTCGAATGATTTTTTGTGTTTTATCGTTCATCGGCATTCCGTCCTATTCTCATGTAAACCAGCGTCAACACGGTAAGTATGCTGACAGCAACGATAGTGAGCGTCGAACTGATTCCCAACTCAAAGTTAGAAAAAGCTTCACGGTAAATTCTAATCATCAAAGTCTCAGTCGCACGCATAGGTCCGCCCTGTGTTAAGACCCAGATAATATTGAAAGAGTTGAATGTCCAGATCGTCACTAATGTCAGCAGGGAGATGAAAACATTTTTGATGCCAGGCAGTGTGACATCACGAAACTGCTGCAGAGCATTCGCTCCATCTATTTTTGCTGCTTCATATAAAGACTTGGGAATAGCCTCAAAGCCGGAGATCAGCGTTAAAGCAATCAGCGGGATTCCTACCCAGGCATCTACGAAAGCTACTGATATAAAGGCGCTCACTGGTTCTGCTAAGAATGATATCGGCTCGCTGAGTATACCCAGCTTCATCAAGTAATAATTAACATAGCCGTACTGTCCGTCCAGCATCCAATTCCACAGTGTTCCTACTGCCACTTGGGGAATCGCCCAAGGCAGCAGCATTAAAAATCGCAGAGGTTTTTTCAGATAAATATCTGTGCTTAAAAAATAAGCATAGACAAAGCCAAAAACCATCTTAAAGACGACAGTAACCACTGTGTAAAGAACTGTTATCCTCAGGGTGTCAAAGAATCCAGAATTAGAAAAGGTTCGGCCGTAATTAGCCAAACCTATGAATTCCTGTGTATTCGTTAACAAATTAACTTCACTGAACGATTGGATAACAGTAGTTATAATTGGAACTGCATATAGAACTAACAGCAGCACGACCGCAGGTAACATCATCAAGTAAGGTGTAACCGTCCGTCGTTTATCCATTCTACTGTGTAACCTCCTCTTGGGCTGTATCTAAAGCTTCTTGAGGTGATGCTTCACCACTTACCCCTTTTTGAATGGCAATCAGGAAAGATTCGTTAAATTGGTCCCAGTTAGGAACAGCCGGTTCTGCTACGCCGTGCTCCATTATGTTAAGGAAAGGCTGCATGAAGTCATCTTGGAAGCGCTCATCGTCTAGTTCTGCCTGAGTTACCGGCATCCAGTTATATGATTCAGAGATTGAACGCTGAATCTCTTCTGTACCCATGAATTCGATGAAATCCCAGGCAGCTTCTTTGTTTTCAGAAATGGATGAGATACCGTAAGAGTCAGTAACTAAGTTAACTGCTTTGACTTCCCCTTCTGGTAATTCCGCCACACCATAGTCTAAACCGCCGCTGTCTAATTCTTCTTTTTCCCATGACCCTGAAATATACATCGCCAGGTCGCCGTTGTTGAACATTTGAATCTGCTCATCACGGTCAGTTTCTACAACATTCGGGATGACACCTTCTTGTTCATTAAATAAAGCTAAATATTCCAATGTTTCCACGTTAGCATCTGAATTAACAGTAAATTCTCCATTTTCATCAACCACACGGCCCTCATTTTGATAGATAAAGCTCATTAATTCGTGAGCTCCATTTCCGATGTCTGTCGGAATAGCAAATCCATACATACCTTGTTCTGCTGAAACAGTTTGTGCAGTTTCTAATAATTCTTCCCAAGTCGTCGGTGCCTGCTCAATCAAGTCCGATCGGTAGAATAAAGCACGTGACGATAAAGCTAATGGAATACCATACTGCGTTCCACCGACCTGTGCTGACTCCATGACATTATCAATACGTGTTTCCAAATATTCATCCGTCATATAAGGGCCCAGGTCTTCTAAAACACCTTCTTCAGCAAACTGACGGATAGATCGTGATCCCATCATCATCATATCCGGTGCTTCACCAGCCTGGTATAACTGAACGATACGGCTGTTAAGTTCATCCCAGCCTGCAGAAACGATTTCCACTGTAACATTTGGATTTTCTTCTTCATATTGAGCAATGGCAGCATCCATCGGCTCCTGTAAATAACCTTCATCATAGCCGGGCATTAAAAATTGTAAAGTAACTTCCTCATCACTTGAACCTGTATTAGTTTCTTCACTTGTTTCCTCGGCTGCTTCACTCGATTGAGTGTCTTCAGTACCCGTATCTCCGTTACCACAAGCGCCTAAAACCAAAACTGTGGCAAACAGCATAAATAAAGCTTTCATAAATTTCTTCATTGCTTTCTCCTTTTTCATTTTTATATTTTATAATCTGCAAAGCAGTTTATAATTTCTCTTGAACATACTTTTTACCCGCCTGGACAAAAAGATGGAGATTGTCCCCCGGCGTATCAAAGGGGATATCGCACCCCGGTCCCAGAATGAAACCTCCAGGGTGACTGCCGGCCTGATCGATGACAGAACGGACCGCTCTGTCTATCTCTCCGGCCTTTCCCTCTTTTAAGATGCGGACAGGGTCTACGTTGCCTAAAATAGCTGCCCGGTCTCCTACTATCCGGCTGGCTTCTTCTAAATCGACCGCCTGGTCCAGGCTGAAAACATCCGCTCCCGTTTCCAGCATAGCCGGTAAGATTTTGATCGTATCTCCGCAGATATGCAGCGTGGCTTCTTTGCCGTGAGAATGTATTTTATCCACTAACTGCTCACAGTAGGGAAGAGCAAATTCCCGATAGAACTTAGGACTGATTAAATTACTCGATGCCATAGGATCAGCTACATGGAAAATAAGGGATTCGATCTGAGAAAATTGATCTACAATTTCCATTTGTAAGTCCAGACACTGATGGATAAGCTGGTGAATTTCTTTTTTATTCTTTATCATACTTTTCAACAACTTCTCAGGAGGCAAGATATGGGCTGCAACTGTGAAGGGACCGCCTATAGAAAAGCGGATATATGCTTCTTTTCCAATGGCCCGATCGATTAACTGAGCCGCTTGAAATAAAATCTGAGCTCGTTCATTATTTGGAAAAGCAGCTTTGGAAAAGTCCAGCTCGTCTACATCTCTAATGTCGTCCAGCGGGTGGCTGAGGAGAGATGGAGAGGAAGTATCACTCTCTTTTATTTCGCCCCCTAAAGGAAGAGCGATCGCTTTAGAACTGTAAATAAGAGTGACATCTCTATGCTTAAAGAGGCGGTAGGAATTGATCAGTTTCTCCGCTATACTTTCAGGAGTTTCCTCAGACTGGGCATAGGTCATATTCGCAAGACCTGCCGCTGCAATATTGTCAAAAAGGACGATGTGATGATGCGCCATATCAGATAAAAAACCTCCTTTCTACTCGTACACTAGTCTAACTATAGCCACTATTATCTCAAATTCTTCTCCCTTTTGCTCATAGACCTTTCACTAAATTCAGCCGACTTATTAGTCTTATTAATAAACAAAAAAGGCCCTCCCATCTCTATTATTCATGAGATGGGAAGTACCCATTTAAATTTATAGATACCGATGGTCGGCCGCTTTATCTAAACGATTCATGTAAGCCAGACCCAGACCCTCTTCCAGATAAGCTTCTGCCAGGATGACGGTGACATTGGTCTTTTCAAAATAACGCAGACCGTCAAAGAGACGGGCAGCTGCCGACTCGGCATCTCCTTTTTCTCCTAAGGAATACCTAGCCTGAACGAGAGGACTTAAGTCAGCAATCAAATCCTCATGGGCGATGATACCCACCTGCTGGCCCTGCTCATTCAATTCCACAATTTTCTCTCTCCAGTACTCTTTCGGGCCGTCTATAATGAACAAGTCCTCATCCGGAGCATAATGCTGATACTTCATACCGGGTGCTTTCGCTATGTCAGACTTCTTCAAATCTGTTCTCGAAATCGAAACCGGACCGATCACTTCTTCGACAGCTTCCCGGCTGATACCGCCCGGTCTCAAAATAACAGGCAGGGGACCGGCTGACAGGTCCACGATCGTTGATTCTACACCGACTTCTGCAGGTCCCGAGTCGACTACTGCAGCAATTTTACCGTCCAGATCATGAAGGACATGGGCAGCGGTCGTAGGGCTGGGTCTGCCGGAAGTATTGGCACTGGGAGCTGCGATAGGGACCCCCGCCATTTCGATAAGCTTCTGGGCGGCCTCTGTTGCCGGAAGACGTATGCCTACTGTCTCCAGCCCGGCTGTGACAGACGGTGCCAGCTTATTTTTTTGAGCTTTCAAAATGAGGGTCAGGGGACCCGGCCAAAAAGCATCCATCAGGGCCTGGGCCTGCTGAGAAATCTCCCCGCAGTACTCTAAAGCCTGTTCGCGCCGGGCGATATGGATGATGAGAGGGTTGTCGGAAGGGCGCCCCTTGGCTTGATATATTTTTTTAACAGCCCCTTCATTAGTCGCATCCGCTCCCAGGCCGTAGACCGTTTCAGTTTGAAAAGCCACTGTTTCTCCTCTGCGAATCCATTGGGCTGCCCTTTCAAGCTCTACCATAGTTAAATATTCTGTTTTCATCTTTTCACCTTATTTCTTTTCACAAGTAATACACAATTAAAGAGCTGTCAACCAGACCTTTTAACAGCTTATCAACAAGCTGTTAAAAACTTATCCCGTACCTCTCTTCTCTGTGGATAACGCTGTGGACAACTACAGCCCGATATAAATTACCCGATCTTTTCCGGAGAAATCCGGGATGACTTCTACTTGAGCTTGTGGGAAAGCTTCCTGCATGAGCCGGGAAACACTCGCTCCCTGCATGTAGCCGATTTCCAAGTACACGCGGCCTTTTTCATTTAAATGGGCAGGTAATTCCCTGGCTAATTCTTCATACACAGCCAGGCCGTCAGAATCTGCAAAAAGTGCCAGCTGTGGCTCATACTTTCTTACCGAAGGCCCCATAATTTCCCATTCACCGTGAGAAATATAAGGAGGATTTGAGACGATCAAATCATACTTTTTATCAGTTAAATGAGCGAAGAGATCGCTTTTTACGAACTCTACCTCTATATCTAAATTCCGGGCATTTTCACCAGCTAAATCCAGCGCATCTTGACTGATATCTGTGGCAGTCATCTGCCAGTCAGGTCTCTCAGCCTTTAAAGTGAGGGCGATTGCACCGCTCCCCGTTCCAATATCCAGAACAGCCTGCTGTCTCAAATCATGATTCTTTAAGATGAGATCTACCATTTCTTCTGTTTCCGGCCGTGGAATCAGGACCCTCTCATCTACTTGGAAAGGCCGGCCGTAAAACCAGGCGTGGCCGACGACATATTGGACAGGATAATTCTCTGCAATCTGCTCCAAGTCTTCTTCCAATTGGCCGAGCTCCTGTGGACTGAGTCTTTTTTGATTCATGACGATATCGATGGGCTCGATATCAAAACGCTCTCTCAATAACCACTTGGCGATATAAGCTTCCTGCTGATGCTTTTCTAAAAAAGAAGAAGCCCTGTCCCGGACTTCTTGAAGGTTTTGACAATTTTTTAAGCGAGGTCTAGATTCCATGTTGGAACTGCTCCATTTTCTCCTGCTGTTCAACTAAAATTAACTGATCGATGATTTCATCTAATTCACCGTTCATGATGCTTTCCAGACGCGAAGATGTATAGTTGATCCGGTGGTCAGTCACACGGCTTTGCGGATAGTTGTAAGTCCGGATACGTTCTGACCGGTCACCTGTTCCTACTGCTGTTTTACGAGTGGCATCATATTCTGCCTGAGCTTCACTTTGATAGTGGTCTGCTACCCGGGCACGTAAGACACGCTCTGCTTTTTCACGGTTTTTGATCTGAGAACGCTCGTCCTGCATAGATACGACGATACCAGTAGGATCGTGGGTCATACGTACAGCAGAGTCTGTCACGTTGACGTGCTGACCTCCTGCTCCTGAAGCACGGAAAATATCGATACGGACATCATTCATATCCAGGTCAAAATCCAGCTCTTCTACTTCGGGCATGACGACGACTGTTGCTGTTGATGTATGGACACGCCCCTGAGATTCTGTTTCCGGGACGCGCTGAACCCTGTGTGCACCATTTTCAAACTTCAGTTTGGAATACACACTGGTTCCTTCTATCATGAGAGTAACCTCTTTATATCCGCCGACATCGTTTTGACTGGCAGACATGAGTTCAACTTTCCATCCCTGTTTATCAGCATAGTGGGTATACATTCTCAAAAGGTCAGCTGCAAAAAGCTGAGCTTCATCCCCGCCGGCTGCACCGCGGATTTCCATGATGATATTCTTATCATCATTTTCATCCTTCGGTAATAATAAAATTTGGAGTTCGTCTTCAAGAGCCTGCTCTTTTTCAGACAGTTCCTGATTCTCCATCTGGGCCAGTTCCTTCATTTCCCCGTCGATAGATGAATCATCCAGGATTTCTTTGATTCCTTCTAACTCTTCTTTTACTTCTCTGTATTCACGGAATTTTGCTACAGTCTCTCTTAATTCCCCCTCTTCCCTGCTGAGGCTCATAAAGCGTTCTGTATCATTGATTACTTCCGGGTCACTCATCATCTCAGTAACTTCTTCGTAGCGTTGCTCAATACTTTCTAATGTTTCAAACATTTCTTTCACTTCTTTCTTCTAGCGCTTCTTACATATCATCCAGGGGAGGGTTAAAATAATGCTTACGGCATACCGGATAATAAGATTCATTCCCTCCAATTTGGATCTGTTCACCTTCATAGACAGGCTTCCCGTCGTCCATTCTCATATTCATGATGGCTTTTTTGTGACAGAACCAACAGATTGTTTTAATTTCTTCAATTTTCTCCGAATAGATCAAGAGGGCTTTGGAGCCTTCAAATAAATTGTTCTTAAAATCATTTTTTAATCCAAAAGCCATGACAGGTATATCGAGATGGTCAACGATACGCGTCAGCTGCAGGACATGATCTCTAGTCATAAACTGGGCTTCATCCACCATGATACAGGCATAAGAATCTTGCTTCTCATCAGCCAGAACATACTCGTAGATATCGGTATCTTCATAAATGATTCCCGCTTTACGGGATAAGCCGATGCGGCTGGCTATCACACCCCTGCCTGCGCGGTCATCAGTTGCGGTCGTAAATAGAAGAACTCTTTTGCCCTGTTCTTCATAATTATTAGCCGCCTTTAATAATTCAATTGATTTTCCGCTGTTCATAGCGCCATATTTAAAGAATAATTGTGCCATTTCTTTCCTCTTTCTCACACTATAAAATTATACGCAATTTAAAGCCAAAGCACAAACATTCAATGAAAATCCTTGCCATTTTTTCCAATTAAAAAACCAGTTTTTTTAACAAACTGGCTGTTTAATACTAGTTAGAAATTTCTTCTTCCTGACTTGTAAAAATTTTAAAAGAACGGGCCTCTAACGAAACCTCTGCTATTCCACGCTCTTTTAAATAATTGCGGATATCGAAATGACCGGGGTCGAATAAATCATCCGGGGCTAAATCGACAGGCTCGGAAGAAGGATTAATCAAAGCTGCCGTCCAAGTTTCATCATCCAGATAACGAATGAGACCGATGATTGCCCCCGCAGAGAAAGGTACAAATTCTCCCCTCACACATTCAGGATGGCTCTTGCGAAATTCTGCTGCTCTGCTGATAAAATCACGTATCTGTTCATCTACCCTATCCCAAGGGAAAGGCCGGCGGTTGTCCGGGTCTTCTCCCCCTTCCAAACCGACTTCATCCCCATAATAAATGACAGGTACACCGGGAGTCAAGAAAAGGAAAAGATAAGCAAGCAGCACCTTCTCAACTTCTCGTTTTAAGGCGGTCATGACGCGGACAGTATCATGGCTGCCTATGAGATTAAAGTTATTGTAAAAAGCTGATCTCGGATAGTTTTCTTTCAATTGGAACAAGCGCCGGACAGATTCTTGACTCGTCATCTCTCCATTCAATAAATCGAGTATATTTTTACGGAGGGGATAGTTCATCACCCCGTGCAGGATCCCGCCATGGATATATTCCCGGCGGTTGTCATAGGAAATTTTATTGCTCGCATCTTCCCACACTTCACCAATTAAGACAGTATCTGGATCAACCCGGTCCATGGATTGACGCAGACCTTCCAGAAAATCATCTGTCAGCTCATCTGCCACATCAATCCGCCAGCCGGCAATGCCTTGGCGGATCCAATAAGGAACGACGGAGTCTTGGCAGCCGTAAAAAAAGTTCTGCACTTCCTCTTTCTCCGTATTAAGCCGGGGAAGGTTCGAGTCCCCCCACCACCCCTCATAATCATCCGGATAGTCATTAAAATAATACCAATCATAATAAGGACTCTTCTTCGATTGATAGGCTCCTAAAGAATCATAGTGACCAAACTTATTGAAATATTTACTGTCTGCCCCTGTATGATTGAAGACACCGTCCAAAATGATTCTAATTCCCAATTCCCGGCAGGCTGCCAGCAGCTCTTCAAAAGCTTCATCTCCTCCAAACATTGGGTCTATCTTAAAGTAATCACCGGTGTCGTACTTATGGTTGGAATGAGCTTCGAAAATAGGATTGAGATAGAGGATAGTAATGCCCATTTCTTTTAGATAAGGGAGGCGTTTAATTACTCCACGTAAATTTCCTCCGTAGAAATCCCAATGAACAATCGTTCCCTCTTCGTCTTTAACATAGTGAGGAACAGGCGTGTCATGAGTGTAGATAACAGAGTTTGGTTTAGGAGAGTCAATCCGGCCGTCTTCATTTCCATTATCAAAGCGGTCAACAAAAATTTGATAGACGACTCCTTCCGCATACCAATCAGGAATGGGATCTTCCTGGCGGAAAGTCGTCAGCTGGTAATCCTTGAGCTGCTTCTTCTGTCTGTAAATCTGTCCCTCACCGGCTTTTCCTTCCGGGTTGTTTCCATAATAATAGACACCCCGGCCACTCTCTATCTTAAAATAGTAATAATATAAACCAGGCCCTTCTTGAAAATCTGCAGTTCCCTCATAAAGCACCCCTCCTTCAGCAGGGAGTAATTCTACTTCATAAGCTTGGCCATAGTCTTTTCTCATGATCAGCCTGACACTTTTCACCTGGGGATCGCCTACTCGAATAGCAAAGTCTACTTCACTCTTGTAATGGATGGCACCAAAAGGATCTTTGTGTTCACTCATCCATGAATTATAATATAAATCCTTCTTCATCTTCTGCACCTCTAATTCCTAGACAGGTTCATCATAGCTGGGAGCCGTCGCCGGGCTCGGCTGGGCGATCCAAATTTCTTTGGCATAACGCTGAACAGCGTAATCCGCTGAAAAAGGCCCTGAATTTGCGATATTGATCAGTGATTTTTTATTCCATTCTTCTTTATCACCATATAACTTATCGGCTTTTTTCTGAGCCTCGATGAAGCTGTGAAAGTCTTTTAAGGCATAATATTCATCATTGTGTGTAATCAAGTGATCATATAAGGTGCGGCCTTCTACTTGAATACGGGGGAATGTGCCGTCAATTAAGCTGTCTACTACACGCCGGATTTCTTCATCTGATCTGTATAGATCCTTAGAACTGTAAGAGCCGGTCTCATTATATTTATCTACTTCTTCTCTTCTTAAACCGAAAAGAAACATATTTTCATCCCCGACAAAGGAATTGATCTCGACATTCGCTCCATCGAGTGTTCCCATAGTCAAAGCACCATTCAACATCATTTTCATATTTCCTGTGCCGGAAGCTTCTTTACCGGCCAGAGAAATCTGTTCTGAAATTTCAGCTGCGGGGATGATCAATTCTCCAAGAGTGACCCCATAGTTTTCAATAAATACGACTTGTAATTTATCCTTGCAGTCCGGGTCCTTATTAATCGTGTCAGCTATTTCATTAATCACTTTAATGATAGCCTTGGCAAGTGCATAACTGGGAGCTGCTTTGGCTCCAAAAATAAAGACACGGGGCTGGATATCGGCCTGTGGGTTATCCTTGATATAAAGGTAGCGGTGGATGATATGAAGCAGCTGAAGATGCTGTCGTTTGTAGGCATGAAGCCGCTTAATGAGCACGTCAAATACAGCATCTGTATTGACTTCTATATCATTTTTATCTTGGATATAACGCGCTAATCTCTCCTTATTTTTCTGCTTGATTTCAGCCAGCTTGGACAAGACGGTCTTGTCATTTTGATAAGCCAGAAAGACTTTCATACTCGCAGGATTCGTCAGCCAGTCTTCTTCGATACATTCTGTAATAAGTTCAGAAAGCTCCGGATTAGCTACATGGAGAAAACGTCTTTGGGTGATTCCATTGGTCTTATTGTTAAACTTATGCGGAGCCATTTCGGAAAAGTCACTCAGGACATCTTCATATAATATTTGCGAGTGGAGCCCTGCCACCCCGTTCACAGAGTGTGAGCCGATAATTGCTAAATGGGCCATATGCACATAATTTCCTTGAATCGGGCGGGTACTTTGTGTCAAAGATTTCCCGTAGAGAGGGGTATTCTGCTCAACATAGCGGCGGTCAATTTCTTCGATGATCATATAAATCCTCGGGAGAAGTGACTTCACCATGTCGCAGGGCCAGGTCTCCATAGCTTCCCGCAGGACAGTGTGATTCGTATAAGCACAGGTATTAGTGGTGATTTCCCAGGCCTGCTCCCAGGTTAACTTTTCTTCATCCAGGAGGATCCTCATTAATTCCGGTATCGCAAGAGCGGGATGGGTGTCATTGATGTGGATAGCCACCTTTTCAGGCATCTCTTTTCTTGTCACCCCATATTTCCTAAATGTCTTCACGATGGTCTGGATGCCGGCTGATACAAAGAAATACTCTTGTTTTAAGCGTAAAAGCTTTCCTTCATAATGTGTGTCATCTGGATAAAGAAAATCTGTAATTTCTTCTACAGCCTCATACTTCTCTTTGGTCACCAGACCTTCTTCCTCTTCTTCCGGCGGTACTTCTGCCGACCATAGACGCATCGTATTGACTGTAGACAAATTATAGCCAATCATCGGTGTATCATAAGCTACTGCTAAAACATCATCCGTATTTTCATAGACAGCCTCATAATAACCATCCGGGTCACTTTTATCTAAGGTGACTTCACCGCCGAATTTGACGAGGACCGAAGTACTGTGATCACGGACTTCCCACGGGTTTCTGTGGCGCAGCCAGTTATCAGGCAGCTCTGCCTGATAACCATCTACAATCTTCTGCCTGAATAAGCCGTGGCGGTAGCGGATACCGTTTCCATGAAGAGGATAGCCCAGGGATGCACCGGCGTCCATATAACAAGAAGCCAGTCGTCCTAATCCTCCGTTTCCAATAGCCGGCTCTGCTTCAGCTGCTGCTATCTCATCAAAATCAAGACCCAACTCTTTACAGCCTTCTTCAACAACATCCAACATGCCCATATTGTTGGCATTGTTTTTCAAAAATTTTCCAGGAAGAAATTCTATCGAAAAATAGAAAACCTGCTTTTGGCTGTCACTGATATATCTTTCACGCTCATTCCTCCAACCCTCCGAAACATAAGTGCGCAGAAGGGTCCCTAGAGCATTAAACTGCTGAACACTGCTTCCTTTTTCTAGAGTCGAAGTATACATATTGGTGAATGTTTTTTTGTAGTCTTCTTTGAATTTTTCTTTTGAGATATTCATATCTTTCTCCTTTTTAATTCAAGCCTTGGAAGAGAGCTTATAAAGAAAGCCTATCAAAAAAACAATTGATTGTCTTTCTTAATAGGCTGAATGAATTAATTTAAAAGATTAGTGTACATATCCATATATTCAAGAGCTGAAGATTTCCAAGAAAAATCCTGTGACATCGCCTGCTGCTGGATACTGGACCAGTTTTGCGGGTAATCATAATAAACACTCAGAGCATCATCAATCACGCTCATGAGAGCACCAGGATTGAATTGGTCAAAAGTAAAGCCGGTACCCCTGACTTCAAATTGGTTAAAAGGTTCGACCGTATCTTTCAGTCCGCCTACTTCGTGGACTAAAGGCAGGGTACCGTAGCGCATAGCGATCATCTGGGCTAAACCGCAGGGCTCAAAAGCAGACGGCATCAGGAACATATCTGCACCTGCGTAAATTTCTTTAGCTAACTGAGAGTCAAATTCGATGACGGCCGCATGTTGGTCTGGATATCTCCAGTTGAAGTACCTCAAACTATTCTCAAATTTCGGCTCGCCCGTCCCCAAGATAGCAAATTGAACGGGTCGTTTCATCAATTCACTCATGATCGTCTCGAGCAGCTGCATCCCTTTTTGTTCTGTCAATCGAGTCACCATACCGATCAGCATCACATCTTTATCTTCCGGAAGACCTAATTTTTTTTGCAGATGCAGCTTATTGTCCATCTTGCCGTCCAAGTGATACTGATCAAAATTGCTTTCGATCTCGTCATCCGCAGCGGGATTGTATTCCTCCCAGTCGATCCCATTGATAATTCCAGTCGTTTTATAGCTGATATCACGCAGAACGCCGTCCAATCCGAAACCAAATTCGGGGGTTTGAATTTCATACATATAATTAGGACTGACTGTCGTGACCAGGTCAGCATAGTACATGCCGCCTTTTAGGAAATTGACATCTTCATACTGCTTGAGTCCCCGCTCATGAAAGGCATCATAGCCTGTTCCCAGCCAATGACCTAATGCTTCCTGGCCGAA
>CAYTHW010000008.1:0-6849 GCA_964437675.1 uncultured Atopococcus sp. | reverse complement strand
CTTTCTGGAGCAGCAAATAAAATTTTCATCAAACAAATCCCTTTCTTTTATGCTTTGATATCTTCAGAGACAACCGTATCTTTTTTAATCACAAGGGGCTGATCTGCTTCACCGATAACGGAGACTCCCGCTTTGATGATCACATTTTTATCTAAAATAGCATTCTTCACAACTGCTCCTTCTTCTACAGTCGCACTGGACATGACGATACTGCCCTCGACCTGAGCATTTTCACCGACAAAAATATTCCGGAATAGAATAGAAGAAGAAACATCTCCATAAATATCGCAGTTAGTTGCGAGGTGGGACTTCCTGACTTTGGAGTCCTTGGCAAAATAACTGGGTGCTCCATCATGCGGGCGGGTGATGACCTGTCCGTGGCAGAAGAACAACTGACGGAATTTATCTTCATCGAGCATGTCCATGCTGGCTTTATAATAACTTTCAATCGTTTCAATCGAAGCATAATAGCCCCTATATTCAAAGCTGGAAATGTTCTGGCTGACAGATAAGGCATATTCAAGTGCACTTTCTGCTGAAACAAGAATTGTATTTTCCTGGGCCCAGTCCAGAAAGCTCATCATGAAGTCAGTATCCAGGAGAACCATTTTAGTTCCTGCATTTATACGCTCATTTTTTTCAATCATCGAATCCGAAATTTCTTCCATCGATTGAAGGGTCTGACCTCCATCATATAAGATATAGGATTTGATATTGGTTCCTTGAGGGAGTTCTCCTGCATCTAATGGTTTATAGACAGCGGTAATCTTTTCATCATGAGCACGATGAAAGGATTTCAGTTCATTCAAATCGATATTAAATAAGATCTGAGAACCCGCAACCAATACTTCTTTCGAATGCGTTCTTTCGATATATTTACGATGATTATCAAAATAACGTTTTTTATCCTCTTCATCTTCGAGAGTATATAATTTCTGATCGATATGGGAATAAGTAAATACTCCTCCCCCAATATCTGAATCCAGACCCCAGATGGAACCGGAACGAATATGGTCGTAAAGGGACTGGCCGGATCCTGAAATGAATAAAGCGGTGGATGTCAATTCAGCATTCCGCATACTCGAAAAAGCAAAATCGATCAGTCTGTAGCGTCCATCGAAAGGAATAGAGGCCAGAGGGCGGTGATTCGTCAGAGGTGCCAGGCGTGAACCATCTTCCACTAAATCTAAAACGACGGCAAGTTTATTTTTCATCTGTCTCTCCTCCTATCTCTTCCTCGTAACCTAAGACAGCTATCGCATCAGGGCTGCCGATGATGCTTGCTCCTTTAGCTACTTTAGCTTTTTCACCAATGATGGCGTTTTCAATAACTACATCTTCTTCAATCGTCACTCCGGGCATGATAAAAGAGTCTCTAATTTGACTGTTTTCAGCTATCTGTACGCCATGGGAAATGACAGAGTGTTCAACACTGCCGGCAATATAAGCCCCATCGGCCACGATAGAATCAGATACCTGACCTGCATCAGCTACAAATATAGCCGGTGTATGAGGATTGCGGCTATATATTTTCCATGATTCCGCTTTCGTGTTCAGTTCATGCTCCGGATTGATAACTTCCATGCTCGCAGTCCATAGGGATTCGATGGTCCCTACATCTCTCCAATAGCCTTGGAAAGAATAAGCATACATATCTTCCTTATTTTTCAAATAAGTTGGAATGATATGGTGGCCGAAGTCGGTCAAACTGCCGCCGCTTTCTTCACCCTCAACCAGATACTTCCGCAGAGTCGGCCAATTAAAAATATAAATTCCCATCGATGCCAGATTACTTTTAGGTTTTTCTGGTTTTTCTTCAAATTCATTGATCCGGCCGTCATCATCTGTATTCATGATTCCGAAACGGGATGCTTCCTCCCAGTCTACTGGGATCACTCCCACTGTTAAATCAGCCTGCTTCTCTTTGTGAAAATCTAACATCTTAGAATAATCCATACTATAGATATGATCACCGGAGAGAATTAAAACGTATTCAGGATTATAGCGGTCGATAAAAGAGATATTCTGTGTGATCGCATGAGCTGTTCCATCGAACCATTTTTCTCCCTCGGTAGAAGAATAGGGCTGAAGGATGGATGCTCCGCCTGTATGACGATTTAATCCCCAAGGTTCGCCAAAACCCACATGTTCATTTAATATCTGGGGCTGGTACTGGGTAACGACACCCACATGAGAAATACCGGAATTAGCACAATTGCTCAGGGCATAGTCGATCATTCGATATTTGCCCCCGAAAGGAACAGCAGGTTTGGCAATCTGCTTTGTTAATTTTCCTAAGCGGGAACCCTGCCCCCCGGCCAGAATCATAGCCAAAATTTCAGTTTTCATAATAAGTTGGTAGATCACTGAAGATCTAACCATTCACCTCTTTCGCTTTGTAGTGGTAAAGAAAATTCTTGTGACTTAGACGAGTGCTCATATCAATATAGATTGGAAACAGGTTAGGGGACGGCTTTCAGTATCAAGACACTTAGAGGAGGGACGATCACTTCGATATAATAGTTCTGCCCATAATATTCACCTGAGGACATTTCCTGGGCAGCCATGTCGGCTTGCGGATGTTTCCAGGTTCCTCCGTATTCTTCCATCTCCGTATTAAAGACCTCCCGATAGGTCATCGGAGAAGGGACCCCCACTTTGAAAGCATGGTGCTGGTGGGGTCTGAAGTTACAGATGACGATCAAATGATCCTCTTCATCTTCACTCCATCTAATAAATATAAGAATAGTTTCATCCGGTTTGTCAGCCTGCAGTATTTCAAAACCTGAGGGCTGATGGTCGAGCTTCCACAAAGCTGGATTTTCTAAATAAAATCGATTCAATTCTTCTATGAAATATAAATGCTTTTGATTAACCGAGTTTTGAAGATTTAACCAATCCAGCGGCTCATAAAAACGCCATTCAATATGCTGGGCAAACTCTGAACCCATAAAACTCAGCTTCTTACCAGGGTGGGTCATCCGGTAAGCTTCTAAAGTCCGAAGTCCTGCCATTTCATTATAATAATCACCCGGCATCTTCTGCTGCAGAGATCCTTTGCCATGGACGACTTCATCATGTGAAAGGGCTAAGACAAAGTTTTCGTGAAAAGTATACATAAAAGAGAAAGTAATCAAATCAAAATGATATTTTCTAAATTCAGGATCCATTTCAAAAAACTTTAGGGTGTCATTCATCCAGCCCATATTCCATTTAAAGTTGAAGCCCAGCCCTCCTTCATAAACAGGCGCTGTTACCCGCGGCCAAGAAGTCGATTCCTCGGCTATCATGAGAGCATTGGGATAACGCTCAAATACTTTGGTATTTAACTTTTGAATAAAATCTACACCTTCTAAATTAATATTGCTCCCTTCGATATTAGGCGTCCACTCTCCCTCGTCGTAGTCCAAGTACAACATATTAGAAACGGCATCTACGCGTATACCATCTAAATGGAAGGTTTCCAGCCAAAACATCGCATTAGATATTAGAAAGCTGTGAACCTGGGCTTTTCCAAGGTCAAAATTTAAAGTCCCCCATCGGTTATTATTGGCTCGATTGGGATCTTCATATTCAAAAGTCGGGGTTCCATCATAGTAGGCCAGAGCATAGTCATTGCGGTTGAAATGGCTGGGCACCCAGTCTACAAGGACCCCTAGTCCCTGGCGGTGAGCTTCTTCCACAAAATTTTGAAACTCTTCTATCTCACCATACTTTGAAGAGAGCGCAAAAAAGCCAGTAATCTGATACCCCCAAGAAGCATCTAGAGGGTGTTCCATTAATGGCATGAATTGAATATGGGTGTATCCTAATTTTTTCACATAAGGAATGAGTTCCTTCTGCAGGTCAGAAATGCTGTACCAGTCCCCATTGTCATGGTGCTTCCATGAACTCATGTGAACTTCATAAATATTTAAGGGGCTTTCATAGATGTTTTTTTTCAGCCTCTCCTGCATCCATCGGCTGTCCTGCCACTGCTTCTCCGCTATACTTTTGATAACAGAAGCATCTCTGGGGCGGACTTCATATTTAAAAGCAAAAGGATCTTGCTTGAGAACTGTTTTTCCATCAGCCTGTACCAGTCGGAATTTATAGTGGTCTCCTTCTTGAGCATCCTTAAAAAAAGCGGTCCAGACACCTGTCGATTCTACCGGATGAAGTGCTTCACCTTCATCCCAATCAGTAAAATCACTCACCAGAGAGACACTTTGAGCATGCGGCGCCCAAATTGTCAGCCGGTAGCCTTCCTGACCCTCATGTATTTCTTTTTGCGGGCCGAAAGTGCGGTGGGCATCAAAATACTGACCAGAGTTAAAAAGGTAGATCCCTTCTTTCACATTTTCCGGCAGAACCGGTCCCATTTTTTCCATGATTCATACCTCCTTTTCCCAAATTTATGGTCTAAAATTATCATATCATTTTAATATTTAGAATTCAGTCAATGTCTACTATTAAATGTCTCTATGAATGTCCCTGTTAATTTTCCTAAGGACTTTATGTAAAAGCTGCACCTTTTTCTGCTAAAATTAGAGAAAGCTTGGAAAGGAGCAAAACTATGGATATTTTTCAAAGCCTGCTTTTAGCTTTTGCATTTATAGGCGTATTAGTTGCGCTGGTAACAAAATATGCCGTGCCGGGGCTGGCAATGACGCTCATTGGTTTCTTTACTTATTTTTATCTCATTGGATTGGATTCTTGGTTTCCCTTGTTTTTATTCGTCATCGGACTTTTATTAATCGTTTTAGAAGTATTTATCCCTGATTTTGGAATTTTAGGTATTATTGGATTATCTTCCTTTGTCGCCGGTCTCTATCTGACATCAGGAGACTGGACAGTCGTCATTCAAGATGTCAGCATAGCTTTAATCATCACTTTTATTCTCACTTTCATCTTGATTCGTGCGGGTATGGTAACTGACCGCTGGAATTTTCTCGTCTTAAAAGAGTCCAGGCCGGATTCAGAAGAAAAGACTTCAGGAGATTCACCTTCAGCTAAAAGACAACAGTTGGAAGTCGGTCTGGAAGGCGTGACGATAACTCCTTTACGTCCAACCGGTTTTGCAAAATTTAATATAGGAAATGATGAAGTCATTGAAGTCGATGTCACTTCAGAAATTGAAGCATTGGAAACTGGACAGAAAGTCAGGATTGAACGTATACAAGGGAATAAAATAACAGTAAGGAGCGTTATGTAATATGTTTAATATGAATATCTCCATTTTATTAGCTGCTATACTTATCATTGTCGTCCTTATCATCTTCTTCAGATTTATCCCGGTGGGCTTATGGGTAGAGGCCTTCTTCTCAGATGTTAAAGTTCCGATCGGCACCTTGATTGGAATGCGTTTACGTAAAGTGAGACCTCACCATATCATCCGTCCTCTGATCAAAGCGACTAAAGCCGGACTCTCATTAGAACTTGATAAATTAGAAGCTCACTATTTAGCAGGTGGAAATATCAATGCTGTGATTGACGCTTTGATAGCTGCCGAACGGGCTAATATTGATCTTAACTTTGACCAGGCTGCTGCTATCGATCTAGCAGGCCGAAATGTTTTTGAGGCAGTTCAGGTTTCTGTTACTCCCAAAGTCATCCAAACACCCAATATTTCAGCTGTTGCAAAAAATGGAATTGAAATTATTGCCCAGGCTAAAGTTACTGTCCGGGCAAATATCCAGCGTCTCGTCGGTGGAGCTGGAGAAGATACGATCATCGCGCGTGTAGGTGAAGGTATAGTTACAACGGTGGGTTCCGCCACTGACCACAAGAAAGTCCTGGAAGATCCGGATTCTATTTCCAAAACGGTTTTAGAAAAAGGGCTGGATGCCGGTACTGCTTATGAAATCTTGTCTATCGATATCGCAGATGTAGATGTCGGCCGTAACATCGGAGCAAACTTACAGATTCAACAGGCTGAGGCTGACAAAAACATTGCCCAGGCTAAAGCTGAAGAGCGCCGGGCGATGGCTATTGCAAGCGAACAGGAAATGCGTGCAGAAGCTCAAAAAGCCCGTGCCAAAGTAATTGAGGCAGAGGTTGAAGTTCCGCTCGCGCTGGCAGATGCTTTACGCTCAGGAAACTTAGGGGTCATGGATTATTATAATCTAGAAAATATCGAGGCAGATACCTCGATGAGAGCATCTATTTCCAAAGATGTTGATCCGGATAATAATCCTCATAAAAGAAAAGAGTAGATAGTCATGGCTTCTATCATAGAGTTCATCAGTGAGAATATCGTTGTAATCATCAGTATTCTAGTAATCGCAAGGTTTATTGGAGCTTTTCTCAACCAAAATAAAGATAAAGAAAAAACAAAGCCTGAAACTGTTGAGACAGACAGAGACAGAAGTCTGAAACAAAAAGATCAGCCAAGAAAAGCACAAGCCGGCCCGCGGAAGTCTTCCCCCAGGAATATCGATGCGGTCTACCCGGTCCGAGTTAAAAACAAAAAAGTAGACAGACCGCCGAGAAGAAACCAAAGAACCCAGCAATTAAAGTCTCAGAGATTGACTCCTTCGAACGGGCGAAGAAGATCTTCGAAAGACTCTCTCCAAACTTCCAGCCCGTCCAGCTTTGAACGATCAGAAACTAATCTGCAGCGGAAGCCTCTGGAAATTGAAGAGATTTCTGAAACAAAGTCCACCCTGCTCGGCGAACTCAACCGTAAAGAAAGACAGCAGCGGATCAGAGAAGCCATCATCATGAAGGAAATTCTCGATCCCCCTGCTGCTATTAAAAAAATAAATAAAAAGAGATAATTTAAAAGAGAAAAAAGCGCCGATCAACGCTTTTTTCTCTTTTTAACAGCTAATCATCGAGGTGAAAAACGATGCCTCCCCGATCATACAG
>CAYTHW010000007.1:16226-36425 GCA_964437675.1 uncultured Atopococcus sp. | reverse complement strand
TTCAATACGTCCATCTGCTTGAGCAAATTTCTGACGGCCGGTGTAGAATGGATGAGAGTCTGATGACACCTCAACACGAATTACCGGATATTCTTTTCCGTCTTCCCACTCAATAGTTTCTTCTGAAGTTTGTGTTGAACCTGAAAGATATTTAAAACCAGTAGAAGTATCTAAAAATACAACTGGTTGATATTCTGGATGGATATCTGTTTTCATTATCTTTCTTCCTTTCTGCCCTAAATTGTATGCCAACTTAGAGTAATTTCGATTAATCTACAACATTTAGATAATACCACGGGCAATTTATAATTGCAATCATTTTTTTCGATTTATTTTACTGCTTTATATCGGGAACCAGCCTCAGAACCGGCTTCTTTTCTGCTGGTGAAGACCTCAAAAAATCTGGCTGCTATTGCCCTTCCTGTTTAGATTTGAACGGGATCAGGCTCCCGGTCAGCTTCCCTCTGGGATTCCGGTATGCTTTTGTCTCTTTTATAAATTTCATCGATATAAACGGCTATGGCGTTATCACCGGAGACATTGGCTGCTGTACCAAAGGAATCCTGAGTGATGTAGAGAGAAATCATCAGTTGCTGCATAGCGTCGGTAACGATTCCTGCCATCGGCAGGAATGGCAGGGCAGACATAATCGCCCCGCCCGGAGCTCCCGGTGCAGCGACCATCGCTATACCCAATACAGCGATGAAGCCCAATATTTGAGTGAAGGTAACAGGAATACCATACATCTGTGTCACAGCCAATGCACACATCGTAATGGTAATCATCGAACCGGCTAAATGAATCGTTGCACATAAAGGAACCACGAAGTTACCGATCGTTTTTGAAACACCATTAGCTCTGGATACCTCAACGTTGACCGGAATAGTCGCCGCGGACGACTGAGTTCCTAAAGCTGTGGTGTATCCTCGAACTTGATTCTTCATATAGAAGAAAGGATTTTTCCCTGATACTCCCCCCGCTACCAAGAACATAGCAAAAAGGTAAATTAAGTGCAGAGCTATGACAATCAAGAAGACTCTCCAGAAGACAGAAAGGATACTGAAGATGGCCCCTGAACGCGATAAGTCGGCAAAGTTGCCTAAGATATAAATCGGTAATAATGGAATGATGATCAACCGCAGAACCTGCATAATAATTTTCTCGAAACCGGAAAAGAAACTATAAATAACTGCACCTTCTTCTGGATGTTTTCCTTTAAGCCAGGAAATGCCCAGCCCCATCAAGAAAGCAAAGATAATGGCAGCCGTTACGTCTACCATGGGCTCCAGCGGGATTGAAAAGAAAGGCTCCATCCCTTCCCCGGCACCGGCCACATTCGCTACCGTATCACTTGTTATAAATAAGGGCAAAAGTAAAGATCCTACTAGATACGCCAGGCTGCCGGCCAGCAGGGTGGATCCATAAGCGATCCCCACAGTAAGCCCCAACAGCTTACCGGCGCCGTCAGCCAGGTCGGAAATACCTTTAACGATCAAACCGATGATCATCAAGGGGATAATGAAATTTAAAAATGACGAGAACAAAGTTGAAAGAGTGACTAATACTTGGATAAACCAATCTGGAATGAACAACCACTGCCCGAGAAGAACCCCGATAATAATCGCAATAAGGATTCTAGGCACTAAGCCCAGGTTAAATCTAGAATTTTTCGTCTCTTTTACCATAACTATTCCTCCAATTCTTTTAATAAAGTCATCAATAACTCATATAAACGACCACCCTCTTATTATTCGAGCCCCTACCATCCTCCTATCTTCATCAATATTTTCATAATAACACTAACAAAACAATAATGAAAGCGCTTGCAAAAAATACAGTTTTCTTTCCAGGAATTCAGTAAATAAAAAAGAAAGCTGCTGCTTTCTTTTTGTTGATCTACTTATCTTCGATTTTAGAGAATTGGCGGTAAAACTCTTCATTATTATCTGTATTTCTCAATACATCCAAGAACTGCTGAGTGTACTCTAAGGAATTACCCTTCATCATTTTACGTAATTTCCATACCTGTTCCAACTCTTCTTTAGAAAGTAACAATTCTTCTTTACGGGTGCTGGACTGTTTCATATCGATAGCCGGGAACACTCTTCTTTCAGCAAGCTCACGTGACAGATGAAGCTCCATATTTCCTGTTCCTTTGAACTCTTCGTAAATAACATCATCCATACGGCTGCCGGTGTCGGTAAGAGCGGTCGCAATGATCGTGATACTTCCACCTTCTTCTATATTACGCGCCGCGCCGAAGAATCGTTTCGGCGGGTATAAAGCAGCCGGGTCAATCCCGCCGCTCAGCGTCCGGCCGCTTGGAGAAGTTACGAGATTATAAGCCCGGGCAAGGCGGGTGATAGAGTCCATCAAAATGATGACATCCTGCTTATCTTCCGCTAAACGCTGCGCCCGTTCTAATACAAGTTCGCTCACATTGACATGGTGACGTGCTTCTTGATCGAAAGTTGAAGAGACCACTTCACCCTTTACATTTCTTTCGATATCGGTTACTTCCTCCGGGCGCTCATCGATTAAAAGCATGATAAGCTTAGCATCCGGATAATTGGTGCTTATTCCTTGCGCTATATCCTTCAAGATAGTTGTCTTACCAGCTTTAGGCGGAGCTACAATTAGACCCCTCTGGCCGAAGCCGAGAGGAGCTATGATATCGATGATGCGGGAGGTTAACTTCTTAGGATGAGTTTCCAGCTGGATCTGCCGGTCCGGATAAAGAGCCGTCAAGGCCGGAAAATGAGGTCTGGTTTTGGCTTCTTCCGGTGCTTTTCCATTCACTTTATCGACCTGCATCAAGCCGTTGTAGCGTTCACTTTGTTTAGGCGGTCTGGCTTTACCTGTCACCTGATCGCCATTTCTTAAGCCAAAGCGCTTAATCTGCGAGTTGGAGATATAGACATCTTCCTGGCTTTCGCTGTAGTTGATGGGACGTAAAAAGCCAAATTCCTGATTAGCCATAATCTCCAGCACGCCTTCAGCCATATAGAATCCTTTTTGTTTCTCGTGAGCTTTAATGACGGCGTGAGCCAGTTCTTTCTTATTCATCTGGCTGTAATAAGGGATCTCATATTTCTTAGCATATTCATATATTTCTTTTAATGTTTTTTCTTTTAATTCACTGAGGGTTAAAATATCCCTTTCTTTCATTCGGTTCTCCTATTCTTCAATCATTTCTATATCAGCGCCCAGATCAGTCAGGCGCTCTACAATATGGTCATAGCCGCGTAGAATATTTTCGACACCGGAGATGGTCGTCTCTCCTTCAGCCATCAAGCCGGCTATGACTAATCCGGCTCCGGCACGTAAGTCTGTCGCATGGACTTCTGTCCCCATCAATTGATTAGGCCCTTCTATTAAAATAAGATCATTTTCTACTTTAATTTTTCCGCCCATCCTTTGCAGCTCCGGCACATGACGGTTTCGTTTGGGATAGATAGTGTCATTGATAGTAGACTGACCGGCGGCCTTTAACAGAAGAGGGGTGAGCGGTTGCTGTAAATCAGTGGCAAATCCTGGATAGGGCTGTGTCTTTATCGAAGCACCTTTTAAGTCTTCTGTGGCATTTAAGACGATGGAATCTTCTTTGATCTCCATATCGACTTCCATCTCATCCAGCTTAGCCAGCAGGCCTTCAATGTGCTCTACGATAATATTTTTGACTGTGAAATTTTCACCTAAAGCCGCTCCGATAATAATATAGGTTCCAGCCTCGATACGGTCAGGAATAATCGTGTGCGAACAGCCTTTCAGCTCATCGACACCTTCGATACGGATCGTGTCTGTACCCGCTCCGCGGATCTTGGCTCCCATCTTATTTAAAAGAGTAGCGACATCAATAATTTCCGGCTCTCTGGCCGCATTCTCAAGAATGGTCTGGCCCTTAGCCTTGACCGAGCCAAGCAGAAGGTTGATGGTGGCGCCTACCGACACCATATCCATATAGATTCTCGTACCATTTAACCCTTCTTCAGTCGTACGTAAATACATGGCACCCTGTTCGTTTTCTACTTCGGCCCCTAAGGCTCTGAAACCTTTGATATGCTGGTCGATCGGGCGCGGTCCCAGGTCACACCCTCCAGGCAGGCCGACTACTGCCTCGCCGTATTTCGTCAAAAGGGCGCCCATGAAGTAATAAGAAGCTCTTAAACTGTTGATTTTACCAGTCGGCATCGGGACGGACACCATTTCTGTAGGATCGATGACCAAGACGTTATTTTCAAAGGTCGTCTTCACATGCATTTCATTTAAAATCTCGATCAAAGAGTGGACATCAGCGATATCCGGTACGCCTTCTAAAGTTACAGGGGAATCAGCCATGATAGCTACAGGTATCAGGGCTACCGTACTGTTTTTTGCTCCATTAATAAAAATCTCACCACTCAGGGGCTTGTTACCTCTAATCTTAAATTTTTTCACTTTTTTAACCTTTCTCTCCTCTATAAAGCTTCAAATGTAAAACAGATCCAGAGCATTTGAGCTTGAGGAAGCCATAATTAAACTTTATTGTATCTAAATTTTTCCTGTCTCACAATATGTTTAGTTATTCTCATAAAAAACAAATCATCTATCATACTAAGGCTAGTATAATAGATGGTTTGTTAACAAGTGTTTAATTAGTCTTCGATATCTAAATCATCTTCGTCTTCATCGTCATATTCTAATTCATCATCGAAATCTTCATCCTCATCTACTTCCAATTCCGACAATTCATCTTCATATTCTTGAATTTCTTCAGTTGTCTTGTCTTCATCTTCTTCATAATCCAGGTCTTCGTCATCCAGCTTCACTTTCGAAATGACTGCTGTCGTATCTTCATCCTGGTCTGCAAATAAATCAGTATAGCCTTCCGGAGCGATATGAGGATTTAAATCATCTTCATTATTCTTCACTGTTACGGCTTCATTAATAGAATCAATCGGGTACCACTCACGTAAACCCCAGGTATTATTCCCTACTGAAATGAAAGAGCCTTCTGTATTTAGATCAGCATAGAAAGTAGCCATATAGCGTTCAATATCTGCATCTGAGAACTCCATGTATTCAGCGACTACATCTAAAATGTCGTTAAAATGCATCACATCTTTATATTCATCTAATACAGCTTTAGCCACATCAATCATCGTTACATTCTTTTCATTTTTTAAGCTTTTAATTTCCACGTTCTTTTCTCCTTAGCTTCTTTCAGACACAATTATACCGTAAAATAGAGCTCTAAATCATAATTTCCTATTAACTGCTGACCGGAATATAAATCATAAGAAACAGTTACCTTCCCTGAGAAAGGTTGATTTCGGTACTCTATCTCCACATGTTTTGTATCTATATCTATCAACATATTTCCTTGAGGAATGTGATATCTCATACTGGTGTTTTTTTCCGCATTGAACCGCATACGGGAAGAGTGGCTTCCATGACGGATGACCGTCACCGTTCCATCTCTTGCTATTTTAAAAGTAACAGACAGATCCTCATCTTCTTCGCTTTCTATGACAAACTGTATATAATAATTACCATTTACCTGGACTACCTGGCCCATCTGCTCAAAGTGAAATTCATCCATTTCGTCTTCTATACGATGTCTTGTAGTAAACTTAACGGCACAGATCCGGCCGCTTTTATTATGTTTAATAGTCACAAAGAATTTCCTTTCTATCCCTTATCTAATCTTTCTAATTTTAACATAGGAAAATTGTTTCGTCTAAAAATATTTGTATTCTTGACAAGAGGAATAAGTCTCTAGACCACATATTCTATCTTATCCCTTCTTTATTTGCCACATTAATTTGATATAATAAATAAGCCCAAGTAGAAAAGAGGAAATTGAATGAAAAAGAGACATATCCAAGATATCAGTGAAAACACACTATTTGAACTGTACGATGCCCGGACGATGCCCATGGAAGACAATGGCCTTTCCCATTTTGCCCTGGTCGACAGCTTGATGAACGAAGCCGGCCGCCGTCAAAAAAGCATGCTGCACTTCTGGCCGACTAAAGAGTTTGTCTTTTTGGGGATGCAGGATACCAAACTCCCACACTTTTCTGATGCCCTGTCTGTTCTGGATGAGAGCGGTTATGATTATATCGTGCGTAATTCCGGTGGATTAGGAGTCGTGAGTGACCAGGGAATTCTCAATGTTTCCCTTATTATACCCAACAAAGATATGGATGACATCAGTATCGATGACGGTTATGAGATCATGTATTCCCTCATCCAGGATATGCTTGATGTCCCGGTCGATGCTGTCGAGATTCCGGATTCCTATTGTCCAGGTGATTTTGATTTAAGTATCGGCGGACAAAAGATTTCAGGGATTTCTCAGCGCAGACGATCAGGCGCTCTCGCTATCATGCTGTATCTGAGTATTGAAGGCGATCAGGAACAGCGCTCACAGATGATGAAACGCTTTTATGAAGAAGGTCTTAAAGGGGAAGACTCCAAATGGCATTTCCCTGTCATCGACCCGGATGTCATGGTGAATTTGGATGATGTTTTAGATGAACCGGTCACTGTCGAAGAGATACAGACAGCCTTCATCGAATCTCTTGAATCCTTTGGCGGTCATGTCCAAGAGGGTGAATACAGTCCGGAAATCTTAAGCGACTACAAAATCGAAGAGGAAAATATGATTAAGAGAAATGAACGGATGCTTGGTAATCATTTTAAGATGAGACGAGGTTAAAAAATGACAACCCCATACTATCAGTCCCCCCTGCTGCCCAGTGAGAAAGTTTTTAGAGACCCGGTCCTTGATTACATCCATGTCCAGCACCGGATTATCCTGGACTTGATCGATTCACAGGAGGTCCAGCGGCTGAGAAGAATCAAACAGTTAGGGACTACCTCTTATACTTTCCATGGGGCTGAACACTCACGTTTCTCTCATTCCTTAGGCGTTTACGAGATTACCCGCCGGATTTGTGACCGTTTCGTAAGAAATTATCCCATCGAGAAAGATTCGGTTAACGGCTGGGATGACAAGGAACGCTTAGTTACTTTATGCGCCGCCCTTCTGCACGATATCGGCCACGGCCCTTTCTCTCATTCTTTTGAAAGAATCTTTAACACCAATCATGAAGAGATGACAGAGAAAATCATCCTGTCTCCGGCTACTGAAGTCAATACTATCCTGAGGAGGATAAGTGAAGACTTTCCGCAAAAAGTAGCCAATGTGATCAATAAAACTTACCCTAATAAGCAGGTCGTAGACCTCATATCCAGCCAGATCGACGCAGACCGGATGGACTATCTGAAAAGAGATGCCTATTTTACGGGTGTGACCTACGGCGACTTTGATCTCGCACGTATTCTCAGAGTCATCCGACCCTACAAAAATAAGATCGTCTTCCGGATTCAAGGAACTCATGCCGTCGAGGATTATATTGTCAGCCGGTATCAGATGCATATGCAGGTCTATTTCCACCATGTCTCCCGCGGGATGGAAGTCACCCTGGAGAGAATGCTGGCAAGGGCTAAACACCTTTACCGTCGTGGCGATCTGCGCCTGGCTGAAGGTTTTCTCAAGCCCTTTTTTGAGGGAAATTACACGATGGAAGAATACTTACGCCTGGATGACGGGGTGTTAACCACCCACATGCTGGACTGGCAGCAACACCCTGATGCCATTCTCAGTAACCTGGCTTACCGTTTTCTCTCCAGAAAGCCTTTGAAATCGGTACGTTTCAATCCAGAAAAAGATGAGAATCTTTTACTTAAGCTAGAGCAGATGATTGAGGAAGCAGGTTATAATACGGAGTATTATACGGCAGTCAACAGCTCCTACGACCTTCCCTATGATTTTTTCAGACCAGATGATGCGGATAAAAGTAAGACATCGATTGAATTGATTTATGAAAACGGCGACCCTGTCGAGCTGAGCCAGGTCAGTGATTTAGTAGCGTCGATCACCGGAACTGTACATGGGGACCATCGTTTTTATGTACCTGAAGAATTTTTAAGCCGGCATGAGTTTGAGGAACTCTCTTTATTTGAACCTATTTTCGACCAATTCAAACAGTATATTAAAAATGGCAGTCTCTACCATCCTGAAAACGATAAATAACCCATGAAAGCTGTTCAAAAAAGACGAACCCGGATTTCTTCCGGGTTCGTCTTTTTGTTAACTAAATTGATATCAGGCAGCCTGATCAACTGCAGCTGGTTCGGTGGAATGTTTTTCTATACCTTCAAGAACAGGCTGGGATAAGAACTGATCATCGATCACCTGGTCGACTACTGTATAGAAGTAGGAATGGTCCAGACCATGACCATGCAGCGGTGCAATTTCTTCAGGATAATCCTGCAGGTTGTAGAGTTTGAAATTAGCCCGGGTGCCCGTCGTGTTGTCATAATGGATAACAATCGGCTGCAGGACGACATTATCGATATAATGCTCATCCCCTTCCTGGACGAAATCAAATTGGATGGCGCCGCCGAAGGAATTCATATCCATATAAGGAGAAGCAATGAAGTTCCCCAGAGAATAAGTGACTAAAGTTTCATTGCCGTCTTTACCTGTCACCCATTCCACGGGCTGTAAATTGTGGGAGTGGGTACCGACGACCACATCTACTCCTAAGTCCGCCAGCAGCTGGCTGTAATAAGTCTGATCGGCATTTAGTTCGTAAGTGTTTTCTTCTCCCCAATGCATGGCAACGATGACAAAGTCACTCATTTCCTGTGCTCTTTCTACGTCACTCGTAATCAATTCTTCATCTATTAAATTGGTGCGGTAAGGGACATCCAGAGGGATGCCGTTGGTGCCGTAAGTATAGGTCAGGAAAGAAAATGTCAGGCCGTTCTTTTCAAAGACAGGGAAGTTGTCGCGGTCTTCCTGGGATTCAAAAATTCCAGTAAAGATGATCTCATCTTCGTATTCTTCCCATAAGTCCAGGGAGTGCTGGGCAGCCGCCCCGCCTCTATCCATCGTGTGGTTATTTGAACCAGACACAAGGTTAAAGCCTGTGTCTGCCAAGGACTGCCGCATATCTTCAGGTGTATTAAAAGTTGGATAGCCTGAAAAACCCAGCTCGTCTCCGCCGATCAGGGTTTCCTGATTGATATAAGCTATATCTGCCTGCTGTATTTCCCCCTGCAGATTGCTGTAGTGAGGAGTGAAGTCATAGCTCCCATCTTCTGTTAAAGCATCTTCATAAACATAAGAATGGATGAGATTGTCCCCTACACCATAAAAAGAGACCACCCGGTTATCATCAGCCACTTCTTCTGACTCTTCCTGCTGATTCCCTGCAGCCGGGCTGTTTACTTTCTCTGATGAAGCTGAATTACTTTCCGGAGAACAAGCAGATAAAAAAAATATCATCCCCAGCAACAATGCAATATGTATCTTTTTTCTCATTATAAGCTCCTTCTTATGACTAATGGCAAGATGTAAAAGAGTAAACAAAAACCGAACAGCTGGAGAGCTATTCGGTTTTCCGATTGTATGATTAAGACCATTCTTTCTCTTCTATAAATTGTGAAACAGATTCATAAGCATTGGCAATACGATCCCGGCCTATGGTTAATAATGTTTCAATATGCTCCAGCCGCTCTTCTCTCTTTTCTTCTTCGGATAAAGCTTCATAGTTGGTGCGGGCTCCTATATGAGCAACCTTGAATGCTGCATCAGTGAAGAGCAGAGATTCAGCTAAATTGGTCACAATCTCACCCTGCGGCTGAATTTTGACGAGATATTCCTGATGAATGGCTATCTCCGTTAACAGCTCTAAAATTTCCACTTGAGGCCGGGCAGCCGTTTCGATGCCGGATTGAATTTCAGCATGGCGTGCTTCTTTCTCCTCCACGGTCTCTTTCGGCATTTTATACGCCTGGATTAAAGGCTGCAAGGCTTTAGGATCTTCGTCAATTAATTCTTGCAGCCTTTCCTGAATTTCTTCTAGTGAATGGATTCTATTGTCAATCTCTTCTGTTTTATCCGTATGTCTGTTCTTATTCTTTTCATTGTCATATACTTTTTTCACCAAGGATGCAGCTACCGCTCCAACAAGCGCAGCAGCACTCCCGCCACCAGCTACATTTGTACTGTCGCCTAAAGCATTGAGAAAATCATTTGTTTGAATATTCACAAGACACCATTCCTTTAAGTTAAATTCTAGAAATCAGTTTCAAATCCAAGTATAACATAATCTCCACCCAGGAAATAGAAGTTCAATCTCCAACGGGATTCCTTATTCATTTAGAATAAAAGAACGTTGGCGGGCAACGTTCTTTCATGTTTATTATTTGAGATAATTACCAAGCGAATAAAGGACGACCGTCCACTAATTTTTGAACACGTTCTTTAATATCAGCTAATTCTGATTCTTCTGCCTGTAATGCTTCAACAATTAATCTACCTGTCTCGGCACATTCTTCTTCTTTGAAGCCGCGAGTTGTAACGGCAGGAGTTCCTAGACGCAGACCTGAAGTTACCATTGGTGATTCAGGATCATCCGGGATTGAGTTTTTATTTACTGTAATACCCACTTCATCCAAACGCTCTTCAGCAAAATTACCTTTAATTCCCAAAGGACGCAGGTCCACAAGCATTAAGTGGTTGTCTGTTCCGCCGGAAATAATATCTAAGCCTCCTTCAACTAATGTCTCTGCTAATACTTGAGCATTCTTGATGACTTGCTGAGAATATTCTTTGAACTCCGGCTGTTGAGTTTCAAATAATGCAACTGCTTTAGCAGCAATAACATGCTCTAGAGGGCCACCTTGAATTCCGGGGAAAATAGCAGAGTTAATTTTTTTACGGTGTTTTTCTTTACCCATGATGATACCGCCACGAGGTCCACGTAAAGTTTTGTGTGTGGTTGTTGTAACGACATCTGCATATGGAACAGGATTTTGGTGCTCTCCCGCTGCTACTAGGCCGGCGATATGAGCCATATCTACCCAGTAAATCGCTCCAACTTCTTCAGCAATTTTACCGATACGCTCAAAGTCGATCGCGCGGGAATATGCTGTTGCTCCACCGATAATCATGTCAGGCTTCACTTCTTTAGCTTGTTTCTCTAAAGCTTCATAATCGATGTAGCCATTTTCGTCTGTGCCATATCCATACATTTCGTAAGTTTGTCCTGAGAAGTTAACCGGGGACCCGTGAGTTAAGTGTCCACCTTCGTTTAAATCCATACCCAAAACTTTAGCTCCTGGTTCTACCATAGCACGGTATACTGCCATGTTAGCACCTGAACCAGAGTGTGGCTGTACATTAGCAAAGTCTGCTCCAAAGATTTCACAGACACGGTCAATAGCTGCCTGCTCGATAATATCGATGTACTCACAGCCACCGTAGTAACGACGACCAGGATAACCTTCTGCATATTTATTAGTTAAAATTGATCCTTGTGCCTCTAACACCTGCTCTGATACAAAGTTTTCTGATGCAATTAACTCAATTCCATTAAGTTGTCTAGAATGCTCTTTTTCAATAGTATCAAAAATTAGCGTGTCTCTTTCCATTCAGTATTCCTCCTAAATATGAGCTATATAATAGCGAAAATAATATCTGCAGTTATAATAACTGCATACTACAAGATTTAATATTATGTCTGCTTCTAGTCTAATACGATTTCCAGAAAAAAGAAAGCGTTTTCTTTGTTCAAGTATAAACAAGGGCGACAAATTACTAAATTTTTGAATATGACTAATAATATACACCATTCTAAAAATGAATACAATACAAACTTTTTATTTATTATCGAATTCGATGGTTATTTAGAGCAATTTGTAAAAATGTCAGTATATTTATGCAGGATAATTATAGAAATGAAAAATTTGAAAGATACTAGAGGTTGTTATATAATGCTTTAGAAACCTCAACATATTGTGTTTGAGACGAGAACTAGTGTATTGCTTTTCCAAGTGTACGCTTGTTAAATTGAACTTTTAGAAAAGGAGCTATTAAAATGGCCGCAAATGTTTCAGAAAATCAAGTATTAAATATCGATAACTTAAATAAGGATATCGAAAAGTTCCCGCAAGTCCACCCTATTACAGAAGATATGCATATTACACATGAGGGTGTGTCTCGTATGGTCATGCTTGACCGATATTCATTCAAAGATACGAAGAAGGAAACATTGGCAGTTGGTGACTTAGTCATTTTAACAGTAAAAGCAGATCCTTTATATCCCGCAAGAGGCATTGGATACATCAAAGAATTTGTTGAAGACTCAAAGGAAGTAATCATTGCTGTGGAAGAGGAATACCTGGCAAATATAGAAGACCCTGAAGAACAGAAAACTGGACTCGTTAAAAGAAAGATTGATTCTATAGATAAGCCTCTCGAAATTTATTATGAACAGATCGCCAAAAGAAATGCCACCGGCCTGGCTGAAGTGGAAGAAACGGAAGAAAAGCGCCAGCAGGCTTTTGAAGAATTTAATGAACAATTAGCTTCTATGAACTTCGTTCCTGCAGGCCGTGTCTTATATGGTGCCGGCTCGCAGACAGATGTTACTTATTTTAACTGCTATGTGATGCCTTTCGTAGAAGATTCCCGCGAAGGAATTTCTGAACACCGCAAAGAAGTGATGGAAATCATGTCCCGAGGAGGAGGAGTAGGTACAAACGGTTCTACTCTCCGTCCAAGAAATACATTAGCCCGAGGTGTGAACGGAAAATCTTCAGGTTCAGTGTCCTGGCTGGATGATATTGCCAAGCTGACTCACCTTGTTGAACAAGGCGGGTCACGCCGCGGAGCTCAGATGATCATGCTGGCGGACTGGCATCCTGATGTCATTGAATTTATCATTTCTAAAATGCAGAATCCACGTATCCTGCGCTATATTATTGAGAATACGAACGATGAGCAGATTAAGCGACTGGCTCATGAGAAACTGAAGTTTACATCTTTTAATTCACGTGAAATAGATATGTATGAAGGTATCCTGCGTTATAAAAACATGCCGGGTCTAGGCGGCTTTTCCGCTGAAACGATCGATGCTGCAGAAGCTAAATTACGTGACGGCGGAGAATACAGTGTTAATAACCCTGATTTCCTGACGGGGGCTAACATTTCGATCACTATCACAAATGACTTTATGGATGCTGTCAAAAATGACGAAGACTGGGAATTGCGCTTCCCCGATACAGAAAATTATTCTCCAGAAGAAATGGCTCTCTATAATGAAGAATGGTCAGAAATAGGCGACGTCCGGGAATGGGAAGCTATGGGTCACGGCATCAAAGTCTACCGTACAATTCCAGCCCGTGAATTATGGAAATTGATTAATGTCTGTGCTACCTACTCAGCAGAGCCGGGTGTCTTCTTCATCGATAATGCTAACAATGATACCAATGCACGTGCTTACGGCCAAAAAGTTGTCGCAACCAACCCGTGTGGTGAACAGCCCCTGGCCCCTTATTCAGTATGTAACTTAGCTGCTATCAACTTGGCTAATATGGTAGATAAGGAAACTCATACCGTTGACCATGATAAATTAGCCCAGACAGTCCGTGTAGGTGTCCGTATGCAGGACAATGTAATTGATGCCACACCTTACTTCTTAGAAGCTAATGAGAAACAGGCTTTGGGTGAACGACGTATCGGTCTTGGGGTGATGGGGCTGGCAGATCTGTTGATCTATACTAAAAAGAGATATGGATCAGAGGAAGGAAACCAGATTGTAGATGAAGTCTTCGAAACGATCTCTGTCACTGCCTATGACGAAAGTATCCGACTGGCCGAAGAGCGTGGGGCTTTCCCATTTTTAATAGGTGAAACAGAAGAAGAAACGCGTGAGCTGCGTGAACGCTTTATTAATTCCGGCTACATGAAACGTATGCCTGAAGATATCCGTCAAGGGGTTCTGGATCACGGTATCCGCAACTCTCATCTCTTAACAGTCGCCCCTACCGGCTCTACAGGTACGATGGTTGGTGTTTCGACAGGACTTGAACCTTACTTTGCCTTTAAATATTTCCGCAGCGGCCGCTTAGGTAAGTTCATTGAAGTTAATTCGGCTATCGTCCAGGAATATCTGAATACCCATCCTGAAGCTGACGAAAATTCACTGCCTGATTACTTCGTCAGTGCGATGGAATTAAAACCTGAAGAACATGTCGACGTACAGACGACTATTCAACGCCGTGTTGATTCTTCTATTTCAAAGACAGTAAATGCCCCGGCAGGATACACAGACGAGCAGGTTCAAACTATCTATGAACGTCTCTATGACGGCGGCGCCAAAGGTGGAACAGTTTATGTTGATGGATCGCGTGATTCACAAGTTCTGACCTTAAAAGCAGAGGAAAATGATTTTGAAGCTGAAGAAATTTCCTTATTCCCTGAAAATGAGAGTCTCCAGGAACCACGCATCGTCGAAGATTCTGACGAGCTTCTGCAACTGGTAGAAAAAGCTCATGATGAACATCGTCAACAAATGGGTGATACCGATGATGTCGTGTTTGGATCAGATGTGGGTGATACCTGCCCTATCTGCCGCCAAGGTATTGTAGAAGATATCGGCGGATGTAATACCTGTACCAACTGTAATGCCCAGCTGCGCTGCGGCTTATAGATAAGCAGGGAGTCGGATGTTAATTCATTCGACTTTTCTCTTATTGTCCAGTATATTCTATATAGATGTTTTAGATAGAATAATCAAGAGGGTAACGAGGAGGAAAAGATGAAACTTTTAGACCGCACAGCTTTAACATTAACAATCATTGGCGCTGTGAACTGGCTTTTAATTGGGATTTTCGACTTCAATCTGGTGACGGCTGTTTTTGGTGAAGGAACAGGTTCAGATATTGTATATATCATCGTCGGACTTTGTGCTTTATGGACCATCAAGTACTTCAGCTACACACCGGATAGAAGTTACAGACGCCGAAATTAAAAAAAGAAAGAAAGAGTGTAATGAGCTTTTTTAAGCTCATTACACTCTTTTTGTTCAGCTTACTCATTTTTTTCCTGCCCCGGCTCATCTTCTTCCATCATCTGCTCTTCAGTTTCTTTTACAATATAGACCGGCCTGTTTTTTATCTCTAAAAACATTTTTCCCAGATATTTACCCAGAACACCCAGGCTCAGTAATTGGAGCCCGCCTAAAGCCAGGACCACTACGATCAAAGAAGTCCAGCCTTCAGTCGGATTGTCAAAGATTAAAGTTCTGATAAAGAAAACGGCTGCCAGTAAAAGAGCTAAAATGAAAGTGAAAAATCCTATAAAGGAGGCAATATCCAGGGGAGCTTCTGTAAAAGATATGATTCCTTCAATAGAATACTTGAATAAACTCCAAAAACTCCAGGCCGTTTCGCCGTGCTTCCGCTCAATATTTTCATATTCTAAATAATAAGTATTAAAGCCCACCCACGCAAAAATACCCTTCGAAAAGCGGTTATACTCAGTGATTTCCAGTATAGCATCGACCATCTGACGGGTCATCATCCGAAAATCCCGGGCGCCGTCTACAATTTCAATTTCCGAAATACGGTTCATCAACTTATAGAAGGCTCCGGCAAAAAAAGAACGAACAGGCGGCTCACCTTTACGGTTAATTCGTCTGGTTCCCACGCAGTCATAGTCTTCTTTAGTCAGAATACGGTACATCTCAGGCAGCAGGGAAGGCGGATCCTGCATATCGACATCCATCAAGACGACATAATCACCCTGTGCTTCCCTCAGGCCGGCATATATCCCTGCCTCTTTCCCAAAGTTTCTAGAAAAGGACAGATAACGCACTTTGTCCGGATGAGATTGGTAGAGTTTTTTCATCTTCTTTAAACTGTGGTCTTTGGAGCCGTCATCGATAAATAAATATTCTCTTTGGATAGGGAGATCAATTTTTTCTGTCTCATTAAAAAAATATTCGATAGAATCCTCCTCGTTGTAGCAAGGTATAATAATCGTAAGTAATTTTTCCATATCCAGTCCTTTCAGCCTTCCCTCTATAAACTAATCCAATGAATTTTTTTCATGCCCCCGGTCTAAATCTCTCCAATCCAGGAAGCCGGCTTCCAGACCTCTAAGGAGCACTTCAGCTGAACCCATATTAGTTGCCAGCGGTACATTATATAAATCTGAAAGACGAAGCAGAGCAGTAATATCCGGTTCATGAGGTTGAGCAGCTAATGAATCTCGTAAAAATATGATAAGATCGATCTTATTTTCTGAAATGAGAGCACCTACCTGCTGGTCGCCTCCAAGCGGCCCCGAATTAAAACGATGGATCGGCAGGCCTGTCGCTTCCTGTATCCTCAAACCTGTCGTTCCTGTCGCATACAACTGATGGTTCGATAAAATAGTCTGATAAGAAACAGATAGATTAACAATATCCTCTTTTTTAGCATCATGGGCAATCAATACAATATTCACAGCCGCACTCCCCTTCCATATCTTAAATTATTATATCATGAAGGCCTGGTATAGAAAAAGAAGACTTGGTAGAATATGTTCGGAGTTAGAAACGAGAGACCCGCTGCTGACTGAGCTAAATAAGAAAGAAAAGCCGCACCGGCTCCTCCCGTCCTTAGATCCACTATTTTCCATCCCTCATTCATAAAACTGCAGCTTGTCTCATTCTAAGTTAAAAAAAGATATTCAATACAAAGGAGAATAATTACAATGGTAGATACTCGTACTGAAACAGATGCGCTGGGAAGTTTACAAGTACCCAAAGAAAGTTATTACGGCATTCAGACTCTAAGAGCTCTCGAAAATTTCCCGATGACCACTTACGCTTTAGATGATGACTTCATCAACAGTTTAGCCATGGTAAAAAAAGCAAGTGCGCTAGCTAATTACGACACCGGCTTGTTGAACAAATCCATTAAAGATGCCATCGTCCAGGCCTGTGATGAGATTTTACAAGGCAAATGGCATGATCAGTTTGTTGTGGATCCTATCCAGGGTGGAGCGGGGACATCCATCAATATGAACACTAATGAAGTCATCGCCAACCGCGGCTTAGAAATTCTTGGGGAAGAAAAAGGTAATTATTCTATCCTAAGTCCCAACAGCCATGTAAACTGTGCACAGTCTACTAACGATGCTGTTCCTACGGCCTTTCGCATGACAGTACTGACGAAACTGAATCTGCTGATTCCTGCTTTCGAAGATTTGGAGGAATCTTTTAATCGTAAAGCCGAAGAGTTTGACTCTCTAATCAAGATGGGACGTACCCACCTGCAAGATGCTATCCCTATCCGTTTAGGACAGGAATTTTCCGCCTATGGATCCGCAGTCCAGCGCAGTGTGCAGCGTCTGGAAAGATTAAGAGACAGCCTCACCTCTGTTAATATGGGGGCGACAGCAGTGGGTACGGGCCTGAATGCCAGTGAGGATTATATCAAAAGAGTCATTGAAGAATTGAGAGCAGTTAGCGGCTTCCCTCTTTCTCTGGCCAGCTCTTTAATCGATGCGACTCAAAATACCGACTTTTATTCCGACATTTCTTCAGCTCTGAAAACAAGTATGCTTTCTCTTTCTAAGATTGCTAATGATCTGCGGTTAATGGCTTCCGGCCCTCGAACCGGCTTAAATGAAATCAATCTCCCGCAGAGACAGCCCGGATCTTCCATCATGCCCGGCAAGGTGAATCCGGTAATGCCTGAGTTGATCAGCCAAATCAATTTCCAAGTCTGCGGAAACGATGCGACTGTCAGCATGGCTGTTGAAGCCGGCCAGTTTGAATTAAATGTGATGGGACCTGTTATTTTCCATAATATCTTAGAGTCCTTAACATTAATGACCAATGGAGCCCATGTATTTAAGGAACACTGCATCGACGGTATCACAGCAAACGCTCAGACCATGGAAGTTTATGTGAAGCAGAGTGTAGGTATCATCACAGCTATCAACCCTCACATCGGTTATGAAAAAGCCTCGTCTATTGCTCAGAAATCTTTAGATTCCGGCCGTAGCGTCCGGGAGATTGCTTTGGAAGAAGGTATTTTATCTGAAGGGCAGTTAGACCAGCTTCTCGATCCATTTGCTATGACAAGTCCCGGGATTATAGAATTAGAAGAAGACGAATAATTATAATCAGCCTCTATCCCATTAAAGATAGAGGCTGATTTCTTCCAGTAAAGATATTTTATTCATCGTTTATGAATATATCCATTCAATGGGTATTTTTTGTTTCCGCCCCTTCATTGATTTGAAAGCTTTCATAAGGATTTCGCTTGAAATTTTATTTTTTCTCATGTTTAAAGTTCCATTTATCGACATAATGGGTTATAATAATTTTATTGATAAAAACTCAATCGAGATAGTTTTTATTCATCTACTGGATAAAAACTATCTCGATTTTATGAAAGAAGGAAGAAGAATGATTGAATTCAAAAATGTTGAAAAATACTACGGTAAATTTCACGCTCTTAAAAATATAAATATAAAGTTCGATGAAGGAGAATTAGTCACTATTATCGGACCCTCCGGTTCTGGTAAGAGTACCTTATTGCGCTGTATCAATGGTCTGGAAGAGATCACTGAGGGTGAATTACTGGTCGTAGGAGAAAATATTGCCGACCCGAATACAGATATCCGCCAGGTCCGACAAGAAATGGGGATGGTATTCCAGCATTTTGAATTATACCCTCACCTGACTGTTCTGGAAAATGTTACTCTGGCTCCTATCAAGGTGCGCGGCTTATCTAAAGCAGAAGCAGAAGCGGAAGCAGAAAAATTCCTGACACGTGTTAATATGTGGGATCGCAAGGATTCTAAACCTGGACAATTATCTGGTGGACAGCAGCAACGTGTTGCCATTGCCCGCGGTCTGGCCATGCGTCCTAAAGCTATGTTATTTGATGAGCCGACTTCAGCTCTCGACCCGGAAACTATCGGAGATGTGTTGGACGTCATGAAAGACATCGCTGAAAAAGATAAAATGACGATGATCGTAGTAACACACGAGATGGGATTTGCGCGGGAAGTTGCTGACCGTACAGTATTTATGAAAGATGGAGAGATTTTAGAGGACCGCGAAAGTGAAGCTTTCTTTACTTCACCGAACGATCCGAATGCTAAACGATTCATTGAGCAAGTCTTTGCCTATTAATAAAGGAGTGGAAAGTATGAATAAGGTTAAAAAAGCGATCCTTCTCCTTTCAGTTATCTTTCTTACATTCACTTTAGCTGGATGTCGACAGGAAAGACCTGAAAATGCTATTGCTGAAAGAATTGAGAACCAGGATAATCCCGTCATCAGATGGGGAGTAAAGGCTGACACCAATCTTTTTGGTCAGTACAGCGTAGAAGAAGGAGAAATTGTTGGTTTCGATATCGATATGGCTAAAGCTATTACAGATATTTTAACTGACGGACAAGGTGAGGCAGAATTTGTCGAAGTAACTTCAAAGACAAGAATACCCTTGCTTACAAATGGAAATATCGATGCTATTATAGCGACGATGACTATTTCAGCTGAACGAGCTCAGCAGGTTGATTTTTCTAAAGTTTACTTTAACGGGGGGCAAAACTTGCTTGTACATGAAGACTCTCCTATCAACGGTATCGATGATTTAACGGGCGATGACACAGTGATCGCTATCAAAGGCTCAACTTCAGCACAGAATTTCCGTGAGATTAAACCGGAAGTCAATGTGGTCGACTTGGAGAACTATTCTGAAGGTTTCGTAGCTCTGCAGGCAGGTCAAGGTGAAGCTTTAACCACTGATAATGCTATCTTATTAGGTATGGTGGATACGAATCCTGATTACCGTCTCGCTGGAGAGAACTTTACTGTAGAGCCATATGGTATAGCTATCGATAAATCAGAATCAGATTTCCAGCAAAAAGTTAATGCAGCACTGGATGAAATTGTGACTTCAGGACTCTATGATGAAATTTATACTAAATGGTTCGGTGAGTATTTACCTAATGAAAATGCGGGTGCGGAGTTAGTGCCGGTCAATGATTGGGTGAATGAAAACGTGTACGGCGAAGGCGGAGAAGATATTATCTCCGGTTCAGCAAGTATCAACGAAGCACTGGAGACCTTTAGAGATAACGCTTCACAAGAAGAAGGCGGTGGAAAATAATATGTTAGAACTATTACAAACTTACTGGCCCCTCATATTAGAAGGTTTTATAAATACTCTCATTTCGAGTATCATTGCCCTGATTGCCAGTGTTATCATCGGTACTTTGATGGGTATTTTACAATTAGTGCCCAATAAATTAATCAGCAGCCTGGCTAATATATATGTTGAATTTTT
>CAYTHW010000007.1:0-16126 GCA_964437675.1 uncultured Atopococcus sp. | reverse complement strand
GGAAATCAGTTTATTAACTTAGTTAAAAACTCATCCATTCTGGCTATCGTAGGTGGATTCGACCTCATGTATTATGCTGACTTTATAGCGATGGAAACTTTCAATACTTTTGATACTTATATTCTTATTGCATTATTCTATTTAGTTATCACTATTCCTTTAACATTATTAGTTAAACGCTTAGAAGTTCGTTTTAATGTTGAAGTGGATATTACAGACGCTTAAGGAGGAGGAAATTCATGGATTTTGCAGGTGCATTTCAGTGGATTAATATCCGCTTTTTACTTGATGGCCTCCTCTTAACATTGCAGGTGGCAGTTATTTCAGTTATTTTAAGTGTTATTTTCGGAGTTCTATTAGGGGTTTTAAGATATTGGAAGATACCGGTCTTTTCAAAAGTTTTAGGCTGGATTATCGATATTATACGTAACCTTCCTTTATTATTGATCATATTCTTTACTTATTTTGCCCTCCCGCAGATGGGTATCCATCTGAATATCTTCTGGGCCGCTGTGACAGCTCTGACTGTTTTTGAATCAGCTATGATTTCAGAAATTATCCGAGGGGGATTAGAAAGTATACCTGCCGGTCAGGCGGAAGCAGGCCTTGCGACCGGAATGACGAATATGCAGATCATGCGTTATATCATGATGCCGCAGGTCTTCAGGGATACACTTCCAAGTATCGTGAGTCAGTTAATCGCCCTGATTAAAGATACATCTTTGGCAACAATCATTACTTTGCCGGAGCTAACTCACCATGCTAAAATTATCTACAGCTTAAACACTGAATATGTGGTTCCTATGTTCATAGCCCTGGCTGTTTTATATTTTATCGTATGTTATGCACTGTCCCTGTTTTCCAAGCAATTGGCCAGACGCATGGCAGTCAACAAATAAAAAAATAAAAAGACGAAACATTCATGTTTCGTCTTTTTTTATACTTATAGAACTTATAAAGGAACGAACTCCCCGGTCGTCGGGTCCTGCTTCATCACTTCGCCGGTTTCCATATCGTATTGATAGAGACCGAGCAGATTAGAAACCGAGCTGTCAGCCCCATCCTGCCGTGCTTCTATTTGATATAGAGTGTCTGAAAGAGGTTCAAGCAAGAACTGGGTGTCTGCCGGCAGAGAGCTGTCGGCCGCAGCTACTGCTTCCACGATATTCAAATCTTTTCCATCCTGCGGTTCACGAAGAATTGACATCTCAGCTGCTTCAGTTGCAGCATCCATCTCAGAGGGGCTGTCTTCACTGGATGCGGTAACCTCTTCTTCTACATCCTCTGTAACTCCATCAGCCTCTTCCAGCTCCTGGCTTTCATTTTCCATTTCTTCATCTTCAACACTTGAACCATCATCGATATTTTCTACTCTGACACTTTCTGCCTGTGGCTCTTCACTGACACTTTCTTCCGTCTCACTCTCACCGGTACTGTTATCAGGAACTTCCTCTGCCTGGCTGCCACAGCCTATTAATGTAAATGCACTTAAACTTAATAATAATGATTTCCAATTCAACATTCTACCGCTCCTTTTCTTAATAAATCTCATATTCACCAGTTACAACATTCAGCTTTTCTATTTGATTCTCGCCAAGGTCATACTTGAACAGCCCTATCAGATTCGTTACTGCCGGATCTGATTCAACTTGACGGATTTCAAGAAAAATTTCTCGATCATTTTCGTTCAAGGACCAGAAAAGGTAATCATCTATATCTATACTTAAGCGCTTTTCTAAGGCCTGCACAGCACTTTTTTCACCTTCTGATAAACTTTCCAGGTCTGTTTTGATATCAGCTTCAGCTTGGAAACTTTTTAATTCAGCCTCATCCGCCTCAGCCGAATCCTGATTCTTGTCTTTCCCGAACTCCTGCCTCATCAGTTCCGACTGATGATGATAAGAAAGACCGGCAGCTGCTTCATCTTTCTGAAGCTTTTGAACTTCCTGAAGAAAGTCCTCGGCCTCCTCATTCTTATCGGTGGTGGCTATAAGTTTTTTCAAGGTGCCTGCTGCGGCATCAGGATGGCCGGCTTCCAATTCTGCCCGCGCCTGGTCAAGTGATACCATATCTGATGCAGCTTGTGATAAGTCAGGTCCGCTTTCTGTCTGTTCCGACCCGGCCTGGCTTTCAGCTTCTTCACCTACATCTTCTCTTACAAGATTTCCTTCATCATCCAGATGCACAGCATAGCGCTCTTCTTCGATATGATTCGTCACGATAACATCTTCAGAATCAATAATAGAGGAGTCAGAGCAGGCAGTCAGGATCAAAAAAGAGCTCATCATCACTAGTAATTGTTTTACTTTCAAATACTCCCGGCTCCTTTCTTGATGTCTCCATCACCATTATAATTTATTTATTCTTAAAGGTCATGGAATTCATGATAAACTAATCTTTTTGCAACATTATGTAATTTAGCTACTTCCTTGATCGCTTCTTTACTTGAGATATCTTTCTCTTCCATCAATAAACGGACGTGGTCAGCATAAGATATGTAAACATGCTCTCCCGGTGGCAGGCTGTGATCGCCGCTGCCCTGAATCACCAGGCAGAATTCTCCCCTGATAGTCTGATCCATGCTCCAAGCGGCAGCTTCATCCAAACTTCCACGTAAAATCTCTTCATACTTTTTAGTGAGTTCACGGGCAAGTGTGATGTGGCGGGACCCTCCTAAAATTTCAGCTGCATCTTTCAACATGTCTTTCAGCCGGTGAGGAGATTCGTATAAAATAAAAGTGGCGGGGACCTGGGCTAGATTCTCCAGTTCTTCTCTCCTCTTTTTCTTCTGTTGAGGGAGGAAGCCATAAAAATAAAAAGGCTGCGGACTGATACCGGAGGCGATGAGAGCAGTGACAGCAGCATTCGCCCCGGGAAGAGGGACGACTGCTATCTCTTCTTCCAAACAGGCCTGGACGAGCTCATAACCTGGATCGCTTATAATCGGAGTTCCCGCATCGGAAACCTGGGCAATATCTTTCCCCTCTTTCAACAGGCTGACAAGCTCAGGAATTCTGCTCTCCTTATTGTGCTCATGGTAGCTGATTAAGGACGTCTCCAGATTAAAGTGGTTAAAGAGCTTCATCGTATGGCGTGTATCTTCGGCAGCCACAGAGTCCACACTTTTCAAAATATCCAGTGCACGAAAGGTCATATCATCTAAGTTACCAATAGGTGTGGGTACTAAGTACAGTTTTCCATATTCACTGCTCTCAAAGCTTTTCTGACTCTGCATGATGATCCTCCTTGGGATTATAATTTAACACAACTTCATTAATTTTATTGTAAGGCTGACAAACACCCTGATGATTGAGATAAGCTTCTTTGCCTTGTCGTGTCAAAGATTTGAAAGCATATTCCGCCCGCATAGCCTCACTTTTACTCGGATAGGCTTCTGCATACAGGTATTTAGCAGGCCGCCTCTTTTGCGGCCGGGTATACTTAGCACCCTTTCCAGAATTGTGCTCCTTCAACCGCCGCGCCAGATCTATCGTATAGCCTCCATACAGGGTATTGTCTTTACAGTAGAGAACGTAAAAATAATTATACTTTTCCATAAATAATTCCCTTGATTTCCGGCAGATACTCTCCGTTTTCGTCGTGCAGATAGAGAGGCGGGAGAATTTTCAAACCGGATTTTTTGCCATGCTTAATGACTTCCACCAGAATCATATTAGATTCACTATCTTTTTTAGGATAGACGAACTGGATCTTTTTCGGCATCAGATGACAGGCTCTGAACAAATCGATCATTTCAATTAATCGATTGGGACGGTAGACAAAAAAAGCCCGGCCGTTCATTTTTAACAAGCCGCTCGTGATTCTAATAACTTCTTCCAAAGTAGTGTGGATCTCATGCCGGGCGACAGCCAGATGTTCATTAGGGTTTTTACGGCTGGTTTCCGACCATTCGAAGTAAGGAGGATTGCAAGTGATGACATCTACCGAGTCTTTCGGGATATAATCAAAAGCATCAGCCAGATCGGCCTCGATGATTTCGATCTGCTCGGACAGGCCGTTCAATTCCACACTGCGCCTTGCCATATCTACTAAGCGGGGCTGTAATTCCAGCCCGATAATTTTACTTTGACTTTTCTGACTCAAAGTCAGGGGAAGAACCCCGTTGCCTGAACAGAGATCCACGATCCTGGCCCGGCTGTGGCTGGGCGTATAGGAGAAATGATCAAGCAATAAAGCATCGATAGAAAAAGAAAAGACTGATTTACTTTGAATGATTTCCAGATTATAGCGCATAAGCTGGTCTATCCGCTCATCGCCATGTAATTTAACACTCATATTTAACCCCCTATTTTTCAAATAAAAAAGGACCGACACTCTTTGACAGAATCAGTCTCTTCTTTAACTAATCACTTCTATTTCGATCACCATATATCACTTCCAGACAAAAGGCACAAGGCTCATCTTCTACCCGGCGTGATCCATAGAACATGTTGCACACATGGAAGCCGTCCTCGTAAAGTTTTTCAAGATTTAATCTTGAACGCGACATCTCCGGCCTCTCGTTTTCTCCCGACTTATCTTGATCTTCAATATCACTCAGACGATCTCTGAGATTTTTATTTTCAATAGATAAGCTGTTATTTTCTTCGACAACTCTTTCAAATTGTTTTCTTAAATTTTGTATTTGAAACAAAGTCTGCTCAGCTTCTTTTTCCAATCTTAAGAATTGGTCATAAATTTCTGCTTGATTTAAATTTTCGAAAGACATCGTATCACCCCTTCTTAAGACTCTATCTTAGAAATTATAACATCTTTCTGGCATCTTTTCTACTGACGATGAAAAGAGTCCCGGAGTCTTTCTATCCAGATAGATGGTGACCGTTCTTTTCATTAATCGTAAGTTATGACCGCAGAATTCTTAAAGCGAGGTATTCCATACTCGATTGAAAAGGGACATAGGCCTGAAACATCTTGACGCCTTCTAACACTAAAGATAAATCCCTGCCCTTGGTATATTGAAGGTAGTCATCAAGCTGGGAGCTTTGGTCCGCATGGAGGCCTTTTTTTAATTCAATTCTATAAATACTCGTCAGTATCTCCCAGGCCAGTTCCTGGCTTTCTCTGTCTTTTAATAAGGGCATTAAATCTGATTGTAAATAGGGCAGAGCCATGTCGTTCTTCTGAGATAAGTACTCATAATAAGAGACCATCTTATTTAAGATAGTTTGAAAATCATGTTCTTCGTAAAAATCCTGCGCTTCTTGGATGTCCTGTGTTATATAACTTAAAATTTGTGCTGCTTGTTCAGGTAAGTTTTTTTCCAGCAGCTGAGAGTAACATTCCTGCTGACTTAGAGGCTTGAATTTAATTTCCTGGCAGCGGGAAATAATCGTCGGCAATATTTTATTTTTCGCTTCGGTCAGCAGTAAAAACAGTGTCTTCTCTTCGGGCTCTTCCAATAATTTCAGAAGAGCATTAGCGGCACCATGGGTCATTTTCTCTGCTTCATCAATGATAACGATCTGCCCGTCATCCTCCATACTGGTTTTGGAGAGCCGCATCGTGAGATCACGAATCTGGTCAACCTTGATTGTTGCTCCCTCGGGCTCTATCCCGACGATATCGGGATGTTGGCAGTCATATATACGCTGACATTGATAACATTCCTGGCAGGGTTCTAAATCTTCCCCTCTGTCCAGACAAAAAATGACCTGAGCCAGCCAAATAGAAAAATCTTTTTTACCTGATCCGGCAGGCCCTTCCAATAAGTAGGCATGACCCAGCGTCCCTTTTTGCAAGATACGTTTAAAAAAATCTTTGTTTAATTGATCTTTCTCTACAGCAAGTGCCATCTCATCGACTCTTTTCTTATATTTTATGGAATTGGTCAACATCCAGGACAAAAATTACTGCCCCGCCGACCTCTACTTCAATGGGCTGGGCATACCCAAATTCTACAGAAAAATCATAGCGTCCACCGGGATTGGGTACAGGGGAATTCGTTGTCATTTTTCTTTTAGAGCAGGTTGTATCATATATGTGTAAAACTTCTTCCACATCCGCATCTTCTACACCGGATAAGAAGGTGGTATTGCCCGAGCGCAAGAAACCACCTGTTGAAGCGAGTTTAGTTACACGAATATTATTTTCAACTAATTTTTTTTCCAAGCGTTTGCTGTCTTCTTCATCGACAATACCTACGATTAATTTCATGACCCTGTCTCCTTTTCTTTTCTCATATGATTATGGATGATTTCTAAACAATTTTCAGCCACGGTCTCGATGTTATCTTCAGCATCGACCCGCACGATACGCTCAGGAAACCGTTCTAATACCTTTAAATATCCTTCGCGGACCTGCTGATGGAATTCTAATTTTTCCTTATCCAAACGGTTGATTTCATCTGCCTGCCGGTTTCTTTCAATTCTGGAAAGGCCCACTTCCGCGCGGACATCCAGATAGAGAGTCAGCTCAGGCAGCAGACCTTCTGTTGCAAATTGATTCATCTCATAGATTTCCTCAATCCCTATTCCCCGACCCACCCCCTGGTAGACCAGAGAGGAATCTATATAGCGGTCAGTAATAACCCAGTCTCCCTTCGCGAGGGCCGGTAAGACCAGCTCGGTTAAATGCTGCCGGCGGCTCGCTGCATAAAGTAAGGCTTCCGTGCGACTGTCCATCTCTGTATTTTCAGGGTTTAAGATGATATGGCGGATAGATTCAGCAATCTCACTTCCGCCGGGCTCACGTGTCAAAATAACATCATTCTCTGTCCATTTTCTCATTTCCGGCACTATTCGTCTTAAAATACTGGTCTTCCCCGAACCATCCGGACCCTCAAAGCTAATAAATCTTCCTACCATAGTATAAATCCTTTACATTTTATAGTTTGATTATATCAAAAGGAATCGACTCTATAACAGAGATAAGATTACCTTGTTCTAGAACTCTACTTTTTCCTTAGCTTAACATACCAAAATTATATCCAACAGTCACAAATTGCTCGTCCGATAAAATAAAAATCCCCTCCAGCCGGTGTCCGGCTGAGGAGATTAGAATATTAAACTAGATTTCTTGACGCCCTTCAATAGCTTTCAGCAGGGTCACTTCATCAGCGTATTCAATATCTGAGCCTGCTGAAAGACCGTGTGCTAAGCGGGTCACTTTAATACCTGAGGGCTTAATCAGACGAGATAAATACATCGCAGTCGCTTCTCCTTCTGAAGTTGCATTGGTCGCAATGATGACTTCAAGAATATCTTCATCTTCCTGAAGGCGCTTGATTAAGCTCGGGATGTTGATATCTTCCGGGCCGGTTCCGTCCATCGGTGATAAGACACCTTGTAAAATATGGTAATAACCATGATATTCCCGCATTTTTTCCATAGCGACCACATCCTGGGAACTCTCCACCACTAAGATAGTGCTTTTGTCCCGACTTTCATCGGAGCAAATTTCACAAGGGTCTTGATCTGTTATATTCCCGCAGATAGAGCAGAAAGTCAGATCACGTTTGACACTGATCAGCGCCTTGGCAAAATCAGTTACCTCTTGTTCAGGCATGTCTACTGTGTAAAATGCTAAGCGGGCCGCTGTTTTACTGCCAATCCCCGGCAATTTCATATAGGAATCAATTAGTTTGGAAATTGGTTCAGGATAAAACATGACATGTCCTTTCTAATCTTAAAAGTTAGGCATACCTGGAATATTAAAGCTGTCGGTATACTTGCTCATTTTTTCATTGGTTTCTTGATCAACTTGAGCTAAGGCATCATTTACCGCAATGACAATTAAATCTTGCAGCATTTCCGGATCTTCCGGGTCAATTAATTCAGAGTCAATTTCAACAGACTGGAAGGTACGGTCACCTGTAAAAACTGCCTGGACAACGCCGCCGCTGGCTTTCCCGATAAATTCAGTTTCATCCAGTTTTTGCTGAGTCTGCTCCATTTCCTTCTGCATCTTCTTCATCTTCTTCATCATATTCTGCATATTTCCACCGCGCATCATAATCTCTCCTCTTTATTCATCTTTAATAGTTACTATCTCTTCACCAAACAATTCATAGGCTTGGCTGACCACTTGGTTTTCTTCATTTTCCTGCTCATACTGCTCTTTTTGATCTTCTTTAACGAGCTCAGAATTCTTCTGCTTTTCAGCAGGTTCCTGCTTCATCTGATCGATAAACTCCTGGCGGATCTTCGGCCACTGAGCTTCGGTCACATACACAAGCTGAAGCATCTGTCCGGATACTTTTTCCAAGAAATGCTGAATTTCATTCTGCAGTTCCTGATCTTCTGTAGCCTTCTGACAGAGAATATCATATTGAAAACTGATGACCGCCCCTGCCGGACTGGCTGCCACCGGCTTGGATGCCCGTGTGACGGCCCGGCTGCTCGTTGATAAAGCATTGAGTAAATCCGGCCATAAATCTCGAATCGTATCCAGGTCCTGCTTGGTAGCCTGCTCCAGCACTGTAAAAATTTGATTTTTATTAGGCGTGAAGGTGATGCCCCCGCGGCTTTTCTTGGCCGCTGGACCCTGCACCCGGCCTGATCCTGCCTGGACCGGCTGCGTGGCAGGCGCTGCCTGGGAAAGACTTTGAATCTGTTCTTTTAGATCATTGACCTGAGCCTGCAGCGCCTTGATCGTCTCTATCTCTGGACCGCTGTCCGCTTCACGCGCTGATTCGGCAGTCTGAGCTGTCTGCAGCTGGGTCAAGCGGACGGTGGCCACCTCTAAATAAACGGGCGCATGATTGGACATGCGCAGCTCATGCTGGGTTTCATTAAATATTTTTATAACTGCATAGAGCAGATCCTCCTCTATCGCATCCGCCAGCTGTTCAAAATCTTCTGTCAGCTGCGCTCTTTTTAGGAGATGACGATCGCCAGGTTTCTGCTTGTAAACTAAAATATCCCGGGAAAATAAAATGACATCTTCAACAAAACGGCCGGGATCCTTTCCGTCCTCTAAGATATCCTGCAAGATCGCTAATCCCGCCTGAGTCGACTGGTCTTTGACAGCCCGGAGGTAATCATGAAGCAGATCCTGAGTCAGAGCACCGGTGACCTGCATCGCATCCTCCACAGTCACTTTATCGAGAGCAAAAGAGATGGTCTGATCTAAAATACTCAGAGCATCCCGCATGCCCCCTCCTGCATTCTGGGCAATGATATCTAAAACTTCCGGCTCATAGGCTGCATCCTCTTCCTCCAAGATGGCGGCCATCCGATTGATGATATCACTGTCGCTGATTCTCTTGAAATCAAAGCGCTGGGTTCTCGAAATGATGGTTAAAGGTATCTTATGAGGTTCTGTCGTAGCAAGTATAAAGATCACATTCTTAGGGGGTTCTTCTAAAGTTTTCAAGAGAGCATTAAAAGCTCCTTGGGAAAGCATGTGAACCTCATCTATAATATAAACTTTATAATCAGCCTGGGTCGGGGCATAGTTAGCTTTTTCCCTTATATCCCTGATCTCTTCTACCCCGTTGTTGCTGGCTGCATCAATCTCGATCACATCATTAAGGGAGCCCGCTCTGATCTGCCGGCAGATATCGCAGACTTCGCAAGGCTCGCCCTCTACATTGTCAGGACAATTGACGGCTTTAGATAATATTTTAGCGGCACTTGTTTTACCTGTCCCTCGAGGGCCCGTAAATAAATAAGCATGACTCGTCTTATGTTCGGCTACTGCATGTTTTAATGTTTTCGTAATAGTTTCCTGCCCTACAATATCCTCAAAACGCTGTGGGCGGTAGACCCGGTAAAGTGCTTGATAACTCACATTAGCCCCCCCTTTTTATAATTCACTCCTTAATTATACCAAAAACAGAAGCAAAATTAAGGTACGGCTCTGAATAAAAAGAAAAAGATTGAAGGTTTCTCCTCCAATCTTTGTTTATATCTCAATTAAGACATACAGCACATGACTGACTAATGCTTAGTGCTGCTTCGATCAAGACCTGACACGGTTCACACGCCAGCCATTGCCGTATGCCTATATATTATAACTAATTTTTTTCTCAAAGTCCAATTTAAATCAGACTGTATTCTTACGCTCTGACTTGACGATATTAAAAGCCCGCCTGACACCCTGGATGAAGTTGCCGTCGGAATAAACCAGCAGATTCGAACGGTAGAAGACCAGGGTAATGAATAAAACCAGGGCAAAAAAGAGCAGATTAATGAAAAGGATGATCCAGATGCCCGTTGTGGAAACAGTGTCATTTAAAATTCTTATCGGCATGATGAAAGGTGAGAATAAAGGAATATAGCTCGAGAGGACGATGATGGGCTGTTGAGGATTGGTTAAGCCGTACATTCCTGCGAAATAACCGAGCATACCTAAAAGAGTCAGAGGCATGATTGCCTTTTGAGCATCTTCATTGCTGGAAGAAATTGATCCCAGAAAAGCTGCCATGACAACATAAATTAAGATTCCCAGTAAGATAAAAATAAAAATATAGATATTTAATGCTGCCAGCAATTCTTCGCCATCGACCATTTCCAGCAGGGGCTGAACCTGATTCATTCCTTTCACCATGGGCCAGAGTAGGGCAAGGATGCCCGTATAAATGACGAGGTGAATCAGAATCATCGCTAAAATTGAAAGTATTTTCCCAAAAAAATGCTGGTTGGATGTTGTGGAAGACAGAATAACTTCCATCACCCGGGTGCCTTTTTCCTGAGCTAAATCAGTTACGATGATATTAGGGTAAAAAAGAATAACCAGGAAAATGATTAAAGTTAAAGCGTAAGCGATCACACTTGTTACTGCCAGGTTGTCACCTTGTTGAACCAGGCCTTCATCGGACACATAATAAGCTGTTTCCTGGAGCTCCACCGGCTCGAGCATCTCCGCTACCAGCTCGGGATCCACCCCCGCTGCAGCGGCACGGGCCTGTGTTTGATAGTTGGTCAGGACTGCTTGAATAACTTGGACATTCGTTAAAGAATCTGCCAGACCTAAAGTATGGATAAACTCCACTTCTAAGTCTGCAGCCTCCTCTCCCATGAAGTGGAAATAAGCTTGAATTTCTTTATTCTCTAAAGCTGTATGCGCCTCTTCCTGACTGGTGATAGATGTATCGAGTTCTATACCCTCAATTCTGCCGATCATCTCAGCAATGAGAGGGTCTTCGCTGACTATGGCTGCAGGTGTTTTTGAGTCATCCGCGGAAAAATAAAAAATCAGGGCAAGTATTCCTAAAATTAAAAGAGGAAATAAAATCATAAACCAAAAATTGAAAGATTTAAGATTCTTGACCAGAGATTGCTTCATGATCGTTAAACTGGCGGCCATAACTTTCACCTACTTTCAATTTAAATATTTCATCCAGGCTTGGAGCCTGTTGGCTGAAGGTCTGGACATAGCTTTTTCGGGTCACATAGTTGAAAATCTTTTCACCGGCTTCAGGTGAAGACAAGATTAAATGTTTCAGTCCATCAGCCCGCTCATAACCAGAGACCACGCCTTCTAATTGCAGTAACTCTTCTAATCGGTCTTCCGTCTCAACCACTACTCGGGTACGCCCATACGATTCACGAATATCGCTGACTTTACCATACAGACTACTCTTCCCATTGATCAGCATCAGCAGTTCATCACATAACTCTTCAACATTGGCCATATTATGACTTGAAAAGATGATGCAGGCTCCTCTTTCCTCAGCCTCCTGAATGCCGCTTACAAGCAGCTCGGCATTGACCGGATCTAAACCACTGAAAGGCTCATCCAGAATAATTAACTCCGGCTCATGAATTAAAGTTGTGATTAATTGAATCTTTTGCTGGTTACCCTTCGATAAAGATTTGATCTTATCTTTGGGCTTACCTTTAACATCAAATTTTTCCAGCCACTTTGGAATTTCAGGAAGGATCTCCTTCCTTTTCTTCCCATTCAATTCAGCAAAATACAAAATTTGGTTTTCGATTGACATATTGAGAAACAAGCCGCGTTCTTCCGGCAGATAGCCGATAGTATGCAGAATCTGGGGAGTGATGCTTTTCCCCCTCCAAAGAACCTTCCCTTGATCGGGCGTGAGCAGGTTTAAGATGAGCCGGAAAGCCGTTGTTTTTCCCGAACCGTTCGGCCCGATCAGGCCCAGGATTTGCCCCGGACGGACCTCAAATCCCACATCATCTAAAGCCTTGAGATCCCCAAAAGACTTGGTTAAATGTCTAACTTCTAACATAATTACTTCCCCCTGGAATGCTTTATAGAAATAGTCTATCATAAAAGACCCATCCCATATAGCGAGAATCTACTTTTTCTTTTGACGTAATTCTTTAAAAAATGTTTTTAATAAACAGCTGGATTCTTCTTCTAATATGCCCGATTCAACAACAGCCTGGTGGTTAAGCTTTTTGATATCCATCAAATTTAAAATCGACCCCCCCATACCGCTTTTAGGATCAGAAGCTGCAAAATAGACTTCGGGGATACGGGCTAAAACGATAGCTCCGGCGCACATGGTACAGGGCTCTAAAGTGACGAAAAGCCGGCAGTTCTCAAGACGCCAATTGCCCAGTCGATGATTCGCTTCTGCAATAGCCATCATTTCTGCATGGCCGGAAGTCAACTGGTCAGTTTCACGCCGGTTATAACCTCGGCCGATGACCTCTCCCTCATGAACGATGACACAGCCGATTGGCACTTCATCATAAAACCTGGCAATCCGGGCTTGCTCCATAGCCAATTGCATATATTTTTCTTTTTCTTCTTTTGTTAACATATTTTTCTCCACAAAAAATCCCATCATCAAGGATGGGATTCTTCCTTTATTTTACTAAGTCTTTAGCGTAATCGACAATATTTTCTTTGATATCTAAAGCAGTATCTTTGAACTGGCTGCCGTAATCAGTAAACTGATGTCTTAACTCATTCACACGATCAGCCGTCTGCAATAAGTCATTAATTTCTTCATTATCCATATTATCAATGGCCCGGATCGCCCGCTCGCTTCCATTCAAATTATGGCGGACAAAATGCTTGGCACGCATTCTATTATAACCTGCTTTTGTAGATTCTTGAACATCGTCATTTAAGAAAAATACGATTGCCGCACCCGCTGCTGCAGCTATACCCAGTCCTATCAAAGCGTTTCTTAAATTATTATTCATCGATCTCTTCCTTTCAATTCATCTTCCTGTCCTCATCTTCGATTTTATACACATCAATTTTACCAAAGATTGAAGGTAAGAGGTAGCCTGGACCCTCATAATTTATTTAGCAATGCTCTCAACAGCTTCTGTCTTTACCCTATTAAATAGAAAAAAACCATCATGAGAGACTTTGCAGTCCTTACATGATGGTTTAATAGTAAGTCTTTTCTAATTAACCGTTTCTTTTTCCTGGTTTTTTTTACGTTCTCTCACTCGAACAGTGATATTTCCTTTAGAAGCACCTAGAGTGACTCTGTCTCCTGCTTGAATATTGCCGGATAACAGTTCTTCACTCAGACGGTCTTCAATCTCTGATTGGATAGCACGTTTTAATGGACGGGCCCCGTACTCAGGGTCATATCCTTCTTTAACGATGATATCAGTCGCGGCCGGCGTGATTTTAAGTTCAATCTCCATATCTTCCAGGCGCTGGATCATGTCAGCTGTCAGTAATTTAACGATTTCTTGAATATGTTCTTTTTCAAGACTATGGAAGACAATTGTATCATCAATACGGTTCAAGAACTCCGGTCTAAAGTATTGTTTGACCTCTTCCAGGACCCTATTTTTCATACGGTCATGGTCAACTTTACTTTCTCCCACTTCAAAACCGACGACTTTTTCATCACGGAGGGCTGTGGCTCCCAGGTTGGAAGTCATGATCAATATCGTATTCTTAAAGTCTACTTCCCGGCCCTTAGAATCAGTTAATATACCATCATCCAAGACTTGAAGCAGCATGTTGAAGACATCCGGGTGAGCTTTTTCGATCTCATCAAATAAAACGATGGAATATGGTTTTTGGCGGACTCTCTCAGTGAGCTCCCCGCCTTCTTCATAACCTACATAGCCTGGAGGCGAACCTACCAGGCGGCTCGTAGTGAATTTTTCCATATATTCCGACATGTCTACTCGAATCAGATTGTCTTCAGAACCAAAGACAGTTTCTGCCATGGCTTTAGCCAATTCTGTCTTACCTACTCCGGTCGGACCTAAGAACATGAAGGATCCTATTGGTCGATTAGGGTCCTTAATGCCGCTTCTGGCACGGCGGATAGCTTTAGAAATGGCAGTAACCGCTTCTTTTTGGCCGATCACACGCTCATGCAGACTGTCTTCCAATCTCAAGAGGCGCTCGCCTTCTTCTTCTTCCATCTGAAGAACAGGAATGCCGGTCCATTGAGAAAGAACTTCTGAAACATCTGTCTTAGTCAATTCCAGTAAATGAGCAGGCTCCTCACTCTGCATTTCCTCAATCTCTTTACGAAGTTCCATTTCCTGTTGGCGGATCAGAGTAGCTTCTTCAAAGCGCTGGTCAAGAATAGCCTGTTCTTTCTCATTTTCCAGCTCTTCCAATCTCTCATCTGCGATATCCCTCTCATCGGGCTGGGCAGCTGCATCGATACGGATTTTAGCAGCTGATTCATCAATAAGATCAATCGCTTTATCCGGCTGTTCACGGTTGGTCAAGTAGCGGCTGGCCAAGCGGACAGCGGTCTCAATAGCTTCATCGGTAATGATTAACTTATGATGGCTTTCGTACTCAGGTCTCAGACCTTTTAAGATTTCAATCGTCAGTTCATCTGAAGGCGGATCGATGATCACTTTCGCGAATCTTCTCTCCAGAGCAGCATCTTTTTCAATGTATTTCTGATACTCATCAAAAGTAGTCGCACCAATCGTCTGTAATTCTCCACGAGCCAGGGCCGGCTTGATGATATTCGACGCATCGATCGATCCTTCTGCTCCGCCGGCTCCAATGATGGTATGTAATTCATCAATAAAGAGAATGACATCGCCATCTGTTCTTATTTCCTCGACGATTGTTTTCATGCGTTCTTCAAACTCGCCCCGGTACTTGGTCCCGGAAACAAGCGATCCCATATCTAAGTTCATCAGGCGCTTGCCTTCGAGCGTTTCAGGCACATCTCCGTCCACAATACGCTGGGCCAGACCTTCTGCTATAGCAGTTTTACCTACACCCGGTTCACCGATCAGTACAGGGTTATTTTTCGTCCGGCGGCTGAGCACCTGAATCATGCGGTGTATCTCTTTATCGCGTCCAATCACTGGATCAAGATCTCCATTGGCAGCTAGTTCTGTCAGATCACGGCCCAGAGAATCCAGAGTAGGGGTTTTGGAATTAGAATCGGGCAGACCTTCTTCCAGTTTAGATGACGGGCGCAGTCTCTGTTTGGCCTGGCCGCTTGTCGGCGCCTGGCCCCGCATTTTACGTAAGATTAACTTACGGACTTTTGTAAGATCTACCCCGAGATTTTCGAGAATTTTTGCTGATAAGATGTCTTTATCCCTTAAAAGACCTAAGAGTAAATGCTCGGTGCCTACTAAAGGCGTCTCCATTCGACGAGCTTCATCGGTCGCATAAGTGATAACTTTTTTCGAGCGGGGTGAATAAGCCAGGACCTCATTATATTCTGCATTTTCTTCTGGTCCATAACCTGTAAAGTTTTCTATCTCATCATGGATATCACTTTCAGTTAAATTCAGCTGTCTTAAAGTTTTTCCGGCTATTCCTTCTTCTTTAATTAACCCCAGTAAAATGTGCTCAGTTCCAATTGTTTTATGGCGAAATTTCTTTGCTTCTTCTTCAGCTATACTCAAAGCGCGTTTAGCTTTTTCAGTAAATAGTTCATTCATCTTTTATCGCCTCCGATAACTGTCTAGTCATATTTTGAACTAATAATTAATTTTTTCAATAACTTGGCACGTATTTTATCTTTAATCTTGTTGTCAACATCTTCAAAATTAGTATTATCCATACCTGCAGACATGAGGACTGCCTGATCTTTACTGACAATCTTCTGGTTAAGCAGCAATTTAATCAATCCTCTCGCTTCACGTTCAGATATTGAATGGCCGATAATTTCAATTATCTTGTTTAATTTCTGGCGGTCATCCACTAGATTTAATTCCTGAATTCGAATATAGCCACCGCCCCCCCGCTTACTTTCAACGATATATCCCTGCTTGATGGT
>CAYTHW010000006.1:37675-40167 GCA_964437675.1 uncultured Atopococcus sp. | reverse complement strand
GGTGATTGCTAAGTTCCCCAAGCCTCCCCCACCGACTGTCCCGGCCATCGCTGTCAAGCTGATGACTGTGATGATGGATAGAGAAGAAGCTCGGATGATACCCGGCAGCCCCTCGCGCAGATAGACCCGGCTGATGATATCCCAGGTTCCAAGACCCATCGAGCGGGCAGCTTCGATCATGCCGGGGTCCAATTCTACTAAGGTGTTTTGAATCTGGCGGGCATAAAAAGGAATCGTCGAGATGACCAATGGAACGATGGCAGCCGTCGTACCAATCGAGGTCCCTACGAGTAAGCGGGTTAGGCTGACTAAAAGCGCCATCAAAATCACAAAAGGAATCGAGCGGAAGATATTGACGAGTTTATCGAGAAAGCTGTAAACCCCGGCATTTTCTTTCAAACCGCCCGGCATGGTCAAGACCAGCCAGATTCCTAAAGCGAGACCCAGGCCGAAACCGATCAGGCAGGTGACGAGGGTCATATATAAAGTTTCCAAAGTCGCTTCGATAAAGCGCTCAGGAATTTGATAAGCATTCGGCAGTAATTGTTCTAAAAATGACATGATCGCGTCTCCTTTAATATTCTTTCACTCGGACAGGGGCTGTACGCAGGTGTTTGACGGCAGCTTCAATAGTAGAGACATCTCCTTCTACTTCTAAGAGAAGAGTCCCCGTCGGCTGACCCTGAATCATCTGAATATCTGCATACAAGATATTCAGTGACAGCTGATAATCTTTCACCAGATTAGCCACCAGCCGGTCACCCGTATCATCACCTGCATAGTCCAGACGAACCAGATGTGCTTTCTGAGGGCCATATTTTTCTTTGACTTCATCTGCAATACTCTGGATATCTTTTTCCTTTTGGCTGGCTGATTCTATGAAGGACTGGGTGATTGGATTCTGAGGGTTCGTAAAAATATCGAAAATGGTCCCCTGCTCTACCACTCTGCCGTCCGACATGATGGCCACTCTGTCACAGATGGACTTGATGACAGCCATCTCATGGGTGATGATGACGATCGTGATGCCCATCTCTTCATTGACCTTTTTCAACAGATCTAAAATCTGCAGAGTCGTATTCGGATCCAGGGCACTCGTTGCCTCATCACATAACAAGACTTTAGGGTCATTGGCCAAAGCTCTGGCAATACCTACTCTTTGTTTCTGACCACCCGACAGTTGAGCAGGATAAGCATTTTTTCGATCGGTCAAGTCGACTAATTCGATCAGGCGGTCAACCTTCTGATCGATTTCCGACTTGGACAAGCCAGATTTGTGTAAAGGAAAAGCTACATTTTCAGCTACTGTCCTCTGTTTCATTAAATTGAAATGCTGAAAAATCATACCGATCTTCTTACAAGCTTGGAGTAATTCCTTTTCTGATAACCGGGTCATATCGTTTCCGTTGACGATCACCTTCCCCGAGGTGGGAACCTGCAGCATGTTAATCGTACGCACCAAGGTACTTTTCCCAGCTCCTGAATAACCTATTACTCCAAAAATTTCACCTGCTTCAATTGAAATGTTCACATCTTTAACAGCATCTACTCTGCCGTCACTCGTTTCGAACTCGACCGAAACATCTTTTATCTCAATCATCTGACTTGCCTCCTGCACACTATTTTCTCTCTTGATGACATCGCTCTTCTATTTTAGCATCTAAAAGGGGGTATGTCGCAAAAACTTATAGGCAAAATAGAAAGAGTCTGGAAGTCATCTCCCAAACTCTGTTCGTTTAACATCATGTTCCATTTAATCCTCGATAAAACCAGATTCATCTTCCAAATCAACATATTCCGCTTCATCGACATCTGTTAAGACGAGGATCCAGTTACGGCTCTTAGCCTCACTGTTCAATCTTTCCGGGAAATTAGAAAGTTGCTCATTTACTTTGACGATTCGTCCTGTGAGCGGAGAATAAAGATCGGATACAGCTTTACCGCCTTCAAGGCCGATGAGAAAGTCGCCTTTCTTTATATTTTCTGAGGCCTTGATATCTGCAAAAATCACATCGCCCACATCATCTTGTCCTTTTTCAGATAAGCCGATACGGTATTCTTCACCTGTTTTCTCAATATAGAGACCGTCTTTTGAATATTTCATGGTCTGAACTCTCTCCTTCTTCTTATTTCGCATATATATCCTAACACAAAAATAGGACTATGTGATCCATAGTCCTATCCCGGTGTGATATTTTATTTTATCTTGATCTGGTCCAGAGTTGCATCTTATCTTTAGAAGTGTAGTAGAAAGCAGCGAGGATAAATATAACACCTAAGTAACCATTGAGAACATAAATATAGTTCACTAGAACATCGAAATCAAATAAAGTACCAATCACAAGTCCACCTATACTGAAGAGGATACAAGCCGTCCGGTAAGCTGTCGTACCTTCTTTGAAAAAGCGGGCAACAACCGTCCATAATAAGGAAACTGCGGTCGTATAGATCCCCAGTAATACAGTGATCGAGTAAATGTTCGCCAACCATGG